>DATKKB010000038.1:0-18569 GCA_035543095.1 Anaerolineaceae bacterium | reverse complement strand
AACGGGAACTTCAACCGTTTGTTGAACCGGGACGGTCTGTTGAATGACCTGGGCGGTTGGGGTAGCCGCGGGAGCGCAGGCGCTCAACGCCATGCTGGCTAGCATGAGCAGAGCAAAAAGGGTGTACATTGTACGACGCATGTTATTCTTCTCCTGATTTTTTGGGTTTGGCGCTGGACAAATGGTTGACCATCGCCGGCACTTTTTATTTATCCAGTAAAAGAATAACATCTACAGTTTAAGGATTGAGAGATGATACGTTAACAACCGGCGAATGCTTGTAAATTCTGGTTTAACAATTATTAACAATCCAAAGAACGATTCGTTGTTTATTTTTGATGTATTCTTAGGGTGGTAGAATCCAACCTGACCCTTCTTTTTGACCAGCGAAATGAAATGACAATCCCACTGCTCCAGACTAAATTATTCATTCCATCCCCACGTGGCCTGATTTCCAGGCCTCATTTGATTCAAAGGCTGGAGGAAGGCCGCCAGGCCGCTCACGCGTTAACCCTCATCTCATCGTCCGCCGGTTCAGGGAAGACCAGCCTGCTCTGTGAATGGAGCGCCCACAGCCGGAGCCAATTTGCCTGGTTTTCCATCGACAGCGAAGATAACGAATCGGTCCGTTTTTGGATGTACCTCCTGGCGGCTCTTCAACGCGCCCAGCCCGGCTTCGGCCAGTCTGCCGCCCAACTGCTTGCAAATCCTCAACCTATCCCGATCCAAACGGTCTTGATCTCTTTGATCAATGAATTGACCGATCAGGCCAAACCAATTGTCCTGGTGCTGGACGATTATCACTTTGTTTCAAACGGTGAAATTCACGACGGAATCGCTTTTCTCTTAGAACACCTGCCTTCCCACGTTGGGCTGGCGATCTCCACCCGCGCCGATCCGCCGCTGCCAGTATTTCGACTGCGCGCCCACAATCAACTGACCGAAATCCGCGAGGCCGACTTGCGTTTTTCTGCAGACGAGGCTGAAATATTCTTGAGAAAAGTAATGAGCCTGAACCTCACGAAGGACGAAATCCAGGCGCTTGAAAATCGTACGGAGGGTTGGATTGCCGGCTTGCAGCTGGCTGCCCTGGCGATACGAGCGCCTTCGCCGCGTGAGTCGCATGAATTTATTGCCAGTTTCACGGGGGGGCAAGAGTTTATCCTGGAATACCTGGCCGAGGAAGTGCTGGCTCGCCAGAGCAAACCGGTACAGGATTTTTTGATCAAGACATCCATCCTGCAGCGCATGTGCGGACCTTTGTGTGATGCCCTGATTCTGGGTGAAGTTCGAACGCCGGTTGACGCTGCTTCTTTGGCCCGCGGCCATGCAATGCTTGAATACCTTGAGCACTCGAACCTGTTCACCTTTCCGCAAGACCCGGAGCATCAATGGTTCCGCTACCACCGCCTTTTTGCCGATTTGCTTGCCAGCCGGCTGCATTCAGTAATGTCTCATCAGGATATCAATGAACTTCATCGCCGCGCCGCCGATTGGCTGGCGCAAAACGACCTGACGGATGAGGCCATCCAACACGCCCTGGAAGCCAAAGATTATGAAAAAGCCGCCGCCTTCATCGAATCGGTGGCGCGCAGTATGATGTTCACCGGACGCGTGAACCAGCTTAAGAGCTGGTTGAAGGCTTTTCCTGAGCCAATCTTGCATGCCCACCTTCGTCTGAATATCTACCGGGTTTGGATTGATTATTTACAGGGGATTTGTGAGTTATCCGAACAAAATTTGCAAGAAACCGACCAGTTGATCGCAGCTCTGCCGCCATCGCCTGAAAATGACCGCTTGAAGGTGGAATTGATGGTAGTTCTGTGTCGCTTCGTGTCTCTATTGGGCAATTCAGCCAGGGCCATTCGCATGGCGAATGAAGCGCTAAGCTACCTCCCTGAAGATGATCTGGCATCGCGCGCCCGTGCCCAATCTGCTTTATCAATCTCTTACGGTATAGATGGGCAGGTTGAAAAAGCCGAGCAGGCCTTCCGGGAGTGTTTTCGCCTGGCAGAGGCTTCTAATTATTACAGCCTGGCAGCCCACACCACCATGCTGGTTGCAATGGGCCAGGCCAATTATGGCAAGCTGCGCGGCCCGGCAAGGGATCTCCAGGCCGTGCTCGATATGGCAGACAGAGCCGGACAAAGGATCTTTTTTCCGGCCGGCCAGGCCTACATTGGCCTGTCCAATATCTATTTGGAATGGAATGACCTGCAAGCTGCCGAAAAATACGTAGAACAGGGCATGGCGTTGTGCCAGCAGGGCGGATTGGATGGTATCTTTTATGGCTTGACCATCCGGTCCCGGCTGCGCCAGGCCAGGGGAGATCTGCAAGGCGCGCTGGAGGATATCCATACAGCCGAGCAGACCATGAACCGGAAAGACCACACCACCTTTTCTCGCCAGGTCCAAATCCGGATCGCTATGGGGGATATGGATGGACTCAGGCAATTGGAGGCGGCGCTCAAGGCGGTGCTGCTAACCGGCCCAGACAGGCTGCGCATTCCCATCATGTTCAATGAAATATTACAGGTTAGCCAGATCCGCATCCTGCTGGCCTATGGAGAGATCCGGCAGGCGCTGCAGTTGATGGACGAGCTTCAGGTCGCAGCGGAGGCAGGTGGGCGCTTCGGGCGGCTGATCGAGGTTTATTTGCTGAGAGCGCTAGCTTTACAAAGGCAGAAGCAGGGGAAGATCTCTGTAGAAGCATACGATAACATATGGCACGCCCTGGATCTTGCCGAGCCAGAAGGGTACGTGCGGTTATTTCTGGATGAAGGGCCGGAAGTTGTGCCTTTGTTACGAGCCGCCGAAAAAGATGGCGCTGCGCCGGAACAGTTGAAGAATTATGCCAGCAGGCTGTTGGATGCTTTTTCGACACGAAGTAAACCGGCTGCCTCTTCTGCTGTCGTAACTGTAAAAATGGGCGAGCCGGAAGGCCAACCGATCCATGAGCTTCTGGTAGAACCATTAAGTAAACGCGAAGTCGAAATTTTGCGGTTGATTGGCGAAGGGTTATCGAACCAGGAAATTTCCGACCTTCTCGTGATCACCTTGCACACCGTGAAGAAACACAGCAGTAACATTTTTGAAAAGTTGGGTGTCAACAGTCGCACCCAGGCAGTGGCGCGGGCCCACCAGCTCGGCCTGTTATAAAATTACACTTTTGACTAATTCAAATCCTTGGATAAATTCAAAAAATTTATACTTTTACCTGCTGACCTTGCACAGGCTGGTGAGTAGAATGATATTGGTATTCAATATAAGCTGGCCGGCCTTCGGCTGCCACGAAAAACGAAAGAGCAGAGTTTTTTGAAAGTGCGAAGCACTTTCAAAAAACTCCCTCCCTCGTATCGAAAAGGTTTATGAAAGGAAAAGATAGCATGAAGTATAAAAGCGTTGTTGTTACCCAAAAAGGGGCGCCGGACGTTTTGAAAATCGTCGAAAATGACCTGCGTGAACCGGCGGCCGGGGAAGCCAGGATAAAAGTGCTGGCTACCAGCGTCGGCGGCACCGATATTGCTTATCGCAACGGCACCTCCCCACTGGCCCCTAAGATACCTTTTGTGCCAGGCTATGAAATCCTGGGGATCGTCGATGCGTTGGGCGCAGGCGTTGCAAATATTGCGGTAGGCGATCGCGTGGCAGCTTTGACCGGCCATGGCGGCAATTCCGAATATATTTACCTGGCTAAAGAGCATCTGGTTCCTGTTCCGCCCTCGTTGGACGCGGCAGAAGCCGTAATACTGGTCCTGAACTACGTAACGGCCTATCAGATGCTGCACCGGATAGCAAAGGTAAAAGCCGGCGACAAGGTGTTAGTGGTAGGCGCCAGCGGCGGGGTTGGAACCGCTTTGTTGGAGCTGGGTAAACTGGCAAATCTCAAAATGTACGGCACAGCTTCTACCAGCAAGCACAGTCTTCTGACCAGATATGGCGCCATTCCGATTGATTATCACAGCCAGGATTTTGTGCAGGCCATCCGCCAGGCGGAGCCGGCCGGCCTTGATTTTGTATTTGACGGAGTGGGCGGCGACTATTTCGAGCGTAGCTTTGGTTTGCTTCGCAAAGGCGGCAAGCTGGTAGAATTTGCGATTGCTCGCGGCTGGAGCGGCCTCGTATTTGGGCTGGCCAGGATCGCGCTATTGAACCTGCTTCCCAACGGAAAATCGGTGGCCTTCTACGGTATTTCCGCCGTTTATGCCTCCAATAAACGTCCGTTTATGGAGGACCTGCCTTTGCTTTTCAAGATGCTGTCAGAAGGCCAGATCAAACCGGTGATCGCTGAGAAACTTCCGTTCCTGGAGACTGCCAGGGGCCATGCCCTGCTCGAAAACGGCAAGGTCAGTGGGAATATTGTCCTTCTGGCTCCGGAATTAATATAAATTCCTTACTATGACTTTCATAGTTGCCTTTGGGCGCGATATTGGCAGATATCACCCGGTTGAACCGGCGTAAAAGAGAAAAAAATGACGCAAGAAATAACCACGATACTTTCGCATTATTCAGTAATTACCGTCAACAGTTACCTGGTCAAAACTGGGGCAGGTTATTTCTTGATCGACACCGGCCTGGCCAGGACACAGGCCGGTATGGTGAAAGGTCATTCTTTATTTTTTTGCGTCCCGTGTTGCTACCGCGATGATTTCATTGAGGGCATTGCCCAAGCCAACCGAAAGCCCTGGCCCTTCGATCAGGGTATCAATTTTCTTTTGAGCTCCCTTGCGTTCACCCCGTGTGAAAACCAACGAAAGCAGGTCGCACTCATTTAGCAGGGCAAGCTGGACGAACTCCCGTTGATCGGCTGCCTGCCCTCCCAGGACAATTTCCCGCAAATGATTCTTGAGCCCATACTTGACCGAGATCTGCCTGGCCGACCCTTCGCCATAAGGAACAACCAGTAACAGTCTTTTCTTCTTTCTGACGAGCACCCCCTTTTCGACTAGGGATTGGCCAATTTCGGATAACAGCTTTTCGTACGTCAGGGTATTGATCCAGTACTTGAGTTTGCGCAGCCGGCCTGCCTCCTGGATAGCCGATAAGGTTTTGTCAAGAATCCTATCTTCTGTTGGCGCCTGGTCCGTTATCGTGATACGGCCATCTTCCAATTTTATCCGGTTTAGTAAGACCAGCTCTGCCAGGACGGACCCGGCTAAAGCAGGTTCGAGTACACTCACGGCTGAATCAATGACATCACCTTCCTCATCATCAATTGCCAGCAGGAACAGCGTTTCAAATATGGTAAACATATTCAACCCATTCATAATGATTGCCGACGATCAGCATATTTTTTTACAACTTCAAGGTGTCAAAATCAAAAAAACAGGCCACCCGCCTGCAATATGATAACTCGCATTCTTTTTCCTTAAATTAACAACCGGTAATCGGATTGTAAACAATCAAAACAATCATGTCCGTAAAAACCGTTTACCCGGGTCATGGCAAACCGTTCCAGATGGAACAGCTCGTTAAGAACCTAAGATGAAACAATTATCGAAGATAATCCTGTCGATCCTGATCGGAGTATGTCTTTCAGCTTGCAGCTCTCAGGTGCCAACGTCCACACAGCCTTCTATCGCAGTCGGCGCTCTGGATTCGGCTGAGGCTTACCTTCAGCGTGGAGATCAGTATTTCGAAATTAAAGACTACAGCCATGCGATTGCCGATTATAGCCAGGCCATCCGGCTGAAACCGGATTACGCTGAAGCATACAATAACCGGGGTTTTGCTTATTCCTTAAGCTCTAAAAGTGAAATGGAGAATGCTATCGCTGATTACACCCGGGCCATCCAAATAAGGCCTGGTTACGCCTATGCCTATAACAATCGCGGGGTCGCTTACATGGCAAGTGGGCATCCTGACGAGGCTTTGAGTGACTTCAACCGCGCCATTCAGCTTCAGCCGGATTTTCCGCAGGCATATAGTAATCGCGGAAATGCCTACAATCGGGCGGGGCGCATCGATCTGGCAATTCCTGATTTTCTCCGTGCACAATTATTTCAGCCCGTATACGTAATAATTTTATGCGTCATACCATTGGCTACCTTCTTAATTGGTACCTGGATGATCTATCGAGCTGTTACTCGTCGACGGCTCGCGAGGCGAAAAACTTTAGAAATACCGGGCAACAAAAATACCTGAACCCTTCACAAATTCTCCATATCTTTTTCAATCTATTAACACATTCCATTGGTATTCTGTTGGAAGAAGACACGTTAAAAAAGAATGGAGATAATGAATGGCCATCATAGATCGGATAATGTACGAGGTGCTCTACCGGGTTTCCAAACCGCGCTGGGATGATAATCAAATTCCGCCTCAAGTTGTCCAGCTTGTTTCTAATAGAGGGATTTCGGGAAATGCCATTGACCTGGGCTGTGGGACGGGAACCCACGCTATTTATCTTGCCCAACGAGGGTTTACTGTAACCGGCATCGATGGATCCAAAACTGCCATCCGGCAGGCCGAGGAGAAAGCATCCCGCGCCGGGGTAAAGCCCGAATTTATCGTCCACGATGTGACCCGGCTGGACTTTCTTGGCGGTCCGTTTGATATCGCCTTGGATGTGGGTTGCCTGCACGGGCTCAGGGCTGCCGAGCAAATGCGCTATGCTTTAGAATTAACTCGATTGATGAAGCCTGGGAGCACTCTTCTGGTTTGGGGAATGGATCCGCAGCCAATGGGACCTGGTTTGACCCCTGAGCGAGTGGAAAGGATCTTCGTACCCGGCTTTAAGTTGGAGCGGATTGAGAACGTTCAGCTTCATCGCCGTGCCTCCAAATGGTATTGGTTAAAGAGGACAGCGGGTTGAACCTCTCAGGTGAGCAGATCGCTTTGTTACAAACGCGCACCGAGGGTTGGATCGCCGGCCTGAAACCGGCGGGATTCTCCATGCACGGGCACGATGATAGCGCCAGCTTTATTACCTCGTTCACCGGCAGCCACCGGTTCATTTTTGACTACCTGATGGAGCAGGTCCTGCTCAATGACCGGGGTGAAACGATTCTACGCGGGCACCTCACTGACCAATCTGCTCTGCACGGGGTGCTAAATAAAATACGCGATCTGGGCCTGATTTTGGTCTCGGTCAACCAGGTTGGTGAGCCTGGTAGCCTATCGTCCGGTGAAAATGTTCAGGGATAAAGAAAATGGTCCTAACCCTTCGTTAATTCGGTCTGGCCGGCGGCTTCACCCTGGCTTGGTGGCGTAGAATTGCGCCGGGAGCCACGGTGGAGCCGCTGCTCTATTAACGGCAGCTCTATTCCGGCCGTACCCGCAGCACGATCCGCCAGATCTCTTTGACCGGATTGCATCCTATACAGGGCCGCATAAAGCCCGCCGGCCTTCATCAGCTCGTCGTGCGTTCCCATCTGCTCGATTTCTCCGGCTTTGAGGACAATGATCTTATCCGCGTCACGGATCAGGTTGAGCTCGTGCGAGATGATGAAGGCGGTTTTCCCTTTCATCAGCTTGCGCAAAGCAAGGTGCACCAGCTCAGTTGATTCTGCATCCAGGCCGGTGGACGGTTCGTCCAGGATCAGGATGGGCGTGCTGCGGATGAAGGCGCGGGCGATCGCAATCCGCTGGCGCTGTCCATCCGAAAGGTTCAGCCCACGCTCCCCTAATATGGTAAAGTAACCATCCGGAAGCCTGGAAATAAATTCGTCGGCATTGGCCTCTTTGGCAGCTTCGATGATTTCGGCGCCGGTCGCCTCCGGGCGCCCATAAGCAATATTTTCTACGATGCTGCCGGTGAACAAAATGGTCTCCTGGAGAACCATGCTGATCTGGGATCGCAGTGAATCCAGGGTATATTCCCGGATATCGTGTCCATCGATGAAAACCTGGCCGGCATTCGGATCGTACAGGCGCGGGATGAGCTGGACAATTGTGCTTTTTCCCGCTCCGGTGTGGCCGACCACCGCAACAACCTGGCCCGGTTGGATATCGAAGTTGATGTTTTTCAAGATAATGCGTGGTTTTGCCTGTGCCTCATCATTCAAAGTAGAAATCGAAGGGTAGGAAAAATCAACGTTGCGAAACTCAAGCTGCCCGCTAAAAGGCGGGGCTGCAACCGCGCCTGGTTCATCTTTGACTGCGGGCTGCAGGTCTAATAATTCGCCAATCCCTTCCAGGCTGGCAGACAGTTGGCCATAGGTGCTCCATTCTTCGATCAGCTTCTTCGTTGGTTCGAGCATCTCCTGAATATACTCGACGTATGCAATCAGAAGGCCGATACCTCCGATGCGGATCGGGTTTCTAAAAATCAAAAACACCCCCATCAAGATTACCGCGGCTGTTATGACTGCGCCCAAAACGCTTACCACCCAGTTAAGGCGCGCCTCATATTCGGCAACCTCGAGGGCTGAATTCATCGATTTCTGGCCCTGGGCAGAAAAAAGGCTGTGTTCGTAACTCTCCTGGCCATACATCTGCATTACCTCGATTGAGGTCAGCATTTCCTGGGTGGAAGAGGCCAGCTCACCTTCACTGGAGTACAGCTTTTGGGAGGCAGCCTTGATCCGATTCGTATAATAATTGGTGATTAACGCCATCAACGGGATCATTAAGACGGCAATGACGGCAACCTGCCAGGCATTGATGACCATGGCAACCAGGATGAAAATGATCAGCAGCGCACTTTTCAGGGAATCTGAAAGGTCGGAAATGATGAAGTCTTCCACCGCGACCACATCCGATGTTACCCGGGAGAGAATATCACCGGTGCGGCTCTGGTTATGAAAGGTCAGGGACAGTTTCTGCAGGTGGGCGTACAGGAACATGCGCAGATTGTAGCCAACTCTGCGACCTCCCTGCGCCAGGTAAACCTCCGCCAGAGAGTTTCCCAGCCTGTTAATCATGGTCAAGACGATAATACCCAGGGTGACAAATGCGACAGTCTCCAGGTCGGGGCCGAGAATAGAATGCAGGCCTAAATACCCTAAAGGACTGAGAGGAAGTTCGACCGGCGCTCCCCCAAGCTGAGAAAGACGAACGGACAGGTAATCAATGATGTAAGCGATCAACAATGGGATCAGGGTGGCGGTACCCGCTTCAAATACCAGCATGATCGCAGACAAGGCGAACATACGGCGTGAATTACCTGAAAAACGCGCAATAATACCTGCCAATCGATAGATATTTAAGCGGTTTGACGAATCTTTATTACCTTCAGGTGAATTGCTCATCGGCTACTTGCCTGGGGCTTCACGCTTGCATCCGGAAATGAGTCATGAATGAAGAAGACCTGGCCGTTATTGGGATTACAGACCCAAATATCGTTGTATTCATCCGCGGTCACGCATTTTGCTTTAACGTCGGTATCGGCGGTCCCCAGCAAAAGGAGCGACGCCCTGGATTCCATAGCCTCCGTGCCGCCTGGAGGAATGGTCAGGCTGACCGCAGGCGTTTTCTCCGGATCATTGGTGGGTTCGGGCGCGCCTTGCGCCGTTTGAAGCTGAAATATGGCAACCAGCCCGCTGGCGCTGCTGGGCAGGTAGACATGATGCAGATTGGGGTTATAGGCCACCGAATCTAATTCTCCGCCAAAATTCTGACTCGTGACCTGGTAACCATCGTTGTTGATATCCATCACCACCAGCTTCCCCTCTTCACAGGCTACGATCAAATAGCCTTCATTTTCGTCAACCGCCATTCCCCTGGCCGACGAGCAGCCGTTGCCCCAAGCTGCAATAACGGTATGGGTCATAACCTGAATTACGTCTGTGAGGCCCTGGTTCGGCCGGTTGGTGAAGGCCAGGCCGCGCTGGTCGTCAATAACCAGCGCCTGCGGCCCGTTAGGAATGGAGATAACCCTGGTAGATTGAAGCGCCGGCGGGTCATCTGCTGAAACGCTGAAAATCTCAATCTGGTTCGATTTTCTTTCGGTGACCCACAGCTCACCGGTAGCAGAGATGAAGCGGATGTATTCCGGAGCAGCCTGGACAGGAGTAGAGGCAATCGGGTTTCCGGTGCTGAGCTCAATCGTTTTGATCGACATCGTCTTTTGATCAAGGCCGTAGAGATACCCTCCGGCCACGGCGGCGGCCGAGGCGCCGATGATTGGATCGGCAGGGTCGACCTGTTGGCTGAACCCCGAGATCAATTGCATTTGCAAATTGGTCGGGTCGATCAGGGCGACCTGCCCGCTTTCACCGGCCGGAATGATCACGCGGTGCAGATGTGAATCATACGTGAAATCATCGTATGAGATGGGGATATTGAAAGGCATCCCTACAGCCTCGCTATCGAGGCTGTAGGGGTTGAGTTTCAAGCTGCCGCAGCCGGCCAGCAAACCTGCCAGGACCAGTGTCATGATCAGGGCTCGAGCCCTATTCTTGGTCATCGGCGCCATTAAAAAAGTGCTTTCCGGTTCAGGGCACCACCAGGAACCAGACCCCATCGACCCCGTGGCCGTTGGTGTCACCCGGGTTAACGTCTTTGGAATAGGTGTAGAGAGGCGCTCCCAGATATGTCACCTGGTGCGTCCCATCCGGCAGTGTGATGACGCCCAGCCTGGCTACATTGACCCCGGCGCCCGGAATGATTTTGCCGTTCACCAGGACGGGTCTCCAGGTTGCCAGGCAGGCTGCGCTGCAGTTACTTTTCCCTTGAACATCTTTCAAGGAAATATACAGGCTCATCCCGTTTCCATCGGTCAGGTAAGACACCGTATTGGAGACCTTCTGGATATCAATGGTGACATCCTGGACCAATCCGATCAAGGCAAATTTTTGATTGATCAATATCCCATTCACCATAACCGGGACATCCGGGCCAGGATATTCCAACTGACCGATGACGCCGTGGTCTTCGTTCAGCGCGGCATACAGGAACGGCGTGGCCTTACTCAAATCGATTTTGACAACCACGTCCTTATTCACCCCATTTTTAAGCAAGGCGCTGCCGATAATTGCACCCATCGCGCCATCTGGATTCTGCCGGTGGATCACCAGCCACCAGTTTCCATTGCTGACGACCTGCGCGGCGGTTACCGTGGCGCTCTCAAGCACCTGGTCGGACACGGTAATCGAAGGCTGCAGGATGACAGGCGATGCGGGACCGCCGGCAGCATTGGCGGAGATTTTGAATGTGCTCGCAATCATCTGCACCCCAACCATCACGGGCGCATCCGCCCCGGGAGATTCGAATACGCCAACCGTGCCTGCATCCACCTGCAGTTGAGCATACAGCGTCCCTTTCGCTTTGGTTGGGTCCACCGGCACAACCACATTAAAATTTTCGCCATCTTTCACCGCTGCATGGCCGATGGGCTGGTCGGGTTGTCCGTTAGCATTGGTTGTATAAATTACAATCCAGCCCGGGCCAGCACTGACCACTTCATCTACCGTCACCGCGTCGCCGGCCAATGGCTGGTCGGAGACCTTGACCAACGGGGTCACATTCCCGGAAGGAGTGGTCATCACCATACCCATATCCGGTGTAGGTGAAATTGCCGGCGCAGTCGAAGGGCCCCCGGCTGCCGGATTCCCCGTGGCAACAGGCGTAGGTGTATTGACTGCGGCGGCTGCCGGAGATGTTCTGAAGGTTTGGGCTACCATCTGGCCGTTGGCTTGCTGGGGTGCATCAGGTCCCGGGGCTTCGTATTTCCCGATAACGCCTGCATCGATATGCAGCATGGCTTCCATGACGGGGGTGGCCTTCGTGGGATCGATATTAATCACGATATTCTGATTGATGCCAGACTTTACCGCAGTATATCCAATTTGTGAGCCCATCTTTCCGTCAGCGCCTTGCGTATGAACGTCGATCCATCCGGGCCCTCTGCTGGTGACGCTGGCAATCAACACCTTCCCACTGGAAACATCCTGGTCTACAACTGTTATAGACGGCGTTATAGCTGCTTCGCTGGAGTGTACGGTTGCTTTGAAGGCCGGCGCGACCATTTCTCCGTTATCCATGGCCGGTACATCGGGTCCCGGGAATTCATATTTTCCAATAACCCCGGCATCCACGTGCATCATGGCGTACATGACGGCGGTGGCCTGGGCAGGATCGATTTTTACAGCGATATTCTTATTGTCGCCGGCATTGATTTGAGTATAGCCAATCGGCGGTCCCAGCACACCGTTCTCCTGGTTATGGATCACCATCCAGCCCGGTCCTACGCTGAAGGCATCCGCCACGATGACCGTGGTTCCATCATATTCCTGGTCTTTAACGGTGACGGATGGACTCCCGGCGGCGGAAGTCACTGTGACGGCGGGCTGTGTCAGAGGTTTTACCTGGTAATTGGCAGCATTAGCCGGTGAGCTGCAGGCCGTCAAGACGGCCAAAAATGGAATGACAACAAAATGTAGAATTGACTTTACTGTATTTTTGTTCATATTGTTGCATAACTCTTTCCGTTCTGGATACCGATCAGGAGAACGACTAAAACCAGGCTCATGGCTGCTAAAATCGACCAATGGCCTGTCAAATTAACGTCAAAGCCTTGCCCGTAGTGGTCAATGGCCTCGGCAATAACGCCTTCTGCGTTTCCAATGATCTGCGAGCGCATCCGCTGCCAGTTTGCCAGGGTTTCAGGATACTGCCGTAAGGTGGACAGGTACGCATCATAATTCCCCAGGTAGCTTTCTATTTGAGCGGCGTAGCTGTTCATCTCGGCGGCAAGCTGGTCCAGCGTTTCGCCTGGTTTGGGCAGCGGTTGGACCGGGAAGTTATTGATGGCGCTGTTGGCCTCCGGTGGGACGGGCCTGGGCTGCTCGATTACGTAGGAATAAAAGGCGCGTATTCCAGGAAACTTGCAGATAGAGAATATATTGTCCCCCATACAGGCGCAGCCCTGTTTTTGACCGTCGGTCAGCCCATTGCGCTGGCCGGACGGAAGCTGCCAACACGGATCGGAGGCAACGTCCAGGCCGTAGCCGCTGGTAGTCAACAGGGTCTCGAAGGCATACCGCGACGGATTTATCCCTGATAGGAGTGAGAACGGAAAATTAAGCTGCGCCAGGGGAATGATGGCTCCGCTCAGAAATAACTGCGGCACCGTCAATATAAGCACCCAGGCGGGGATCATTATTGCCGTTCCGGACAAGGCCGAAGCCACCAGCCCCAAAATTCCCCCGATGAATGCTGCCAGGGTGAACGTTAATCCATTCGCAAGCAGGCCCTGGATGCCTCCGCTCATTCCGGTGGCAGCAAAATGGACGAGCGTCCAAACCAATCCCTGGTAGATCCCCACGATTCCAACCAGGCACACTTTAGACAAAACGTACGAAAACGATAAAAAGGTCGTTCTGCATTCGCGCCGGTAAACCGCCCTCTCTTTGAAAATTTCATTCTGGAATAAAAGGGCGGACGCCAACAAATCCAGAAACACAAGCAGGCCAAAGACGACCGGCGGGCGAGTGGGGTCGCCGAGCTGGGGATTTAACATCGTTGGAGATGACAGTACAAAATCGAAAAGCGCAACAATCAAAGGAATTGCGAGCATCAGCAGCAGCGTTTTCCCCCGCCACCATAAACGCGTATTGCGCCGGATCAAGAGCATGAGTTTCTGAGCGCTGTTGGCGCGTGGAACAATGGCCGGCGGCTGTTTCTCTTTGGCAATGCTTCTCAACCGGATGAGCGGCTGGCTCTGGAGTAAAAGGTTCGGATACCGGTCATGCAGAGGGTCGTCCACGTATTTCTGGTAGGCCGGATGGGCCTTAAACCGTTTGGCCCACTCGGTCCCATCGCCTGACTGCGGGCTTGCCAGCATCTCGTGGGCGTCTTCAAGCCCAAACGAATCTACGGCGCTGTCTGCGGACTTGAAGCTTTGCAGAAAGGCGAAAGCCTCTCCGGCCGGTCCAAACCAGGCCAGGAATCCTCCCGGCGCCAGGAAAATGACCTTGTCCGAAAGCCCGACGCACCGGGATAGCTGGTTGACCTCGATAACCGTGAGGCCTTGCTTCGTTAACTCGTGCAGCAGGGTTGTGATCTGCAGCTCTTCAAACGGAGTCAGGCCGCCGGCGGATTCGTCCAGGAGGAGCAGCCCCGGATAACCGGCCAGCTCAACCGCAATGCTCAACTTCCGTTGATCAACCTTGCTGAGCTGCCCAACCCGCCGGTCTGCCACCTGGACCAGCTTAACGGTTTCAAGTAAAGCTTGCACCCGCTGCTTGCGGTCATTGGTTGAAGCGCGGCGCGGCAGGCGCATCAGGGCCGCATCCTCCAGGATTTCAGCCACGGTGTGGTGCTGGTGCAGGGCAAATTCGGCCGGCACAAAACCGATCGACGACCGGAACGCCTTCAGGTTCTCGTAAAGGCTGACCCCATCGATGGTTATCTCGCCGCTGGTTGGCTTAATGAGGCCGGCCAGGCTTTGGATAAGGGTCGATTTGCCTAAATGGCTCGGCGCCGTCAATATCACCAGCTCGCCCGGCTCGATGTGGAAGGATATTTCCGAAAGCAAACTCTCACCCGCCCGGGTGTGGATCGATAATCCCCTGGCCTGGAGCAGGACGCCTCCGGCGCCGGCGCCAGCGACGTTCTGGCCGTAATTCTGAGCCGGATCGCGTTGAGAAGTAGCCGTCAACTGCGCCATAGCCCTCTCCGGCTCCCCCGCGGGGCGGCTTGCCAAAAAGCCAGGCCAGGAGCTTCTGCGCGAGCCCGCTGAATTTGCCGGGCAATCGAACAGGCGCGCTGCAACTGTCCAAAACCAAGGCCATTTTGTGAATAAATGGCGACGCGCAGATCTTCTGTCTTCCAATTTTCCATGACGATCCCCTGGCGTCCAAAGCAAAAAACATCACCATGGTTTCTTATATAAGAAATCCGATGATCATCTCATGAGGTTGCAGGCTCCTTAAAATTACAGGTCGAGCGACAAAGCAGCCCGTGCTATATGGATGCGGCCTTTCAGCGAGGATAATGAAACAACTCGATGACGTATTAAAGGCTTCAGCATATATTAATGGTTCTATTATAATAATCAAGACCCTATTTGTCAACAATGAACGCGGTTGGTGTCTGACCCAAAATTGATTGACGACTTACGAATAAAATCATATAAATCATTCGTTCGCGATAAAGTTGAATTTTTGATCGATTTCGTTTAATTTCTTAGCGGTCTTTGCGTTCTTTGCGGTTCCTTTCTGAATTTGAACCGCAAAGAACGCGAAGAACGCTAAGGATTCTAAAAAGGTGGGATTTGATCCGCGGAAAAAAAATTGAAACAAATCGGTTAAGGGGATATTGATTTGTTAAGGTTCATTGGATAAGGAGGATTTTAATATAATTATATGAAGGAAGGCACGGCGAAGGAAGGCGGAAGGGCGGTGAGATTCAAGGGGGGAGGGGGAATTGAATTGGAACAAATAAGAGATTTTGGATTTTCCTTACAGGATGCTACGCGATAATTTGAAATTTTTATTTTTGGGGAGGGGGAAGATCGGGGTCAGGGAAGGATGGGGAGACGGGGTTACCATAAGGAGAGGGGTCAGGGTGGTCGAAGGCGGGGGAGTTGGGGTCCTGGAAGATGGGGCGGTCGCCGAAGAGCTCGAAGACGGCCTGATCGAAGGCTTCCATGTTTTTGCCGCCGTCTTTTAGGATGAATTTGATGCGGATGAGGCGGGCGAGGGTGAGGGTGGCGAGGCAGAGGCCGCGGTTGAGCTCGGAGAGGCGCACGAAGTCGTCGATGTCGCGGGAGGATTCGAGCAGCCGGCGGATGGTGACGCGCAGGAGGGCGATCTCATCGTCAACGGAGCCGGGGCGGGTTTCGGAGAGGTCGGCTTTGTCGCGGGTGTTGAACAGGCGGGAGTAGAAGCCGTGCTTGAGGGCGTTATGGTTGCCGCGGGGAGCGCCGCGAGGATTTTCGATTTTAGATTGAGGATTCATAATGCAGGCAAGGGATGAGAAGGATAGAAAGAACAATTGTTCTAGTAAAAGTATAGCGGGCGGGGAGGGGAAAGGCAACCCGTGCATTAACGCAAAATACCCGTGCAAAGATGCAGTTTAGAGTAGGCAGTTTACAGTTTTCAGTTTATAGTTTAGAGGGAGGGGGGACGTGAACCCTAAAGGGTGCTGCGCGAACGTGATGCGTGAAAGGGGAAGGGGACCGAGAATACCCGCACAAGTACCGGGCACTTTTACGCGAGGGACGCGAATTGGTATAAAATCCTTGACGGTTCAAATTAGCAGGCCGGGCGGGGACGCCCGACGTCAGAGGCGCCGGGGGGAGGACGCCCGAGCTACTTGAATTTGAACCGAACGTTTCGTTATGATTTGAGGGAGGGCATCTGTCATCTTACTTGCACCCTAACAACTCGCTTCAGTTGACCAGGATGGTGTGCGGAAAGATGGATGATGACTGGCCTGCCAGAATGCGCGAGAATGGATGAGGAGGAGCCTGAGCCGCCGAGCAGATGAGCTCGAGGCCGTTAGCCCGCTTCGCACTATTGCGGGAAGACTACGAGGTCAGCGTTCAGGCATAAGCCGAAACAGACGCATGTCTGCAAACACAAGCACGCCGACCACGCCACGGGTGCGGCATTTTGTCGCAGTGGATTGGAGAAAAATGAAAGCGGGCTAACCAGCGCTTCCAGCTTACATGCTCAGTGCGCGGCTGAAGCGCGTGCCGTTAGGCAGCTACAAAGATAGTCGCTATGAATCAGGAGGAGTGAAATGGGTAAGTCGCTTGAGAACAACTCCATGCCTATCATCGGGGAGTGGAAGCTCATCTCGTTCGAGACCCACACGGGCAGTGGCGATGTCTCCTATCCCTTCGGAGAAGATCCGCAGGGGTGTATCATTTACGCTGAGTCCGGTCGCTTCTCTGTCCAGCTGATGCGCACCAATCGCCCGCATTTTGCATCTGGGGATCAATTGAAGGGGACCGTCGGGGAGATCGAAGCCAATTATCAGGGCTGCATTGCCTATTATGGTTCTTACACAATTGACCGCGACGGCGGCTTTTTGGTTCACCACGTAGAAGGTTCACTGTTTCCGAATTGGGAGGGGCAAGATCTGAAACGCTATTTTGAGTTATCCGGTAATCGGTTGAAGCTCACCACCCCACCGACGCTATGGGGCGGTGGAGGAGAGATTGTCGGTATGCTTGAGTGGGAGCGTATCGGCTAAGGCGCGACCGCAATGGTCAATTCTTCGTTTGGTAGAGAAGGGTGCATTGAAAGGCGCCCAAATCAGTGTGCAGCCGCCTTGCCTCCGCTATGCTCCGGCGAGCAGCTGACGCCTACCGTTGGGCGGCAAATTCCAGGATGAGGTCAGCATGAGATTACGAAACATCACTGTGCTTGTATCGGGGCTGGGAACATTTGCGGCTGGCATTGTATTGGGAATTATGGCTGTTAACAATCATTCTCCATTATCTATGACTCTATTGGGTATAACAGCCGCAATACTTGCACTCACGGGCTTTGAGCTCTGCCGCTACGCCTTTAGTTCACGGGACAAAGAATATCGGTTTTTTGGGCGCGGCTTCCGTGGGTTAATCTTTGACTTGTTGACTATATTGCTGGCTGCCAGTCTGACGATCGGAACCGTGAATTACCAGCGCCTCTCCGATCCCCTCTGTCGTGGACAGCTAGGTGCTGGCTTCCCAGCAGCGTTTATCTGTGACGCCCAGGGAGAGTCGCCTCTCGGCAGCGTAGGGAAGATCGATTGGGCAGATATCGACAGCCTCAATCCGATAGGCAGCTTCGTGGACGTCCTTTTCTATACCGCGCTACTCTGGATTACCTCGATCATGGTGCCCAGGATCTTCAAGCAGATACACAGAAGCATCCAGTCCAAGTAACAACAGTTCGATGAGATGTGCTTGATAAGAAAGGAAAAAAATGATCGTCCGCATGTGGCACGGTCGCGTAAAAGCAAGAGATGCTCAAGCCTACCGGGAGTTTCTAAACCAACGTGCAATTCCTGATTACCAATCCGCAGCAGGCAATCTCAGCGTGCACATTCTCGAGCGTCAAGAAGGGGAAATCAGTCATTTTATTACCCTGACGTTTTGGGAAAATATGGAGGCGATCGTGGGATTCGCAGGGAAGAATCCCGGGCTGGCAAAATACTATCCGGAAGATAAGGATTTTCTGCTTGAATTTGAGCCGAACGTCGTCCACTATGAAGTGGTGGGGTCAAGCATACCTGGGTTAACTAAAGAACCGGGCCAATAGTATTCCGTGTGAAATTTCGTAATAAAGCACGCTCACAGAAGCGAACCGCTTTTCACGATCGGAGGGAATAAATACTTTTATCAGCTCCAAAGTACGAGTCATACACATGCTGGTAAACCGCCTCGCACTTTTCTTCGTAAAGGGATGGCGTAAAAGTTTCCGGCAGTCGGTCCAGCGCTTCTTCAATCGCAACCTTGACCCCGGCGCGGGTGCGCTGGTTCTTGCGCCAATCCAACACCAGGTATTCCGCCTTCAGGGTATCAAGCAACTGGCGAGAAATTTCGCGCACTTTTTCGCGCTCGGCCTTTGTCAGTTTCAGGTTGGGGCGGGTCAACAGGTCGAAGACCGCTAGCTCCTCTTCCGAGAGATGCTCGGCAATGCCGCGCTGCTCTTCCTGGTTCAAGCCCTGGGCGAAGGTCACAAGCTGGGCGA
>DATKKB010000037.1:0-4338 GCA_035543095.1 Anaerolineaceae bacterium | reverse complement strand
AGCCCTTCAACTTCTTCCAACTTGTGGGATACAAAAATAACCGTCATGCCTTGGGCAGCCAGCTTACGGAGCGTCTCAAACAGCTTGATCCGTTGCGAGGAGCTGATGCCGGTGGTGGGTTCGTCCAGGATCAAAGCTTTTGCCCCGAGCCATAACAGGCGCAGGATTTCAAGCTGCTGGCGCTCGCCCACGGTGAGCATGTCGACGTACGTTTCAGGGTCAATATCAAAACCGAACTGCTGTTCCAGGGCCTTTATTTCCTGGAGAGCTTGCTTTCGATTGGGTATGAGCCCGCCCGCCTGCCCGATCAAGAAATCGTCGATCACTTTCATAGGCGGAAAATCGAGCGGATCCTGGTGCAGCATCCCTATCCCCAGGCGGAGTGAACTGGCGGGATCTGTGATTTTAACAGCTTTGCCATCCAGCAAGATATCTCCCTCATCGGCCTGGATGAAGCCGGAAAGGATTTTCATCAATGTGCTCTTGCCGGCACCATTTTCTCCTAAGATACCCTGGATGGTACCGCCTGGGAGCTTTAGGTTGATTCCGTCGTTTGCATGAACTTTCCCAAACCACTTATGAATGTTTTTAAGCTCAATATCCATGAGATCGATAATCCCTGGGGTGAGTGATCGGAATAGAGCTGATAAGGCTGCTGCCGCTGGCAGGCGACAGCAGCCTTATCATAAAGATATTTTATTTGGTGGGAACGCTTTGGCCCTGCATACCCTCGAGAAGCTGGGGCAGGTACCAGATCTGTTGATCGGTGGCGGTCTCGCCGTCCTTCAGGTAGACGGTCTTATCCTGCAAGTTCAGCGGGCCCTTCCACAGGTTCAACCCGCCCGCCAGTTCTGCCAGGAACTTATCGAGATTGGCGGAGGCAGCGGCAGAGAGGCCCTGGCCTTTATTGAAGCCAACGGCGCCCGTATCGGGGTTATTGATGTTCGTCCAATCTGGACCAGCCCATTCAAAAGCCTGCTTGAAGGTTCCAGCCTGGACCTCATTTAAATACTTGACGTACATTGGTCCCCAGTTGAAATATGGCACACCCAGGCAGACGGTGGGAGCTTCGTCGCAGCCCTTGGCATAATCGTATGAAACGGCAAACACTTTGGTTCCAGCCTGGGTGGCTTTGTTGGCCTGCACCAGGGCTTCGGTGGTATCAATGCCGGAGATCACGACGTCATAACCGCCGTTGTAGAAATCATTGGCGACCTGGGTAGGATCTGAAGTGACGCCCGGGATGTTGAACCAGAAACCAATCCAGGTCACTTTGAATTGCAGGTCGGAAGCATTCTTGCCGGCGTACTTGGTCCAACAGTACTTGGCGCCCAGGAAGGCCGAAGAGGCCAGGCGGCGGGTTTCATCGTTGATCAATGGACCCAGGAAGCCGATCTTCCCGGTTTGGGTAGTGAGGGCAGCAGAGCAGCCAGCCAGGAATTTCATATACTCCATCCGGCCCATGATATTAACCATGTTCGGCAGGTCCTGGTAAGCTTTGCCATCTTTCCAGACCGTGTCGCCCGAGGCGAAAATCACCGGAATATCTGTATGTTTCTTGGCAAAGCCGATGGCGTCATCTTTCATGTCGTCCGAGGTGAACGCGATTGCCTTGGCGCCCTGCGCCAGGAGCTGTTCGGCTAACTGGGATACAGTCGTGCCTGGACGATCGGCTGAATTGCCTTTGTCGATGTAAACCAGCTTCGAGCCTGGAATCTTCTGCGTCACATATTGGGCAGCGTCGTAGTGGGCCTGGCTCCAGCCCTTGTCGTTATACGGGCCGACGTAAACCATGCCAAAGACGAGTGGACCGGCAGTCGGCGCGGCAGTGGCGGGAGGTGTGGTGGGTTGGGGCGCAGCAGTTGTAGCGGCCGGACCGCAGGCCGCTAAAAGCATGGATGAAATCGCTATTAGGCTGATTACCAGCCAGGTAGTTTTTTTGAACATCTTTCTCCTCCGAATTTCGTGCAGTAATTGAAAAGGGGTGATGATCGATTGTAAAACATTTTTGGGACGGCAAACCTTATTTAACCGGTAACTCACCTCCTTTCTGCATATGTAGAAGTACGTGCGTTACCATAACTATTTTACACCAGCCTTTAAAAAGTAGGGGAGCTTTGATCTGAAATGCGGCTGCAACCCATTTCAGGCCAATCCGAACAAATAAAAAGGGTCTGGGCCAATTTTGGCCCAAACCCTTTTAGCGACTACGGCACAATCCAGGTGCCGGTCTCACCATTGAGAGCCCGGCTGATATTCTCTGGATTGGTGATGAGGGCTTGCTTGCCGCCGTGTTCCAGGAAGTTGAGGATGGCCTGGATCTTGGGGAGCATCGAGCCCTTGGCGAAATGGCCTTCAGCCATGTAGGTTTTCGCCTCGGCAACCGTCATTTTGTCAAGCCATTTCTGGTCGGGCTTGTTGAAATTGATGGCAACTTTTTCGACCGCGGTCGAGATCACGAACAGGTCCGCTCCGATCATGTTGGCCAAAACCGAGGAGCCGAAATCCTTGTCGATCACGGCTTCTACCCCAACCAGATCGCCGTTTTCATTTTCGACCACCGGGATGCCGCCGCCGCCGACGGCCACGACCACGAACCCGGCCTTGATGAGGTTCTGAATGGCATCGGCTTCGACGATGCGCTTGGGAATGGGCGAGGCAACCACCCGGCGCCAGCCGCGCCCGGCATCTTCTACCACGGTCCATTTTTCATTGGCGGCGCGTTCCTTGGCGGTGGCTTCATTCATAAAAGAACCAATCGGTTTGGTCGGATTCTGGAATGCCTTGTCATTGCGGTCGACGATCGTTTGGGTAACGACCGCAACGGCATTTTTCTGCATTTTTCGCTCGAGGAAAATATTGTGGAGCGCCTGGCAGAACATGTAGCCGATCGATCCCTGGCTGTCGGCGCCGCAGAAATCCAGGGGTACTTCGTGCAGCTCGTGCCGGCTGAGCTCGGACCGCCGCAGGATGAATCCGACCTGGGGGCCGTTTCCGTGCGATATTACAACGTCCCAACCATCCTCGATCATGCTGGCGATGTGCGACATCGACTCGTAACCAGCTTCATATTGGTCGGGGATGGTCTTGTGAGTTTCGTCCTTGATCAAGGAATTGCCGCCTACAGCAACAACTGCAACACCTTTTCTGGTCATTGATTTACTCCTAAAATTATTGAGTTGGTTCGCCGGGTGACTTTGTCGCCAGGCGAACCAAACCATAAATATTAACCCATCGTCAAAGCCATGACCGCTTTCTGGGCGTGCAGGCGGTTCTCGGCTTCATCGTAGACTACTGACTGTGCACCGTCAATCACGCCATCTGTGACTTCGATATTACGGTCAGCAGGCAGTGGGTGCATGTATATGGCGTCGCTTTTTGCTAATTTCATACGGCGCTCATCGGTAATCCAGCTCGAGTACTTCTTGATGATCTCGGCGCCTTCCTTTTCATCCGGCGTGTGGACCATGGCGCCCCAGGACTTGGCATAAATAATATCGGCGTCATTGAAAGCTGCATCCATATCGTCCACCACTTCGAAGCCGGTCCCAAACTTGCGAGCCTGCTCGCGAGCCTGGCCCATGATTTCAGGCATCAGGCGGAATTCCGGCGGGTGAGCCAGCACGACATCGAGGCCAAAGCGCGGCATTTGCAAGATCAGGCTTTGCGGCACGGACATCGGCTTCTGGTAGGAAGCGGCGTAAGCCCAGGAGACAACCATTTTTTTGCGGCGGAGATCGCGGCCCTTTTTCTCGATGATGGTCATCAGGTCGGCCAGGCATTGGAAAGGATGGTAGATGTCGCACTGCATGTTGAGGACTGGGACACGCGAGTTTTTGGCAACCTCATTGATGTAGCCGTTGCCCTCGCCCCAGGTGACGTGGCGGATGGCCAGGCCGTCATAATAGCGGCCCAGGATTTCGCCGATTTCCTTGGCAGTGTCGCCGTGAGCGATCTGGGTGGTGCGCGATTCGATAAAGGCGGCGTGCCCGCCCAACTGGGCCATGCCGGCTTCAAAGGAGCCGCGGGTGCGGGTGCTGCTGAAGAAGAACAACATCGCCAGGGTTTTGTCACGCAGGTAGGCGTGAGATTCGTTCAAGGCGCGCTTGCGCTTCAGGTCAAATGCCACGTCCAGGACGGTCTCTACTTCCTCGCGGCTGAAGTCGAGGTCGCCGATCATGTCGCGGCCGTGTAAGAATGTTTGCATATTAATCTCCTTGTCAAATCGAGATCAGAGAAGCGAGGATCGTTATTTCGGCTCTCGACTCTTAATCTCCTTCACTATTCCATGGCTCCCAGGATCAACGCCAGGAGCGCCATGCGCATGACCACGCCGTT
>DATKKB010000036.1:0-14952 GCA_035543095.1 Anaerolineaceae bacterium | reverse complement strand
TATTATCGATTGCCCAATTATAGCATAGAATATCGCATGAAGCATGCCTTAATCCCGTCACATTCTATTCCTTCCCTTCCATTTTCCTGCTATTGCAGAAAATTTATTAGAATATTATTGCCCTTAGCCAAACGGTTTCTGTCTGGAAGCAAGTTTGACGAACAATTTCAAACGACCAAAACCCTTGCAATGCCGGCCGGCAGTTAATCCCGCCCGCCGATAACAAATTAAAGGACGGTGACCGATGAATTTTCTGGATCTGAAAAATATTTCCGAACAGTACATGGAGCTCATCAATCCATTTTCGGCCGAAAAGATGCTCCTGGTCGGCCAGTACATGCGACTGGCGGAGGGCAGCCGGGTGATCGATTTCGGCTGCGGTTTTGGCGAGGTGCTGGCCTTGTGGGCCGGGCGGTTCGGCATTACCGGCGTTGGGATCGATATCCGGCCTTACGCCTGCCAGCGGGCGACTCACAAAATGGCCACCCTGGGCCTGGCGGACCGGATCGAGATCGTGTGCGGAGACGGCGCGGCTTACACTTTTCCCGCGCACAGCTTCGACGCGGCCGTATGCACCGGCGCCACTTTCATTTGGAACGGGTTCGAGGCCGCGGCGCGGGCCCTGGGCCGGGCTTTACGCCCTGGGGGGCGTATCGCCATCGGCGAGGTCTATTGGCTGGCGGATAACGTTCCGTCCGAATTCAAATCCAAGCAGCCGGATTTTTACAGTGAGGCGGAGCTTCTGCAGCAGATTCGCCGGGCCGGGTTTGGGCTTGAGTATATGGCGCGCGCCAACCATGAAGATTGGGATCGCTACGAGGCCGGCAATTGGAACGGCCTGGTGCGCTGGCTCGAGCACAACCCCACTCACCCCGAGCGCCAGCAGGTTATCGACCACCTCCGCAGCTCGCAGGAGGAATACCTGCGCTACATCCGTCCCTATCTCGGCTGGGCCGTTTACGTCCTGGGTCCTTCCCTGGCGGGATAATATTTTTGGATTTGATCGCTTTTTGTAGGCCGGCCTACCAGTTCCCGCTGTCGGGCTGGTTATCGTTATTGGGATAGGTCAACGTGATTCCTTATTTGATACGAGGGGGTGGAGTTTTAGAAAATGCGAAGCATTTTCTAAAACTCCCCTCGTTCGTTTTGCGTGGCCGCCGAAAGCCGGCCAGCTTTTACGGTTATTGCGGTTCTAATTTATAAATTGATATATTTTGATATTCAAGGATTTCGGTAACAGGAATATTGGCCGGCATTGTATATATTTTTTTGAACGCGACGGTTACTCCGTAGTGCTCCTGAATAAACTTAATAATACCGGGCACAATATCGTAGCGGGTCATCAAGTAAACATCGTCCCGTTGGTAAAGTGCGCGCGGGATGGATTGGATGTGAAATTCCTCAAGTACCTTCTGGTAGGGAGGCGAGTAAGTAGTCCATCCCGCCGAAAGATATTGAATAGCAGGGTATTCTAAAGTAAATGGGTTTGACCATTCGAGGGGGAAGCCTAACATGGGTGCAACGATGAGTGAGTTTGGCCGGATGGCGCCTTGTGTTTGCAGCGTATTGAGATCGGCAACAAATTGCTTGTAGGATGCCTGGCGCAATCCATTCATTGTGCTCGTCTCAAAAAATTGTATCAGACTTAAGCTGATCGTCACGAACAGTCCAATGAGGATGCTGGCTAACTCTACCTTTCGGATGAATTTACGAAGGGAACCGGTCATAACTGGTTTAGCCTGGAGCTCTGGTGGGTTGCTTAAAAGGCATAGGATAACGAGTAAACCGGTTGCCAACATCGGCAAGAAAATGCGTGCGGGCAGCTTCATTTTCAACACTAAGTATGCACTTATTGTTAATATTGCCGTTGCCGCTGCGATCAAAGAAGTCACAGTAACTCTTTGAGGCGAATACTTAATGATAACTTGAGCCGTTAATACGAAAAGCAGCACGTATATAAGAATGAGAGGACTGAAAATTACGCCTGCTAAGACGCTGATCGTGTTAAAAGTATCTCCACGCGCATCGGATACATGGTTGACCAGGTACTGAAGTTTTTCGGTTGTAAAGACGTCAGGGTCCAGGAAAAACCAACCTCCAAATACATGCGCATCGTTTTGGGTCCAGCCGATCGCGTTATACACGGCCTGGTTTCCATTGCGAGCGCGAGGGGTATCCAGTAACTGCGAACGGACTTTGTTAAAGAGATCGTACGATTTCCAATCCGGTGAAGATTGGATGTAGGCTGTATCAAATATATAACAGGCGGCGACGAACATTCCGATAATTAAAAAAGTGACCGCCATCTTTCGAATATTGATTGAACGGTAATTAATTACCAGGATCGGCAAGCCTACCGCTAGAATTGGGAACAAGGATGTAAACCGGACAAGGCTTCCCAACAGGATTAAACCGCCTCCAGAAATCAAAGCGCTTAATTTTGATTGGTTGGGATGCACAAGAAGAGCAGAGGTGACCTGGCAAAATCCAGCAATGATTGCAATTGCAGCCGTGGTTGTAAAAGTGATGTTGATTGAGAAATAGGCGACAAACACCAGGACGAAAACCACAGCCAGGGCCTTAATGGCAGTTTTGATCCGGCGGGAGTATATGACATCCAGTAACGCCCATGTGGAAAGGAAATGGATTACGAAGAATAAGATGATTTCCCAATTGATTGGACTGCGCAGTTGAAAAAACGGCAGCAGGAAAAAGCCTAACAAGACATTGCTGAATACCAGGTAAGGGTTTGGCTGGCCTCCCAGGTAACCAGAAGCAATCGACAGCATGTTGATGTCATCATTTATAACGTAACCAGGCCGGAAAAATATAAAAAAGATGAGGAAGAAAGCCAGGGTTGAGAAAAAAGAGGCGGTCGAATTACGGCTCAGGAATGAGACTCTCCCTTTGAAAACTCTTATCTTAGCTGTAATCTGCCGCCATCGGTCCTGGATATCTTGAATGAGCTGGTCAGTGAAAATGACAGAAGAAACCAGGATCAGGTCCACCACGATCAGGGAGCAAACCAGGCCAAGCGCAAGCGTAAACTGTGGAATGGCTGCATATCGGTTGTGACTTGCCACTAAGGCACCCTGCAACAAGTCATTTAAGGATTTTCCAATCAGGATAACAGACATCAAGGGAAGCAAAAGCGGTAATGTGTCTTTAACCCTTAAATCGATTGAACCTCGCCACCCAGAAAAAATCTCTTTATTGGCATAGATTAGAAACGAGAATGTGGCTATGGATGTAAAAAGCAGCCAGAACAACAAAGGCAGTTGGCTTGAAAATGCCTGCGAGAAAAGTCGCAAATTGATCCACGCCACTGCAAGCAATATTCCGGCGATGATTCCGGCCAGGTTAAAAAGGGCAATCAGGACCAGACCGGGCCTGCGAGTTGAGGCCCGCAACCGGCCGGCAATCTTCCCCAATTGGGAGCGTGGAGCCCGGAGGGAATACCAGCTGATGCCAATCCCCAATGCGCTTGTAAGAATCAATCCGATCGTTAGAAAGAAGGTAATCCCAACGCGGGTATGTTCTGCCTGGTGCCAAGTGAATACAAAAATGAGTCCTGTAGCAGAAACGATCGAAATGACCGCCCAACTAATCGTCAGGCCTCTGAATAAATCCAACCTATTGGGCATACTTTTATTATTGGAGACACTCATAAAGATTCCTTAGCCTGAAAGAAAGCCCACTGGCTTATTCTACCTGTTGGCCGCGCAGCGCCATCAAAATGGGGGTGATCGCCCCAATCAGCAAGAGCGCCGGCAGGTTGCTGTTGAGCAGCAGCGGCTGGTTGTTATGCAGAAAGAATGTTGCAAGGTAAGCCAGCGCCATCACGAACACCAGCAGGACGGAGAAGATGTCCACCCACAGTTTGCTGGACCGTTGCAACCGCAGGCTGTTGAAAAAGATGGCAAAGGGGGCGATGAAGCCGGCAAAAACGTAATCGTGGCTGGTGGATGGGAGGACCATGGCTCCAATCGTGCACATGATCAGCAGGTAGGGGTTAAATGGGCTCATCCGTTTTTTATAGACGATCCAGGCTACAACAGCCAGGCAGGCGAAAAAGAAAACCATCAGGGCAAGCTGAATGAGGGTCATGTATTCCTGAAACACAGGTTTTGTCAACGCTCCATGCGCGTTGATCTTGCGGACAACAATCGTTACAAACGAATTGATCGAATGGTTTCCGATCCACACGAATGTAGGATACGATAGCTGTTTTTGTAGCGCGGCAATGAAATCAGCGAATACCCTCGATCCCAGCCCAAACAGGGCCGCGAAATTTACCAGCAGCAGCGCGCCCCAGCGCCGCAGGTTGGGCTTCCAATCGTGCCAGTCGGTTGAAAACAATATCAGGAAGATGCCGGGATATACCTTGATCTGAACCGATACGACAAAAAGAAAGTAAGCCAGGAATCGAGCGCGGGGATGGCAATGGTATAGATACAAGGCCCCGAAACACAGCGCCATAACAATGATGTCGTACTGGCCGCGTTCGAGCTGGAATAAAAAGCCGTACGAGAATAGCCCAGCCATCAGAAAAAATATCAGCATCGATGAAACCCGGCGCCCGGTTGAAACCAACGCCGGAAAGACCAGTGTGATTCCACAGAACAGGCCCATGTTGATCAGGGTCAGATAGAGATAGGCCCGGTCTTGTGTCGTCCAGGTGAGCGGGATGAAAAAAACACTTTCTAGCGGCGGATAGTAATTTGGACCAATGTAAGGCGACCCGTTCTGGAGCAGAGCTCGCGTGAATCCCAGGTACTCACGCAAATCGCCCCCAATGGGATTCATTACAGGAAAATTTTGAAATAATTCAATCTCGTGATAAGGATTTAAGAAAGTGGGCTTGAGGAAGTAGTAAACGAAGACGATCAAAAATGCCAGGAAGACCCAGGTGAACGCAGGCAGCTCAAGCACCCGCTCCAGGAGCGCACCAGCTAGCCTGAGGCGTACCCTTGGAGAAGGCACAGCGATTGAGGTTTCTTCAGGCGCCGGATTGGTAGATGGCGCAGGTCCAGGTGGGGTGGTGGTAGTTGCCAAGCGGGTCTCGAGAAGGTTCAAGCCTGTAAACGAAGGGCCTGAAGCCAAAATTGCGATACAATGGATAGCTGGATTTCAAAATTCAACGCCTGTGATTATACCTCGCTTAACTTACTTTGCACGCCGGCATTGGTTGGCCTTGTCGATCGCGTTGGTCATCAATGCGCTCGTACTCGGCAATAGCATTGTTCACCATCCCAAGATCGGTTACGATGTGACTGAGCATTTAACTTACGTCCAGATCTTGCCCTATCGCTTGCCAGGGCCAACCGACACCTCCGAATACTTCTCTGCTCCCCTGCCATACCTGCTCCCTTCGCTATTTGACAAGGTGTGCGCCTATAGCCAATGGACTGACTGCCGCGGGCTGGATGGCAAATTCATGCAGATCCTCAATTTCTTGCTTTCAATTGGAATTACTGTGCTATTTTGGAGGATCGCTGAAATCCTGAGGCCTGGAAGTGATGTTTTTAAAGTTTCGTTATTCGCGATGCTGGGAATCCTCACCGTCTATTACAAAACCTTTTCCCAGGCACGCGGTGAGCCGTACGTGGCTTTCTTTACCGTCCTGGTTTTGTTTTTGATCTTAAAATACCTCAAAAATCCGGTCGGCCTGGGCTGGAAGAATGGACTGAAGCTTGGCGTTGTGCTCGGCTTGCTGATCTTGAGCCGGCAGTGGGGCTTTTTTGTTTTTCCTGCCATCGCCTTGTTGGTCGTGCTGGTTTTTATTAAAGATAAGCCAGCCGGGCGGCGCCTGGGAGGCGTGTTTCTCGTATCCTTGCCGGTCGCCTTGGTAGTTGGGGGGTGGTTTTACCTGCACCTTTATTTCTCATATGGCTCAATGACGGCCTTTAATCGCAGTTCGGCCGGCTTTTCATTCTCAAACCAACCGTCCAGTTTTTATACCAGTACAGGTTTGAAGAACTTTGTTCTATTTAAAACGCCGGTACGCCAGAATTTTGATGGAACGATGCTGCCAATTTTTTATTCCGATACCTGGGGCGATTATTGGGGCTACTTTTCCTTCATCCGGAACGACGTTTTGAATTACAAGGCCAACGGGGCCGAGATGATCCCTTACCTGGGACGGGTGAACCTGGTTTCGCTTTTTCCGACCTTCATTTTGCTGGCCGGTCTCGCCATTGGAGCCGTTGCCCTCTTAAATACCATTCGCCGGCGTGAATTTGAGTTCGAGCCGATGGCGTTGGCCTTTTTATTCCTGCTCGTATTCACCTCCTGGGCCGGCTTCCTGTGGTTCCTGATTGCTTATCCCTTCGTACCGGGTGAGATCAACGATAAGGCTTCCTATATGATCCAGGTTTTCATGGCCATACCTGTTCTGGCCGCGTTTTTCCTCGAACGCATCTTGGCCTGGAAGCGGGTGGTTTATAACCTCGGCCTGGTGGGGCTGCTCCTGGTGTTCGTGCATAATTTCCCGGCCCTGGTCACCCATTTTAATTGGTCTTGGAGATTTCCCTAATCCGTGATATATTTAAATACCGACCGGTCGGTCTATTTTTAAGGAATGGAGAGCTTTATGTCGCAGGCCGCGCCTCGCGCCAAAGCCGGAGCAGGAGTCCAGCGCCGCAGCGAAATAACCCGCGCCCGCATATTGCAGGTTTCCCAGCAGCTTTTTTCTCAAAACGGCTACGATGCCACCGGCGTCGCCGAAATTTGCGCAGCGGCTGCCGTCAGCAAGGGCGCCTTCTACCATCATTTTCCCTCCAAGCAGGCCGTTTTCATGACCCTTCTGGAGGGCTGGCTGGCTGCCCTGGATGAGCAGATGCTCCCCTTGCTGGAGGGCGCCCGTAGTGTGGCGGAGGGTATCCAGCAGGCGGCCTCTATCACCGGTCTCGTGTTTGCATCCGCCAGCGGGCAGTTGCCTATGTTCCTGGAATTCTGGCGTGAATCCAGCCACGATCCCCTGGTCTGGCAGGCTACCATTGCTCCTTACCGCCGCTACCAGGAGTTATTCGCCAGCCTGGTCCGTAAAGGGATTGAAGAAGGGTCGCTGCGCCCGGTCGATCCGAATAGCGCAGCCCGCACCATCGTTGCCCTGGCGTTCGGCCTGATTCTCCAGGGCGTCATCGATCCGCATGGAGCGGACTGGGGTGAGGTAACTCAAAACGGCATCCGGCTCTTCATGGAAGGTCTATCTAAATGAAAAATCTTGTCCTGGTGACCGGCGCGACCGGCCACGTCGGCAACACGCTCGTGCGCGAGCTCTTGGCGCAGCAATATCACGTCAGGGCGCTGGTTCTACCCGCTGAGGATACCGCGGCCTTGCGCGATCTGCCGGTGGAGCTCGTGACCGGCGATGTTCTCGAACCCGCTTCGCTGGATGCGGCGTTCAGCAAGGTCGAAATTGTCTATCACCTGGCGGGCATCATTTCGATCATGCCCGGCAGCCATGCCCTGATGCGCAAGGTGAACGTTGAGGGCACTCGCAACGTGCTGGCGGCGGCCCGCCGGTCCGGCGTGCGGCGCCTGGTTTATACCAGCTCGATCCATGCCCTGCAGCGCCCTCCCCTTGGGGTAGTGATCGACGAATCACTGCCGTTTGATCCTGATAATCCGGCCGGCGAGTACGATCGCACCAAGGCCGAGGCCACCCTGGTGGTCCTGGATGCGGTTCGAGACGGCCTGGATGCCGTGATCGTCTGCCCGACCGGCATCATCGGCCCGCACGATTACCGTGGCTCCGAGCTGGGAACGGTGGTGAAAGGCTGGATGCACCAGCGTCTGGCCTTTCTGACGGACGGTAATTTTAACTGGGTCGACGTGCGGGATATTGCCCTCGGTCACATCCTTGCTTGCGAAAGAGGGCGCACCGGCGAGACGTACATTCTGGGCGGGGAGCGCGTTTCGCTGGCCCGCTTGTGGGTGATGGTGCGCGAGGCGGCCGGAATTTTCTCTCAGACCATCATTGTCCCGTTCCGGCTGGCCGCGGCCGCCGCCCAGGCTGCCGCCCTTTGGTACGCCCTGACCCGCACCCGCGGCCGTTTTACACCCTATTCGCTCGAGACGGTCAACAGCAACTCCGCCATCAGCATCGCTAAGGCTTGTCGCGAGCTCGGCTACTCCCCCCGTCCAATCGCCGACACCATCCGCGACACAGTGAATTGGTGGAAAGAGTATCGTTTTGAGGTTAAGACAAATTAATGAAAACTTCATGGCAGAATAAAACCGCCCTCATCACCGGCGCATCCAGCGGGATAGGCGCGGCCGTGACGCGCCGGCTGGCGGGCCAGGGGCTGCGCGTTGTGCTCGCGGCGCGCCGCCTGGAGCGCCTCCAATCACTGGCCGATGAAATTGAGCGCCGCGGCGGCCAGGCCGCGGTGCTCGCGGCTGACCTTTCACAGGAATCCACTCGCCTGGAAATCTTTAAACGGTTTAGCCAGCTTTACGGCTGCCCGGACGTGCTGGTGAACAATGCTGGATTTGCTTATTACGGCTACACCGACCGCATGCCCTGGAGCGCTGCCCGCGGCATGATCGATCTAAACGTGACCGCCGCCGCCCACCTGGCCTGCCTGTTCCTGCCCGGTATGCTGGCGCGCCGCTCGGGCCACATAATTAACGTCGGATCGGTCAATGGGGTCATGCCCAGCCAGGGCACGGCGCTCTATTCCGCCAGCAAAGCCTTCCTGGGTGCGTTCACCACGTCCTTGCATCGCGAGCTGCGTGGCAGCGGCGTCCAGGCGAGCGTGGTTTATCCTGGGCCGGTTGCAACGGAGCTGTTTGATAATTCAGAGAAAATTGCAAATGGTCTCCGCGTTCCGGCCGAAGCCGCCGCCATCTCGCCCGAGACGGTAGCGGACTGCGTCTGGTCGCTGCTGCTCCGGCCGCGCCGTAGCGCCTACGTGCCATGGTATTGGGCCTGGACCGCCCCCGCCGAGTTTTTCTTCGGCTGGGCGATGGATCTGGTTGGGCCAGCGTTGCTGAAAAGGTAAAGACCACAGAGAAATAACGCCACGAACCTTAATCCAAGGAGGAATTTTCATGCCCCAAACCCTGAACCTCCCCTGGGGGCGAGAGACGATCGATTTATCCCTGCCGGAAAGCTGGCAGGTCATCGCGACGATGAAACCGGCCTCCCTGCCCGGTGTTCCGGATCTCTGCATCGAAACAGAGCGCGCCTTGCAGAACCCGCTTGGCATGGCGCGCCTGTGTGAGCTGGCCCGGCCCGGCATCAAGATCGCCCTGGTCATCGACGATGGCAGCCGCCCGACCCCGGTTGGGCTCATTCTGCCAGCGGTGCTGGAGGAGTTGGAGCGCGGCGGGGCCAGCCTGGACCAGATCACGGTCATGCCGGCGTTAGGTCTCCACCATCCCATGTCCGATCAAAAGGTCGCCGAGCGCCTGGGCTGCCCGTCCTGGACCGGGATAAAGGTCGAAAATCCCGCCTGCGACGACCCCTCCACCCTGGCAGACCTGGGCAGGACCAGCCGGGGTTCACCAGTCTTGGTGAATCGCACGGTCGCAAATGCCGACCTGGTCGTTTCCATTGGCTGCATCGAGCCCCACATCATCGCCAGCTTTGGCGGAGGGTATAAGAATATCTTTCCCGGCGTAGCCGGGCGGGCTATGATCGCCCACAATCATTCGTTAAACTGCACCCCCCGCACCTTCAACAACGTCGGCCAGCCCATCGAGCAGAACCCCATGCGCCTGGACCTGGAAGAGGCCGGGGACATGCTCAAACCGCCGGTATTCATCGTCAATGCCGTGCTCAACAGCGCTTTGGAAGTGGTGCGGGTGGTGGCAGGCCATCCGGTTCAGGCCCACCGGGCCGGGGTGCAGGTCAGCGCCCAGATTTACGGCGTCAAGGTTCCGGCTCGGCCCGATATTGTCATCACCGACTCGCACCCCATGGATTCAGATTTGCGCCAGGGGGTCAAGGCCCTGGCGAACACCATCCGCGCTGTGCGGCGCGGCGGCCTGGTGATCACCCTGGTTCGAGCCGAAGAGGGAGTGGGCGTGTTCGGGCTTGCGAACCGTAAGCTGCCGCTGGGCAAAGGCGCCTTGCGAATCGCCGCGCCCGTCTTGCTGCCGCTGGTGCCGAAGCTCAAGCTGAATGGCCTGGGCGAGGAGGATAAATTCTTCCTTTATTTTGCCCTGCAGGCCATGCGACATGCCACCTTGCTGATGTATGCCCCTACCATTCCGGCTGCCGTCCAGGCTAACCTGCCCTTTGTCGATTTCATTGCCGGCGCCCAGGCCGCCGTCGATGCCGCCCGCCTGCGCTTCCCCACCGCAGCCACTGTCCTGGTCTTTCCCCACGGCGGCAGCACCTATCCAATCTTGCCTTAAGAATCCAGTTGTATATTTTTAAGCGGGCGAATCCCACCTAAAACAACCCCAATCCATTAATTCTTGCCTTGAGAATCCGGCTGGTTGTTTGTGGGCGGGCAAAGTCCGCCCACAAACAACCCCAACCCATTAATTCTTGCCTTGAGAATCCGGCTGGTTGTTCGTGGGCGGGCGAATCCCGCCCACAAACAACCCAACCCATTAATTTTGGATATAAATAGTAGAATATTAGGTATTGACTTTAATCTGGGATTAAGATAATATATTCGCATCAGGTTGCTGGTGGTTCTCGTTGGATGCAGATGGACAACGGCTCGCGGCGGTAAACGTGGGCCGTTTTTGTTAACAAGCTTTCCAGGGGACGATCACAGCATCAAAATTTCTTTTTTTGAATCAAAGGAGTTGAAAAAGCAATGGCAGAACGTTTTGTCGGAACCGTGAAGTGGTTCAACACCCAAAAGGGCTACGGATTCCTGGCACGCGAGGGCGGCGAGGATGTGTTCGTTCACTATACCGCCATCGTTTCGCAAGGCTTCCGCAACCTGGTTGAAGGCCAGAAAGTCGAGTTTTCCATCGAGAAAGGCCCCAAAGGTCTCCAGGCTGTCAACGTCGTCCCCCTATAATAAGGCATTTTTCTAAAAGGATTGGCCAGCGTAAGAGCTGGCCAATTCAATTTAATTATTCCTTGACGATTCTCCCTGCCCGCGGTATATTTAGGCCGCTGCCTGAAGGACCGGCGGCCTTGGCTTGCCCCTGTAGCGCAATTGGATAGAGCGTTTGCTTGCGGAGCAAAAGGTTGCAGATTCGAATTCTGCCAGGGGCACCTTAAAAAAAGCAACCTTAAAAAAGCAACCTTGTGAAAGGTTGTTTTCGTTTAAATAAGGTTGCAGGCCCCCATTGAGGGGACGATGTTCGAATTCTGCCAGGGGCACCTTAAAAAAGCAACCTTAAAAAAGCAACCTTGTGAAAGGTTGTTTTCGTTTAAATAAGGTTGCAGGCCCCCATTGAGGGGACGATGTTCGAATTCTGCGTCGTAGAAGCGGTTCTCATGATCCAATTACCCGCCACTCTGCCCCAGGTTTGCCCCAAACACTAACATAAAGAGTGGCACTAATAACAATCGGGCAGGTTATAATCCTTATCGACGACCATATTTGGAGGAATTGCAGATGTCAGGTGAGCTTGTGATCAGGGTCAACGGAAAACCTCATACAGTTCAAGCTGCGCCAGAGACGCCTTTGCTATACGTTCTCCGCAACGAGCTTGGACTGCATGGTCCGCAGTTCGGCTGCGGCCTGGAGCAGTGCGGCGCTTGCATGGTTCTGGTCGGGTCAGAGGCCAAGAATTCGTGTAAATTAAAGGTCTCAGAGGCCGGCCAGGCTCCAATCACCACGTTGGAAGGGTTGATTGAGGATGGGAAGCTTCATCCGGTACAGCGCGCCTTTATCGAAGAAGAGGCGGCCCAGTGTGGGTATTGCATCAACGGCATGATCATCAGCACCATCGCCCTCCTGCTCAAGAACCCGGAGCCGAGCGACAAGAAGATCCGCGCCGCCCTGGACGGAAACATTTGCCGCTGTGGAACACACCTGCGCATCTTACGGGCTGTGAGGCGAGCGGCAGAATTGATGTGGGGAGAAGCGGAGGTATGATGGCCGATCCACGCTGGAAACCTGGTTCCCAAGGAAGAAATCGCGGTGCATCTTCTGGCTCAGGTAGGGCCGAGGCTTTCTGGGGCCAGCTCACGAACCGGCTCGACGATTGGCTGGCGTTCGAGCCGGACGGAATTATTCTCGCATTTAGCGGCAAGGTCGAGCTTGGCACGGGCGTGCGAACGGCACTGGCTCAGATTGTGGCCGAGGAGTTGGATGTGCCTTTCGAGCGCGTGCGCATGGTCATGGGGGATACGGCCCTCACCCCAAACGAAGGTTTTACCGCCGGCAGCATGACCATCCAGGCCAGCGGGTCTGCCCTGCGAAACGCGGCCGCCGAAGCCCGGCGCGCCCTCCTGCAGATGGCCTCCGACCTGCTGGATGCAGCGGTGGAAGAGCTGGAGGTGCGGGATGGCACGATTGCGGTGAGCCATCATCCCGACCGGACGGTGAGCTACGCAGAATTAATCGGGGGCAAGCGTTTTAACCGTGAAGTGACGGGAAACGCTCCATTGAAACGGCCAGAGGAATACCGCCTTGTGGGCACCTCTGTCCCGCGCCTGGACATCCCGCAAATCGTTGCCGGGCAGCATGGTTTTATCCAGGACCTGGTCGTTCCTGGAATGCTCCATGGCCGCCTGGTGCGCCCTCCCAGCCCGGGGGCAACCCTGGTTTCCATTGACGAAACCTCCATCCGCGACCTGCCAGGTTTGGTAAAAGTGGTCCACCTGGGCAATTTTGCCGGCGTGGTTGCGGAACGGGAGGAGCAGGCCATACTTGCGGCAGAGCGCCTGGCCGTGAGCTGGGAAGAGAAAAGCGCCCTGCCGGGCAACCAGAATTTATATGCCTATCTGCGGCTGCAGCCGACCCAGGATAACGTCCTGGTGGACACAGGGGATATCGAGGCCAGGCTCAACCGGGCAGCCCATCACCTGCATGCTGTTTATGAGCAGCCATACCATGCCCACGCCTCCGTTGGCCCTTCCTGCGCCGTAGCGGACGTCAGAGAGGGGCAGGTCACCGTCTGGGCGGCCACTGCGGGACCGTACCCGCTGCGAGGTGCGTTGGCCCAGTTGGCCGGAGTCCCCAACGATCGAGTGCGTTTGATTAACGTGGAGGGCGCCGGAAGCTACGGGCATAATGGGGCGGATGATGTAGCCGCTGACGCCGTCGTTCTCTCGCGGGAGGTCGGAAGGCCGGTGCGGGTGCAGTGGTCTCGCGAGCAGGAATTCATTTGGGAGCCGAAGGGCCCGGCGGGGATCATGGAAGTGGATGGCGGCCTGGATGAGAACGGCCAGGTGGTCGCCTGGGATTATCGCATCTGGTCGCCCTCGCATGCCAGCCGGTCTTTCATCGCCGATCAATTGCTGACCGTTCATCTGATTACTGGCCAGCCTGCTCCGCCGATGCCTTTCGCTTTTGGCGCCGAGCGCAACGCGCGCACCAATTATGCATTTCCCCACCAGCGGGTGACGGTGCATTACCTGGCCAATAGTCTCCTGCGCACATCGGCCTTCCGCAGCCTGGGGGGGACGGAGAACACCTTTGCCAACGAGTCGTTCATGGACGAACTGGCGGCGGCGGCACAGGTGGATGCCATTGAATTCCGCCTGCGCTACCTTAACGATCCCCGAGCGCAAGAGGTGATAAAGGCCGCCGCGACCAGGGCCGGGTGGGAGGCGCATCCCTCCCCCAGGCTTAAACGCAGTCAAGATGGCCAGGTCGCCTTTGGGCGCGGGATCGCATTCGCCCAATACGAAAACGACCAGGCCATCGTCGCAACAATCATTAATCTACAGGTTGATCTCACCAGCGGCGAGGTGCGCGTCCAGGACGTCGTCATCGCGCACGATTGTGGGCTGATCATCAACCCGAACGGGTTGAAAAACCAGATCGAGGGGAACGTAATCCAATCCTTGAGTCGTGCCCTCAAGGAAGAGGTCCGGTTTGATCAAACCCGGATTACCAGCGTGGATTGGGAGAGCTACCCAATCCTGAAGTTTACTGAGGTGCCCGAAATTGAGATCATCCTGATCAACCGTCCTCACCTTCCTGCGGTAGGTGCGGGAGAGCCGTCGACGGTAACTACGGCAGCCGCCGTGGCGAATGCGATTTTTGACGCCACCGGGGCGCGCCTGCGCCGGCTTCCGTTTACCCCTGAAAGGGTCAAGGCCGGGATTGAGCAGATGTTATAACAAATGAAAAAGAAAAAACAGGCTGCGAGACCTGAAAAGTTCTGTTGCAATCCTGCTGCACCTTTTCGATAGGCCTGGTAAAACCCCAAAAAATCAATAGACTGGGTGGGTTACAAAGGCTAAAAAAGGGTCAAATGAGGGGACGATGTTCGAATTCTGCCTTGTCCCGCTGGTGGAAGTTTAAATCCACGCTCCGAGGGTTCGACCAACGAATTTCATGATTACGCCAAAACGTAACCAACGCGTAACCAACCAAATGTGAAAGAGCGAAAAACGCAACCAACCGCCCGATGATTACGAAACCTGTCAGGTCTCTCCGGGTCATCAAGGGCAGCCTGGGCGCACCGGTTCAGGTGACCAAAGGATTACAGGTACGCGTCCACGGCTTTCTGCAAAACCAGGACCATTAATACTTAATCAAATTCAACAAGCGCATATAATTAATTGCATTAGCGTTATATCAGGGGTGGGAATTTTTTTTGTTGCAGTACCTGCAACGCATTGCCCGTACACTGATGTTATGGGAGGGATGAATGGGGCGTTCAGAAAATAAGGCAAGCCGTTTGTTGAAAATCGAAGCGCTGTTGCTGGCTTTTCCACAGGGGATGAGCCAGGCCGAAGTGGCGCGCCGGCTAAACGTGAATCGTTCTACAATCAACCGCGATCTGGCTGATCTGCCAAAGCATATCTACCTGGAGGATGACGGCCGGCTACACATCGACCGTGAGGCGTACCTG
>DATKKB010000035.1:0-8579 GCA_035543095.1 Anaerolineaceae bacterium | reverse complement strand
TTCGAAGGTATTTTGATCAAGAATATGGCGCTCACCTGAAAGGTGAGCGCCATATTCTTGGAGCCACATTCTTCATATCTGCTCGAGCGCAGATTTAAAGTCGTCCGGATAGGGTGCAGAAAGGGACATATCAAGAGAGGTAAATGGGTGAACGAACTCGATAGTCCAGGCGTGAAGCGCAAGACGGGTGATGGGCACCGGGCATAGGTTATCCTGCACAGGAGAAGATAGACTCTTTGAAGGGGCGCCATATAAAGGGTCAGAAAGAATAGGAATGCCTAAGGCCGAAAGGTGAGCCCGGATTTGATGGGTATATCCTGTGAATGGGTGAGCCTCGACCAGAGTGTAAAGACGGCCTCGCTGCAGGACAAGAAGTCCGGTGCGGGCTGGCTTGCCGCGCCCGGGCGAAATTACTGTGCGGTGGCGCCGGTCGCCGTTTACCAGCAAAGGCATTTCGGCCAAAAATTCGGACCAGGCCGGGCTGCCAGCTACGATGGCATGGTAGAGCTTCTTTACCCGGCGGCTTTCAAATGCATCGTTGAGAGCGCGGTGGCATTCGGGGGTGCGGGCAAGCAGAAGAATCCCGCTTGTTCCTCGATCCAGGCGATGGACAACCCACAGCCGCCCAAACTCTTTTTCCAGGAGCTTTGACGGGTACGGCAGCGAGGCATCGTAACCATCCCGAATCGAAAGAAGCCCTGCTGGTTTATTGATAGCCAACAGAAATTCGTCCTGATACACAATTTCAATGCCTGACCCCATTTTTTTAGCTCCTCAACAGTATAATTATATTTGCACTGGGCTGATCGTTGGGGCATTGGAAATCCACCGAAAAATCAATAATGGAGGAACCAAAATGCACATCGTGCTCGTTCAGGTTCATGTAAAACCGGAATTTGTGGAATCATTTATAGCTGCCACAAAAGACAATGCCAGCAACAGCATCCTCGAACCGGGGGTCGTCCGGTTTGACTTCATCCAGGAAGCAGACGACTCGACAAGATTTATACTGGTGGAGGTTTACAAGTCGGCGGAGGACCAACTGAAGCACCGCGAGTCCAGGCACTACCTGACCTGGAAAGAGGCGGTAACGGATATGATGGCGGAACCGCGGATCGGGACACGGTTCAGGAACATTCTGCCTGAAGACAAGGACTGGAAGAAGTGATCGGGTTCGATTTCACAACCGCTGGCCGGATTATTTTCGGTGTGGGAACAATTAGCGAGATCAAACGGCTGGTTGGCGAACAGAGCCGGGTGCTGCTGGTACAGGGACCCGAATCTGCCAACGCCGCCCGGGTGGAGGAGCTGCTCCTTTCTTTGCGGTGCAAGGTCCAGAATTTTATTGTCGCTGAAGAACCGACGGTAGTCCTGATCCGCCAGGGAATCGAGCTGGCACGCGGCATAGCGATTGATTGGGTGGTTGCGGTAGGGGGAGGCAGTGTCATCGATGCCGGGAAAGCAATAGCCGGAATGACGACCAATGCGGGCGATATCCTGGATTACCTGGAAGTTGTCGGTAAAGGCGCAACGTTGAAGAATCCGAGCTTGCCGATGATCGCAGCGCCCACCACTGCCGGAACTGGCAGCGAAGTCACGCGCAATGCGGTGATCAACGTGACCGAAAAGAAGTTCAAAGCCAGCTTGCGCAGCCCGTTTCTGCTCCCCAAAGCAGCGATCGTCGACCCGGAGCTGGGGTTGACCATGCCGCCAGCGGTGACCGCCAGCACGGGTATGGATGCGCTGGCGCAGGTACTTGAGCCGTTCGTCTCGACCAGGGCGAATGCACTTACAGACATATTCTGCCGGGAAGGGCTGCGCCTGGCGGCAAGGTCGGTGGTGAAAGCCTTTCGAAATGGCTCAGATTTAACCGCAAGGAGCGAGATGGCATACACCAGCTTGCTGGGAGGCCTGGCGCTGGCAAATGCCGGATTAGGCGCAGTGCATGGGTTTGCATCGCCGATCGGCGGGATGTACGCCGCGCCGCACGGAGCGGTGTGCGCACGCCTGCTGCCGGGGGTGGTAAGGGCCAACGTGGCTGCACTGCGGCAGCGGGAGCCTGAAAATCCTGTATTAGAAAAGTTCAATATTATCGCAGAAGTGCTGACCCAATCCCCCAGCGCCTCGATCAAAGACGGGATCAGGTGGCTGCAGGACCTGCTGACCATATTGGAAATCAGGCCGCTAAAGGCTTATGGGATCACGGAGGGCGATATTCCTTCTATAGCAGAAAAAGCAGCAGCAGCCAGCAGCATGAAGGCCAATCCAATTATTCTGAACCAGGCGGAGCTGGAGAAAATTCTAACAGAAGCCCTATAAAGTGGATCAGAATAAAGGCAATTATTTATCTAGCGACGAAATAACTGACGCCGACTGCGCCCGGACCGGAATGGACGAGGATGGCTGGCGGTAAAAAGAAAATTGGGATGTTGGTGATGCCGAGGCATTTCTTGAAATACTCGGCGAGAAACTCCGCATCGTCCAGGGCATCGCCCTGTAGGATACTGATGTAAGATTCGGGACTGCGCGGGCAAGTTTCGAGAACGAGCTCGCACAGGCGGGCGATGGCTCGGCGCTTGGTACGCTGTTGTTCGACCGGTTCAGTCTGTCCGTCGTGAAAAGCCAGGATGGGTTTCACCTGGAGCAGGCTGCCGACGAATGCCCTGGCCTTACCGATTCGACCACCTTTCTGAAGGTACTCGAGCGTATCGACGATAAACATGATCCGGTCACGGGTGGCCATCTCATTGACACGGGCTACGATCGAGTCTGCGTCCACGCCCTGGGATGCCCACTCGTTAGCCAGCCGTACCATCTGGCCAAGGCTGCTAGCGATCGATTTTGTGTCGATGATGCGAATATCAGCCTGCGGGAAATCCTGGGCGGCGACTTCTGCGCTGCGGAAGGTACCGCTGACCTGAGCGGAAGGGCAAATCACGAGCATCGTGTGGCCTTCAGCAGCGTACTGTTCATAGATATGGGTATACAAAGCCGGTGGAGGAGCCGCTGTTTGAGGCAGGGAGGATGCAAGGCGCAGCTTTTTCAAAAAGGTTGCGCTGTCAATTTCCGAATCATCGCGGTAGGATTCGTCGGCCCCAAATTGGATGATCTGGGGAACGTAAGCGATACCCAGGTCGTGAGCTTCCGCAGGGGGAATACAGGATAGCGTATCCGCAATAATTTTAATCATGAATGATTTCCTTAGGACCTATGAATGGGAAAATAGACTGTGAATTTTGTTTACAATAAAATGCGAGGGTACCCTCGCATTTTATTGTAAACAAAATTCACAGTCTTAATTATATCCATTCCGAAAGTGAAGGCAACCCACCTGCAGTCCTGGCATTCTTAACAGCATTGAGGATTGCGGCCGACACAACTTCGGCGACGAAGGATGAAACGATGAAAGGATCGGTTTTCTTTTTGTTGGTCGCCAGCGAAAAAAGGGTGTCGCCGTCAAACAACGAATGGGCCGGGCGGATGGTGCGGGCAATGCCATTGTGGGCCATCACCGCCAGTCGATTTGTTTCCTCCTTGGTCAATTTTGCGTTGGTGGCAACCACGCCGATGATAGTATTTTGGTGAGAAGCGAAATTGATAATTGCCCGACCGACCAATGATTTCAGCACCGAGAGTGTGTCTGCAAAGGCTCCTGGCTCGCCAATTTTGAAGGGGCCGGCTGAGAGGGAGCGCGCGCCGGCAAGAATCGCCCCGGTATCCGGGTCGATCACATCGCCAAATGGATTGACCGCAACGATTGCTCCAACTAGAATGCCAGCTCCGAGATCGAGGGATGCCGTACCGATGCCAGATTTCATGGCCTGTTTGATTCCCAGGATTTTACCGAGAGAAGCACCCATACCGGCGCCGGCATTGCCCTGTAGGGGCGGGGAGCTGGAGACATTCAAGCAGGCCTGGTATCCCATGGCGGCGTCTGGTCGGACGTTCGCTTTACCGATTCCAAGGTCGTATAAAATGGCCGCTGGGACGATCGGAACGCGTCCATTGCCTGAATTGTAGCCAATTCCTTTTTCCTCAAGATAACGCACGACTCCGCCAGCTGCGTCCAGGCCAAAGGCGGAACCGCCAGCCAGCATAACCGCGTTAACATGATTCACAAGGTGCATCGGGCGAAGCAAATCCGTTTCGCGGGTGCCAGGAGCCCCGCCGCGCTGGTCGACTCCGCCGGTCGTATTGTCATCGCATAAAATGACGGTAACGCCGGTTAATGCATCCGGGTCGTGGGCCTGGCCAACTTTAATGCCAGGGATGTCTGTGATGGCGTCATTCCATTTCAGCATTGTCTTCCCTCTCCGATTCGATTATACCGGGAATTGAATTTCGTAATGCCCGTGCAAACACGCAAAAATAATCAATGACGAAAAAGATGGAAAAACTAGATTATTGGGAATTAAAATCGACGAAATTCAATTTATAATCAATAACAAATGGTGAGGCAAAGGTGAAACTACTCTTCGTAGTAACGACTTTAGTCGTTACTACGAAGTACTACTCTGAGGAAAGACAGATATTAAGAGGGCAGAAATTAATTATGGTGGACACGTCGGTCAAAGAGAGCATTGCTTTTGTCATTTTTGGCGTTACGGGAGACTTGACGCGGCGAAAATTAATCCCGGCATTATACGAACTGCAATTATCGGCGAGACTGCCACAGCGATTATGCCTGATCGGATTTGCGCGACGGGATTGGACGGATGAAACGCTGCAGGAAACGATGATCGAAGGTGTAAAGGAATTTGCGCGGCACCAGCCGGTCGATTTGAAAGTGGCGGAAGATTTATTGAATTGCGCAATTTACGTAAAGAGCAGTTTTGACGATTCAGAAGGCTACCGCCGCCTGGCCAAGGTGCTGAAAGATTCGGGTGTAAATAATGTAATTTTTTACTTGGCGACCCCGCCCGAAGATTATTCGATCATTGTGGCTAAACTTGGGGAATCGGGATTGAATTTGGGCATGGGAGGCTCGACACGGATTGTGATCGAAAAACCTTATGGAAGCGACCTCGCCACGGCGCAAGCTCTTGAAGAAGACGTGCATATGGTATTCACGGAGCAACAGATTTACCGTATCGACCACTACCTGGGCAAGGAAACGGTGCAGAACATCCTGGTTTTCAGGTTTGCAAACGGCATATTCGACCCGCTGTGGAACCGAAATTTCATCGACCATGTGCAGATCACGGTTTCGGAGACTGTAGGAGTTGGCACGCGGGCAGGCTACTACGAAAAAGCGGGCGTTATCCGGGATATGTTCCAAAACCACATGCTCCAGCTGGTTAGCTTGACCGCTATGGAAGCGCCGGTGGCATTCAACGCTGACGCCGTGCGTGACGAGAAAGTGAAGGTGCTGCGAGCGCTGCGTCCAATCGTGGGACAGGACGCTATCCAGAAAACATACCGGGCGCAGTATGTATCGGGCCTGGACGACTCGAAACGTGTGCCGGGGTATAAAGATGAATCCGGGGTATCAGCGACTTCCACGACTGAGACTTTCCTAGCAGCCAAGCTTCTGGTAGATAACTGGCGCTGGGCAGGGGTGCCTTTTTACCTGAGATCTGGCAAGAGACTGCCAGCCAGGGTGACAGAAATAGCGATCCAGTTCAAGCAGGTACCGCTTTCGCTGTTCAACTGGAAAAATATGGCAGGCGACGCGCCAAACGTGATGGTATTGGATATCCAACCTAATGAAGGTATTACGCTCACTTTCGGCGCAAAGACACCGGGGGCGCTAAACCAGATTGCGCCGGTCAAAATGAACTTCAATTATGAATCAGCCTTCGGCGGCGAGCCCCCAGAGGCGTACGAAAGGTTGCTGCTGGACTGCCTATCTGGTGATGCAACCTTGTTCACGCGCAGCGACGAAGTGCAGGCGCAGTGGGGATATATTACCCAGATTCTAGACGCCTGGAAGGAATTTCCGGTGCGGAATCTGCCTGTTTACGAGGCCGGCACATGGGGGCCGCCCGGGGCGGACGAATTTCTAAGGAGGGACGGTCGCGCCTGGCGCACGCCCTGAGACATTATAGACAGGTTTACCACAGTTAGGGCAAAATTTTTCCGAGCTGGAAATGGTATAACCGCAATATTTGCAGGTTACTGGCTGAACGTTGCCGAGAGGAGCACCGCAGGCAAGACAGGTCGGCTCGCCAACCGGGTTCGCAACCTGGCAATACTCACACACGATCCGTTTCAGGCGATCCGAAAGCTCGTAGCCAGAACCTAACGACCGGGCAGTTGAATCGAGAACCTTCCAGACTTCCTCTGAAAGCTGAAGGCTTTCGATATCCTGGGCAATGTCGTCAAGACGCCCCATCAAATTCCAGGGATTGAGGAGAGCCGCTAATGCAGAGAATCCCAGGCTGGCGGCAACACCTACCCATGCCTGCTGCCCTACCTGAACGGAAACGCCGTCTGCGACTTCTTGCAGGGTGACGCTCAGTGCGGTCTGCCCGCCGGAAGCGGCCTTGCCGCGCGAGGCAATTTGAACTGCCAGGTTGGAGCCATCGCCAATCTGCTGGACCATCAAGTTGCCGCGATTGAACGTCGTGACGAGCGCACGGGCCAGGTCTGCCGGAGATATCTTGCCATGGTAAATACGGGTTTCCATGCATTCGATTATAATCAGGTTTTATGGAACGGCAATCTATATTTCAAACATTAAATCAGAAGAAGTATTCCTGGATGATTTTTGTAATTACGATCATCTGCTCAATCGGTTTCCTGTGCCTGGCATACTTGCCCGTGCAGGCGGGGGTCGCCAATCAAATTCCGACTGGAACCGTGCCGACCGTAACGGGCACCCCTACCGGACCGATCGTGACGGTTAAATTGGACATCGACCAACCCCAAATCAACGTGCGGTCAGGGCCAGGAACCACATACGATAAAGTTGGCGTGCTCTTATTGGGACAGAAGGCGGTCGCTAAAGGGCGAACGAGGGGCGGAGACTGGATTCTGATCGATTACCCAGGTGTGGCGGGCAGCGTGGCCTGGATCAACTCAGCGCTCGTCAACATTACACCGGGCGAATTGCCGGTCGTCGATCCACCGCCAACGCCGACCCCGCTGGTTACTATCACGATCGATCCAACCATGGCAGCTCAATTCGTGGTTACAATGGCTCCGACCCGGCTTCCGACCTTCACACCGCCGCCTCAGCTCATGATTCCTACGTTCACGGCCGAACAAACCAATGATGCTCCCGCTGGAGTCCCGATGGGAATCGTCATCCTGGGACTGGCGGCTGTTGGGATCATCCTGGGATTGTTTTCATTGGCTCAAGGAAGGTGAGAGACATAGGCAAATTATTCATTTTCTTTCGAGCGTTTAATTATCCAATCAATGATTCTAAAAAATACCATCACCAGTGCAACCGGGAGCAATAAAGCGCCCATGCAAAGCAGCGCTGTAACCGCTGCGCCTGGGCCGTAGATCAGGTAAATCAATCCGCCGCCAACCAGAAAAAGGAGCATCAATGCGCCAACAACTAATTGGACGGTCGTTTGCCTACCATATTTTCGCAGGTCTCTACTCATAAATTCATAACGGTTGTTGAGAGCGGTTATCATCGACTCCCAGAATTTTTCCGGGAGCGGTGGTGTGCTTGAAAAAGCGGGAAAGCTGGTTCGACCAGGAGAGAGCCTGGCGAATCTGGGGTAGAGCCGCTGCCGCCGCAGCCTCGCCAAGTGCAACTATCTCATTTGTATCGAAATGGTTGGGATTATCCAAAATGCCGTACTTAACAACGTCTGGGCGTATGATAACCTCGGGTTTTTCAATTTGCATGCGCAGCTCTGCGACCATACGGGAGGTTGTATCGATCGATTTGATAAAGGTTTGAAAAGCCTGACCGATGCGTAGCCGGGCAACCTGCTCCAAAATGGGGCGAGGGATGGGTGCGACCGGTGGAACGCGGGGATCAGGCAAGGTAGCCCAGGCTTCAGGGGCAGGTGTCAAACACACCGCAATAACCGGGCTGGTAGGGGCCAGCCAGCGCGCCAGTGAAACCGGTACAGGGTCAAGCACTCCACCGTCGACTAACACGAAATTATCGACCTGGCGGGAAGGAAAAATGCCCGGAACGGCAATTGTTGCCAGGACGGCATCCACCACACGGCCGTGCGCCAGGATGATCTCCTGGGAGGTGTTGAGATCAACGGCAGTGCAGGCAAATGGAATCGGCAGATCCTCGAACTGGCGATCGCCGAGATAATCTTCCAGAACCCGAACACCACCCTGAACTCCCATTAAGGAAGGGCCGTCGAAAGACGTACGGGAAAAGAAGTGGGGAGACTTGAGGCGCTCGACAGCCTTCAACATGTCGGGCGAGCGATAACCGGCGCACAAAAGCGATCCGATGATCCCGCCCACACTTGTGCCGGCTGCGGCGCTGATTTTAAGGCCCTCTCTTTCGAGCACCTTAATTACTCCGATGTGGGCAATGCCTTTAATTCCGCCGCCGCCTAACGCCAGTGCAATCTCAGCCATAGTGTCCTCGTTTATAACCACTCAGGATTGGATGAGGTATTTTTTATTTTGGTTGTTGCTCGCACAGCGAG
>DATKKB010000034.1:0-7314 GCA_035543095.1 Anaerolineaceae bacterium | reverse complement strand
CTGCCGCTGCAATTGGCTGTCGTTGCAGGCGGTGATAATAAATTATTCAAGCGTTTTGAAGAAACAGAATGGCATCTGGAGACGCATCTCTATAATTTCGTTTCGGACATGGCAACTTTGATGCGAGCCTCAGACTGCGTGCTGGGAAAGGCGGGCGGGTTAACCGTGACCGAGGCGCTGGCGTGCGGCCTGCCCCTCATCTTAGTCAACGTCATCCCTGGACAGGAAACCGGTAATGCGGATTATGTAGTCTCGGGTCAGGCAGGCGACCTTGCCCAGGATCCAACCGAGGTTCAAGAGGTGATTTATCACTGGCTGGATAAAGATAAGGAATTATATAATCTGCGCGTTCAAAATGCTCTCAAATTAGGGCATCCGCAAGCAGCTTACGATGTTGCGAAACTGGCCTGGGCTGCAGCGATGGCGCCGGTCACCGGACTGTAAAAGCGTGTGTCCTTTGTTGAAAAGAAAGCGCAGTAGTTAAAAGTAGCGCGACTGGGCGTTGAAGTCTTTGAACAAAAGCCTGTATCGTTCCTTCAATTGGAAAGATACAGGCTTTTTGATAGAAGTCCAGGCCTCCCTATTTATCCGGTAATGCAATATTCTATTGGCCGCGTTTGGACTGACCTGTGGCCAGGCCTACAGGATCAGGCTCATGCCAGTCAGCTCCAGAATGCGGAAGACGTTGGACAGTGAGGAAAAAGCTGCAAACGAAACGGAACCTGTAATCAATCCTAAAAACTGCCTGGCGGCTTCAGGGTTCCTGGCCAGCGCGACAAACATCTCTCACTGCTCAACCGTTGGCGGAGAAAGGGCAGCCAATTGAGCCATTAAGTTTTAACTCGGCAGGATATCCTCATTGCGAGCCTGTTCGTACTTTGCCATGGCCGGCTCAAATTAGTCATCATTTATTAAGGCGTAATTTTGTATGATAGCCATTGCCTGAGCAACGAAAGACGGTCTCCATCGGGCCCAGGTGCAAACCACTATTGATCTGCAAGGAATAATCAAACGCCGTACACATGTGTCAGCTTGCTTCTTAGTCCACATTAATTGAGACTAAGACAAGGTTGAGGTCTCTGATGCGATCCAGGATACCAAACAGGGCAGATTGGTCGGCCACTTCCGCCGTCAGAATGGTCATGATTGGGCCATCTTCCTGCTTTTCTACAACCATGTGGATGCTGCCCAGCCAATCTGACCAGCTTTGATCCAGCTCGCCTAGAACCTTAAGCTCATAAATCATATTTTTCTTTACCCTGCTTTGAGAAAAGCGATCAAGCACTGGCAAATGCGCTGGTAGGTGGGGTCAACCCAGAAGAAATGCCCGCTTATCCCGGCTTCGCACAGCTCTGCCTGGGGGATGTGCATAAGAGACCATTTGGCATGCCCAAAAGGCACCGAGTTATCCTTCCGGCTGTGGATCACCAGCGTTGGTTGGTGGATGGTTTCGAGCAGCTCCGCTCCCACCAAATGGGCTGCGTCGCTCAATGCACCCTGGCGGGAAGATCTCCCCTGGTAGAAACGACAGATTTTCTGGATATCCTCTGGCGAAAGCTGCCTTATCCCATCAGCCGGGTCATGGGTGGAGAAGATAGCGAGAGTCTGCCGGGCCATGCTGCGCGGCGACAGCCGGCTCATCAATCCCAACATTCCCCACATCAGGTTGTGCATTGGACCATAGAAGGCAGTCTGGTTTTTGTAGCCGGGTTCATTGGGCCGATCTTCAGGATGAGTGATAGCCGCAGCCAGAACCAGGCGTGTGACCCGCTGCGGGAACATGGCCGCCAGGGCGACCCCGGTCGGACCGCCTCCGGAGATCGCCAGCACCTCACAGGTTTGTATCTGGAGGGTGTCCAATAGAGCAATGAGCGCCGCGGCAGCCTCAGCCGCGCCTGGACCGACCTTTAGCAGCGTGCGCCCGTACCCAGGGCGAGAGGGCGTCAGCACGCTGAAACCAGCCTCAACCAGCGGGGTTGACACGTCGGTAGAGAAACAATTGCTGGACGTGCCATGACAGACCAGCACCATGGGCCCTTTGCCCAGTAGGGTGTATTCGATGGGTCCTTTGGACGTTTGAGCGATCTGGCTTTCCATGATCATTTCCCTTATTATCTTTTAATAAACTTCAGAATGAGCTCATCCACTGCAGCTGCCTGGAAGTAGCTCATATCCTGTCTGGCATAGGGAATCAGGTCTGCCTCGATATTCGGAATCAACCGGCGGGCGCGTTCTACCGAAGCGACTGGATCATAAATAACTTCTTGCTGTCCAATTAAAAGCAAGGTTGGGATTTTCATGCTGCGTACAATCAATCAATCATTTTTTCGAGTTGTTCGACTTCATCTCGCCAGCTATAGACATGGCGCAGGTTTTCCTGTAACTTATTCGGGTCTTTTTCATAACCCTTCGCCAGCTCAGCGAGATGGTTGTAATAAGCTGCCAACTTTTCAAGCGGTGGATGGGAGACAACGCCCTCGCCAGATAGATTTTCTTTCAATTCTTCAAGCATCGCCAGCCATTCCTCAACAGGCATGCCTGCCGTCTTCTTGAAATCACGGATCACCCACTGCCGTTCAAATAATGAGCGTTTCTTCCATCCCTCGGACTGTTCTTTAAGCGTAACCAGCACCGCTTCACATGCCGCGCGAGCCTGCTGCAGTTTTTCAGTACCCAACACAGTTGATCGATCTTCCTTTTCAGTCGCACCGAAATTGATATCTGCGGCTTTGAGCGCCTGAATGGAAGAGATTTCCTGGCCTCGGAATCTCTCAGCAAAAACGATAGAAACAGCAAACCCCGCTCCTGCCTCCTCGGCAGAAAGCATAGCCCCTTTATTCAATTCGTAAAATTCTTCCACGCTCATGCCCATTTTCGGTGCAAGCTGCCTAACGGCTTGGGAGGCAGTTTCGGTGGGCACCAATCCCGGTCCAATGGCAAAAGCATAGACGTTGGTACCCGCGAGTTCTGCATCCAATGTGTTCGCCAGATGCACCTGCGCAGCTTTAAAGGTTTCATATCCGCCCAGGAAGGCGGTCCCTGTTGACGAAACGCAGGCAAAGACCCCGTGGTTGCGTTTGATCATATCTGGTAAAAAAGTCTTTGCCATCAACACCGGACCACGCAGGTTGACGCGGTAACTGGCGTCCCATTCCTTGATCGGTAAGTCTTTAACCTGCCCCAGCACGGCAATCGTGGCATTGTTGATAACCGCATCAACTTTGCCAAAACGGTTCACCGCCTCATGATATAAATTTAACACACTGGCCTCTTCTCCCACATCCGTATGGACAAACAACACATGCTCCTGGCCGAAATCGTTGCCCAGGGTCAGGGACGCCTCCAATCCGGTGTGTGCGTTGATCTCTGCGATGACGGCGTTCGCTCCGAGCCAGAGCAACGCGCGCGCAGCTTCGAAACCGATCCCTCCGCCGGCTCCGGTGACGATGACGGTTTCACCACGCAGAGCTTCGTGAGAGAGTCCAAGTTGAGAGACGACGATTGCCACATTTACTCCTTTTCCCATGGATAGAAGCTAATTGTTATTTATCTTATCATCACCAGGCTGAAACGGGGTTAGGCTGCCAATGGATTGATACAATGCATCTCGCAGCGCCAATTCGCGTGGATCTTTCCCCTGCTTGACTCCCATCTGGTTGGTCACATAAGCATAGCCGATACCCTTTTGCGGGTCGGCAAAACCAAAAGAGCCGCCTGCCCCGGGTGTGCCGAAGGCCGCCGGGCTCCCAATGGGATACAAGGGACAGGGCTTCATGAAACCTAACGAGAGCGGCCAGGTGATTTTAAGGCATTCGTCGAAGAAACCGAATTTAGGCGGGGTCCCCGGCGCCATCAAGGCTTGCAGCGTTTCATTCCTCAGTCCGAGTTCGATCCCGCCGGTGGCAAACGAGCTATACGCCCTGGCAATGGCGCGCGCCGTTCCCACGCCGCCTTGCGAAGGCACTTCCAGCTCCCGGCTGTAGATGCGCTCTTTGTCGAAGGGCAACCCGACCCCGGGGTTGACGAACATGGCTCGGAAGGTCAGAGAACGCGGATTCAAGCTGGCGAGGAGCAATCCGGGTTTGGTGTGCACCAGGCGGTTGAGTGGATTGAACATCTCAAGCTTGGCCAGGCGGGCATTGGGCATCGTCTCCGGCAGGCGGATGTAAAACTCCAGGCCGAGTGGAGTGGCTATTTCCTCCTGAAAGAAGCGCCCGATGCTGCGATGGTTGGGGTCTACCCGGCGCATCAGTTCGTTTTCATAAAACCCCAGGCTGATGCCGTGATACCCCTGGCGAGTGCCGGGTTCCCAGGCGGGTTTCTGCTGAGCCAGCACGACCGCCAAGCGATCCAGGTCGGAAGCGACCTCCTTGTTCACAGTTCCATCCAGGGCCAGCAGCCCGGCCTGGTGCGAAAGCAACTGGCGCACCGTGACCTTTTCCTTGCCATTCTGGGCAAACTCCGGCCAGTAGGTGCACACCTTTTCCTCGTAATCCAGCCAGCCGTGTGAATTCGCCAATGCCATGGCCATCCCGGCCATGCCCTTGGTCGTGGAATGGACGATCACCATGGTGTCTTCTTCCCAGGGCTCGCCCGTGGCCTTATTGCGCACGCCTCCCCACAGGTCTACGACCTTCTCTCCCTGGTAATACATGCAGGCGGCTGCGCCCAGCTCGCCGCGCTGGATGAAGTTTTCAGCGAAAGCCTCGCGCACCGCTTCGAACCCGGGTCTCACAAAACCGGCTATCAACGGAATAGTTTTCCGGTGAGAAACATTGAGTATAGAAGTGTTTGTGGTCATGGCAATTTTCCTTTCGTAAAAATCAATCGGTCAAGTAGGGCTGCTTGCGCAGCTCCTTTTCCGCCCCAAACTTCCTGGATTTTTGTCTCCAGCCGATGCCGCTGGCCAGGAAAAGCAGCCAGTTTGGAATGCGTTTTTTCCCCATCAGCCGCACCGCCTCCTCCGGGATGGGCTTTCCAGCAGCCAGGCCAGCAGCAGACAATTCCAGAGACCTGCGGATGGAGCGCCCCCTCCAGCCCAGATCAACCAGAGGGGCGCCATTCACCACACCTGCACCGCCCCCCAGCGCCAACCCTCCGGCCCAGGCCAACCCGGCCCGGCGGGCGAATTCTGTACAGATCGCCAGCGCTGGCTCGCAATGCTTTGCCTCGGGAAAACCACAGTTGATGATGGCCGAAAATGCAGCTCGCCCTGGTTCTTTTGAACATTGAGCGGCGAGCAGTTCCAGAGCGCCCACCACTGGACCCGGCAGGCTGTCGATGTATAACGGGCTCGCCAGCACGACCAGATCATGCCGGTTGACGGCCTCGAGCAGCGCCCGGGTTCCTTGCAGGGAATTGAGCGCTGGATATAGGTTTAGTGTGGTGGTCTCTACGCCCTGCGCCTTTAGCTGCTCAAAGAGATATCCTCCCAAAGACTGGGACGTGCTTCCTTTTCCACGCGGGCTCCCGACCAGGAGCAGCGCATTTTGGATTGGCTTTTCGTTCGATTGATGATGCTCGTAGACAGGCAGCTCCACTGGTGGCGTCAATCTCCCATTTTGGGTTTCGCTCACCCAATTCCGGATCGCTGTAGTAACTGCTCCATCCTTTTGCCCGGTATGCAAGATGCCGCTCACTGCATGAGTACAGTGTAGATTGGCCGCGTTGCGCTGAACCAGGTGATGGAAAATGGCTCCTTCATCACCATTTACTTCATCCATCCAGCCGATTGCCAGCAACCCTGGGTGGTGCAGGTAGCGCGGCTGGTGATGGATTTCCCCGTCGTTGCCCTCAAAGAAGGGCAGGTTATTCTGGGTCAGGCGGTCCACGGCCCCTTTGAGCGCGGCCGAATACCCCCCGAAGGTGACCGGGGTCAGGAAAACCAGCAGATCGCAGCGGGCGGCAGCCCGGGCAACCATCCGGGCAGCCTCGTTCATCTTGCATACACCCGGTGTGCGGATCCAGCAGAAAAAGTCGCCAGCGCAGTGGCCGAACCTCATATCCTTCAGCGCAAGGTGTTCTATTTCCCAGGCTTGAGCACGCAACTCAGCCTGCAGGATTGTCGATATCCGCCTGCCAGTTTCATCCCCGGCGTTCGCGCCATCCAGAATAAGGGCTTTTGTGGTCATCCTTCCTCGCTTCAGCTGCCCTTCAAAAAATCCAGGATCAGCTCATCGACCTTTGTGGCCTGGAAGTAGGCCAGGTCGTGGCTGGCTTCCGGGATCAGGTGAGCATCGAGTATGGGGATCAGCTTACGCGCCCGTTCGACAGAGGCAACCGGATCGTAGATTACTTCTTGCTGCCCAATCAAGAGCAGCACAGGCGGTTTGAGTTCTCTCAGCTCATCATCTGTGAAGATGGTTGGGTTGGCTTCCCCCTGGCAGCGATAATGTTTGAACCCCAGGTAAAGCTGCTCGGTCTTGAGATTGAAGAATGCCAGATTCTCTGGGCTCTGGATATTCGGCAAATAGGTCTCCCACAGCTTGAAACTCTGCATGGCTGCCCGTGAAGGGAAGAAGAACATCCTTGCGCCTCTCAGGGCATGTTGGAAATTCAGTCGTTGGAAGCAGGCTGCCGGGGAAATTAGGGCGATCCTGTTGACTCTCTCCGGCTTGCGCAAGGCAAACGCCAGGGCGAACCACCCGCCGTAGGATTGGCCCACCAGGTTCGTTTTGGCGATATGGAGTGCATCCAGCAGCTCGCTGAACCAGGGGATCAGGTCCTCTCGCTTTTTAAACATTGTGTTCGCGATGCTTTTCCCGGGTTGGCCAATGATATCCACCGCGTAAACCCGGTATTCCCGGCTCAGATCGGCAATATTGGCGGACCACATGGTCAGGCTGGCCCGCCCGCCGTGTAAAAGCACCAGCGCGGGGGCGTCTTTGGGACCACACACCACCAGGTGCGTGCAGCCATATGCGCCGGGGATATCCATAGTTTCATATGGCACCGGCCAGTAGGCCATCATAGCGTCATAAGCCGCCAGGTATTCCGCCTCACCCTTTTTGCTTTTGAATGGGGATGATGTGGTTATCATTTCCAGTTTTCCTTTCACCAATCTATGGATCACTTTTCAACGGGCTCTACCGCGATCAGCGTCAGGCCTAGGTCTCGAATTTTCATCAAAACAGCAAACAGGGCCGCCTGGTCAGGCACCGGTCCTGTCAAGATCGTTTCGCCATTGGCTCCATGCTGGAGGGTCAGGCCATCGAACCAGGACTTCCAGTCGTTATCCAGGTGGCTGCGGATGCGAATGCGGTAGGTTTGTTCAGTCATAGGTCTCCTTACTTTACCAATCACAATATAGCCCAC
>DATKKB010000033.1:0-26591 GCA_035543095.1 Anaerolineaceae bacterium | reverse complement strand
TGGAACGTTGGGCGCGCTGAAGGTGTATAGGCTGTAGGCAATGATGGTTGTGCTGGATACAATCGTGATCAACTGGTCCAGGAAGGTGATAGTGTAGCCTTCCAGCACCCTGCGGTGCAAATTGGCATCCTCGGCCAGGGTAGTCAGCTCGGCCCGGCGTTTCCCGAATCCAATATACAGTGAAAAAAGGGTGATGACTACGTATAGCCAAGGCGAAAATCGCTCTACGTGGATCACACTCACGCCCGCCACCGCTCGCAGCACGAAACCGGCCGCGATGATGATCACGTCGATGATCGGAACGTGCTTTAACCAGGTCGAATAGGCCAGGTTCATGAGCAGGTAAGCTATACAGACTGCAAAGAATCCGGTTGAAAGGAACCACGCCGGTACCAGCGTTAAGACCAGCAGGATGCCTGCCGCAGCCCAGGCTGCCCGGATGGATAATTTCCCTGAGGCGATCGGGCGGTTGCGTTTCGTGGGATGGTTGCGGTCCGCTTCGACGTCTTTGATGTCGTTGATCACGTAAACCGCGCTGGAGAGCAGGCAGAAGAGGAAAAAGGCAGCAAATGTCCGGGAGAGCGATGTCGGGTCGGTTAATTTCAGGTCAAACACAAGCGCAGTGAACACAAAGGCGTTTTTTGTCCATTGGCGGATGCGGAAGGTTTTCAGGAGTGCTATCAGCATATGTGTATGATATCACAAAGCAAAATCTGCACATGATTTTATTATTCGACTTAATCGCTAGCTGGTTTTTGATGCGTAACTGCTCCTGGCGGGTCCTCGCGAAGCACGCTGTAAGGAGTGGCCTGCCAGCGCTGGGGTCGCAGATCCCAGCGGAGCTTCCCGGTAAATGTTTCGCACCAAAAACCAGCCTTTGACTTAAAAAATGATTTTGGTCTGGCCGATTCAACCAATAATTGAAGTAGAATTTAAAAGTGGAAAAAGAGCGTCTGGATGTGCTGCTGGTGGAGCGCGGCCTGGTTGAAAGTCGCAGTCTGGCGCAGCGCCTGGTAATGGCAGGCCAGGTGAGGGTGGACGGGCAGGTGGTATTAAAGCCGTCGATTCGCATAGCCAATAACGCTGCCCTGGTAATTGACCTGGGTCCGCGCTTCGTTTCGCGCGGCGGCGAAAAGCTGGAGGCGGCCCTTTCGGCCTTTCACCTTGACGATCTTTCCGGATGGGTTTGTGCCGACATCGGTGCGTCAACCGGCGGGTTTACGGATTGCCTCTTGCAGCATGGAGCCGCCCGCGTCTATGCAGTCGACGTGGGTTACGGCGAGCTGCACTGGAAACTGCGCAACGATGAGCGTGTCTCCGTCATGGAGCGCACCAACGCTCGCAACCTGCAAGCCTTTCCTCAGCAGGTGGACCTTGTTACAGTGGACGCTTCCTTTATTTCCCTCCGGATTCTGCTGCCGGTCGTGCGTTCCTGGTTCCCGCAGGAGCAAGGGCAGGCAATCGTATTGATCAAGCCCCAGTTTGAAGCCGGTCAGATCGATGCAGCCCGCGGCGAGGGCGTCATTCGCGACCCACGGGTTCACCGCCAGGTATTGATCTCCGTTCTCGATGCCGCCGTGCGAGCCGGTTTCTCAGTGCGCGGCCTGATCCGCTCGCCTCTTTTGGGTCCAAAAGGCAACGTTGAGTTCCTCGCCAGCCTGGACCTTGCATTCCACGAGGTCGTCGATTTGAGCGCCATGATCGACAGTGTTCTTGATTTTCCTCTATCTGCGAAGTGAGTGATTGTAACGATTGAAATCGTTACTTCAAAGATCGTTCTTTATGACAAGTAATCCACCTTTGTAGTAACGACTGAAGTCGTTACTGTCGTTTTTTAAGGTATACTTCACCCCGAATGATCGAGAACGTCCGAAATTTTTGCATAATTGCACATATTGATCATGGAAAATCCACCCTAGCGGATCGACTATTGCATTTAACTGGAACCATCTCCGACCGCGACCAGACCGAACAGATCCTCGATACGATGGACCTCGAGCGGGAAAAAGGCGTCACCATCAAAGCCTCGGCGGTCCGCATGAATTACCAGGCCCGAGATGGCAAGGATTACGAGCTGAACCTGATCGACACGCCCGGGCACGTTGATTTTTCTTACGAGGTAAGCCGGGCTCTGGCAGCCTGCGAAGGCGCCCTGCTGGTCGTGGACGCCACCCAGGGTATCGAAGCCCAAACCCTTGCGAACCTTTACCTGGCCCTCGATTCGAACCTGATCATACTTCCTGTAATCAACAAGATCGATCTCCCCTCGGCTCAGCCGGACGTGGTCGCCCAGGATATCTCCAATTTGTTGGGAATGCCGCCGGATAAGATCCTGCGCATTTCCGCCAAGGACGGCACCAACGTAGACCTGCTGCTCGAGGCCATCGTGCGCGAAATTCCCCCGCCCACCGGAGATTCCGAGCTGCCCCTGCAGGCCCTGATTTTCGATTCGCACTACGACTCCTACAAAGGCGTCGTCGCCTACATCCGCATCATCGACGGTCAGATCCATCCGACCGATGAGCTTTTGATGATGGCAACCCGGATCACGGTGCGCCCGGTTGAGATCGGCGTCTTTTCGCCCACCATGCGCCCGGTCGAGGGCCTGTTTGCGGGTGACGTAGGCTACGTGGCGACCGGATTGAAAACGGTGTCCGAATCACGCGTCGGCGATACGATCACCCTGGCAGCCCACCCCGCTCCTCATCCTCTCCCGGGCTACCGCAAGGTAAAATCGATGGTTTTTGCAGGCATCTACCCGGTTGAGGGCGAGGATTACGCCGATTTAAAGGATGCACTCGAAAAGCTGCAGCTCAACGACGCTTCCCTGGTTTACGAACCCGAAACTTCGCAAGCTCTAAACTTCGGCTTCCGTTGCGGCTTTCTGGGTCTTTTTCACATGGAGATCATCCAGGAGCGGCTGGAAAGAGAATACGACCTGGATATCGTCGTCACCGCTCCTTCGGTTGCTTTTGAAGTGGTCGACCTGGCAGGCAACATAAGCGTCATCGATTCTCCGGTCGATCTACCCGAAGAGAGCCAGGTGCGCGAAATCCGCGAGCCCTGGATGAAATTGCAGATCATCACGCCAACCGAATTCTATGGCACCATTATGGACCTGGTAAACAAGCGCCGGGGAATCTTTATCGACCAGGATTATCCTGCCCCCGACCGCGTCCAGCTCAATTTCGAAATTCCGCTGGCTGAGATCATCGTCGACTTCTTTGATGACCTGAAATCCCGCAGCCGTGGGTACGCTTCTATGGATTACCAGTTCGCCGGCTACCGCCCGGGCAACCTGGTCCGGCTTGATGTGCTGATCAACGGAGATCCAATCGACGCCCTGGCGTCGATCGTCCACCGCGAAGAAGCTTACCATAAGGGCCAGCGACTGGTTACAAAGCTGAAGGATATCATCCCACGCCAACTATTTGACGTTCCGGTCCAGGCTACGGCCGGCGGGCGCGTGATTTCGAGCGCCAAGGTTAAGGCCTTGCGCAAGGACGTCCTGGCAAAATGCTACGGCGGCGATATCACGCGCAAGAAAAAGCTTCTCGAAAAACAAAAACGCGGCAAAAAGCGCATGAAGATGGTGGGCAGCGTTGAAATCCCCCAGGAAGCCTTCATGGCAATTCTACGCCTGGAGGAAGAATGAACGAGTCAAAATCAACTTCTTTATGGGGGAACGTCCGCCGATGGCTTCCGGGCGTGGTGATCAGTGTGGTGACCCTGTTTCTGGTTTTCAACCTGGCTTCCTGGAAAGACCTGCAGTCAGCTTTCAGCGCTATCCAGCCGCTCAACCTGGCTATAGCAGTCGTCATTTCCGGCGTTTCGATGCTGGTGCGCGGGGTCGCCTGGCGATCACTGCTCTCCAATAAGCCGTCCATCAAGACCAGCTTTTTCACCATCAGTGAAGGTTACCTGCTCAACAATATTTTCCCACTGCGGGCCGGCGAAATCGGCCGGGCTGTATTTATGGGGAAGGCCATCAAGGTTAGCCCATTCCACATCCTCTCTTCGATCATTATCGAGCGGGCTTTCGATTTGATTGTGGCTGCAAGCCTGTTGCTTTCAACCCTTCCGCTCGCCCTGGGGTTGGATTGGGCTCGCCCGGTCGGCCTGGCGACATTAGTCTTGATGTTTGTTTTGTTTGCTACCCTTTACCTGATGGCTCGCTACAGCGACCGTGTCCATGCCATCGCCGAAAAAATTGGAGGGCGTTGGGGCTTGTTCAACCGCCTGGTGCTGCCCCAGATCGATTCGCTCCTGGATGGTCTCAGCGCATTGACGAACCTGCGCCAGTTCCTCCTGAGCATGTTCTGGCTTGGCTTTACCTGGGTCTTTTGGCTTTCGGTTTATTATGTCATGCTTCTGGCCATTGCACCCCAGGCCCCGCTCTGGTGGGCCTTGTTTGCCGATTCGCTCCTGGCGCTTGGCCTGGCGATTCCTTCAGCTCCCGCTGGATTGGGTGTTTATGAGGGAACGATGGTAGTGGCGCTGACCATCCTCGGCATTGCCAGGCCTACCGCCCTGGCGTACGCGATTGTTGTGCATTTTATTAGCTTTGCTGTTTCCGGCATTTTTGGGCTTTGGGGATTGCTGCGCGAGCGCCAATCCTTGAGCACGTTGTTTTCTGATATACAAATCCAAAGATCAACACCTTCGGAGTAAGATATGGCAAATAAATTCTTGATCACGGGTGGCTCCGGATTTATCGGCTCGAATTACGTCTCACGCTTGTTGCAGCGCGGCGAACATGTGACTATATTTGATAATCTTTCCCGAGCTGGCTCGCGCCTCAACCTGGAGTGGCTGCGTGAAACGTATGGCGACAATGCCTTCAAGCTCATCATCGGTGATATCCGGGATGCTAAAGCGATCCAGGATGCGGCTCGTGATGCTACGGTGATCGTTCACCTTGCAGCCCAGGTTGCTGTGACCACTTCGGTGGCAAAGCCGCGCGAAGATTTCGAGATCAATGCCCTCGGCACCTTCAATGTCCTCGAAGCGGCGCGCGCTTGCCGGAAATGCCCGGTGGTGCTTTATGCTTCGACCAACAAGGTGTACGGCGGGATGGACGAGGTGAAAGTCGTCGAACAGCCAACCCGATACGCTTACGAGAGCCTTCCATATGGCGCACCCGAGACCCAGCCGCTTGATTTCCATTCCCCCTATGGCTGCTCTAAGGGCGCTGGCGACCAGTACGTGCGTGATTATTCCCGCATCTATGGCCTCCCAACCGTAGTTTTTCGCCAGAGCTGCATCTACGGCACCCGCCAGTTCGGTGTGGAGGATCAGGGCTGGGTGGCCTGGTTCATTATTGCCGCAGTAACCGGGCGACCGATTTCGATTTATGGGGACGGCAAACAGGTGCGTGATATCCTGTTTGTCGAAGATTTGTTGGATGCCTACGATGCCGCTCTAAATCAAATTGGGCACTCGGCCGGGAAAGTCTATAACATCGGCGGCGGTGCAGACAAAACACTCTCCATCTGGGATGAATTTTGCCCCATATTGGAAAAGTTGGTTGGCCACAGCATCAAAATTAACCCCGGTGACTGGCGGCCCGGCGATCAGAAAGTCTACGTATCGGATATTCGAAAAGCGCGCCAGGAATTGGGTTGGCAGCCGCGGGTCGGCGTCAACGAAGGCATCCAGCGACTATTCGATTGGGTTAATGCAAATCCGTCACTCTTCTAGGTCATGCGCATTCTGGTCGTCCTGACATATTACCGCCCACACATCAGCGGGTTGACGATCTATGCCGAGCGGCTGGTGAAAGCCTGGTCAAAGCGCGGGCATCAGGTTACCGTTTTAACTTCTCAATACGACTCAAATCTTCCGGCCGACGAAATTCGGGGCGGCGTCAGGATCGTGCGCGCTCCGGTGCTGTTTCGCTTGAGTAAGGGGGTTGTAATGCCTACCTTTGGGGCGCTGGCGAACAAGTTGGTACGCGAAAATGATGTGATCCAGCTTCACCTGCCTCAATTCGATGCCGCCGGCGTTGCATTGCGCGGCCGGCTGTTGAAAAAACCAACCATCATTACCTATCACTGTGACCTGCTCATGCCGCCCGGCCTGCTGGCCTGGACCGCAAACCAGGCGGTGCGGGTCATGAACAACCTGGCAGCCGTAGCCTGCCACCGCATCGTCACTTACACTCGCGATTACGCCGAGAACTCGTCTTACTTGAACCGCTACCTCGGCAAGCTGGACGTAATTCCGCCGCCGGTCGAACTGCCTGCAGTGTCTTCTGAAGAGATATCTGCCTTTCGATGCAGCCACAATCCGGAAAACCACCGCCCTGTTATCGCCATGGTCTCGCGCTTCGCCACCGAAAAGGGGGTTGAAATATTGCTGAACGCTCTTCCGAGCATCCTCGCAGTCTATCCTCAGGCGCTCGTCGAGTTTGCCGGTCCTTACCAGAATATTTACGGCGAGGAGCACTATTTTCAGCGCCTCTTTCCGATAATCCAAGATTTCGAAAGCCGTGGGAACTGGCAATTCTTAGGTCCCCTCAATCCCCGGCAGTTATCGACCTTTTATCCAAACGCCGACGTCTTGCTTCTGCCGAGCTTGAATTCGACCGAAGCGTTCGGCCTCGTCCAGATCGAAGCCATGATGAATGGGGTTCCAAGCATAGCCTCCGACCTGCCCGGCGTTCGCCAGCCGGTCCTCCGTCACGCCATGGGCAAGATCATCCCGATCGGCGATTCTGCTGCGCTGGCTGAGGCGATCCTGGCGATCCTGGCGCACCCTGAGGATTATCGCCGCGATCACGATAGCATCGCTCAACAGTACCGGCCGGATACCATCGCAGCGGAATACGAGAAATTATTCGACGTCCTGCTGCATGAGCTGCATAAATCCTGATACCAGGGCGGCTCGCCTTGCATCACTTTTTTATAGGAAGATATAATTAACCTTTATGATCGCAGATGGAAAAAATAGCAAGGACTACCTTGGCCTACAACTGCAGGACATGCCTTATTTTCGGGCTGTACTGCGGGCGGTGGAATGCCGTTTTTACCAGGGAATTGAATTGCCCGGCCCGGTCTTAGACCTGGGCTGCGGCGATGGCCATTTCGTGACAATTGCATTTGACCGTCCCCTCGATGCCGGGATTGATCCCTGGACAGGCCCTGTGCACCAGGCCGGAAAGCGGGGCGGCTATCGACTGGTCACCCAATCCTTCGGCGACCGCCTGCCCTTTGATGATGGCTATTTTTCCAGCGCAATCAGTAATTCGGTCCTCGAGCACATTCCAGATGTTGATTCGGTTGTATGCGAGATCAGCCGGGTGTTGAAGCCTGGCTCGCCGTTTTTGTTTTGCGTGCCGAATCAAAATTTCCTGTCAAACCTTTCGGTCTCCAGCTTCTTCGACCGGTATGGCCTGAGAGGCCTGGGCGACAGCTACCGCGCTTTCTTCAACCGCATTTCACGCCACCGACACTGCGACAGCCCGGAGGTGTGGGAAGTCCGCTTGAAATCTGCTGGATTTCGTATAGAAAAATGGTGGCATTACTTTTCTCCCCACTCCTTGCACATTCTCGAATGGGGCCACTATTTTGGCCTGCCTTCCTGGATCATCCACGCTGTTTCTGGTCGCTGGGTCCTGGCGCGCTCTCCCTGGAATCTGGCCCTGACCCGCAGCCTGGTCAGCCCCGCATACGATGAAGCGCCCGAGCAGCCGCAAGGATCTTACACATTTTACATCGCTAAAAAAGTATGAATGAACCAAGCATTCTCGATTATTTAAAATCGAAATTGATGCCCTGGCGAGGGGTAAAAATTGAAATTCCACCCGCCCCGCCTGTGGAACAAGGCCTTCAAACGGGCGAGGCGGAAGATCGCCCGACTGTCCAGCCTGAGCAGTTAGTCTCGCAATCGACTCAGAATCTTACCGCCACACAGGTCCCGGAACACTCAAACGCCCAGCCAGTCGACCTTTCGCTAGCGCCGGCAGCTTCCGTGCCGGCCGTTCGTGAACAGGCAGCATCCGGCCCGCTGGTGGTTCCCTTGCGCTCGTTAGCGGCAGCCGGTGTGGCGCTGATCGCCCAGTTAGGACTTGAGCCACCCCGGCCCTATCCCGCGGTTGGAATTTTTCTGTATGGGATCTCGGCGAGCCTGCTAGGCTGGGCGATTCTCTCCAAAGAATGGGCCCTCGCGCCCCTGGCGGAAGACACCACCCAGCAAGTTGACGTCCAGGTTAAGTGGAAAATTCTGCTTTCCTCCCTGCCTCTGGTTGTAGTTTCCTTCCTATCCTTCGGCGGCAACCTGTTCACCGTCCCAAACCTGGCATTCTGGGCACTGACGATCGTGTACGTTTTTTACGCCGTCTGGCAGCCTTCGAACCAGTCCAGCGTGCTCGCCCGTGCCTGGTCCCATGTCGTCGCCTGGGTAAAGAACCCAACTATCACGATTCGAATTTCTCCCTGGACAATGCTTTTTATTGCCGCCATTGCACTGGTTGTCTTCTTTCGGGTATACCGACTCAGCCAGGTGCCGGGTGAGATGTTCAGCGACCACGCCGAAAAACTGCTGGACGTCAACGACGTGTTGAACGGCCAGACTCACATATTCTTTCCGCGCAACACCGGCCGTGAAGCTATCCAGATGTACCTCACAGCCGCCATTTCCGTCCTCTTCAATACCGGTCTTTCGTTTATCAGCTTAAAAATGGGCACCGCCTTTATTGGCTTGCTGACCCTGCCTTTTGTCTACCTGTTGGGGAAAGAGATCGCCGGGCGATGGGTTGGCTTCCTGGCCTTTCTCATGACCGGCATCGCCTATTGGGCCAACCTGGTTGCCCGCATTGGGCTGCGTTTCCCGTTATATGCGGCCTTTACCGCTCCGGTCCTGTATTTCTTCATTCGTGGGCTGCGTTACCAGAAGCGCAATGATTTCATTTTGGCCGGCCTTTTCCTGGGCTTGGGGCTGCATGGCTACAGTCCCATGCGCATCATCCCGTTTGTGCTGGCGATCTTGCTCGGCCTATACCTTCTGCACGCCAGCGCCAGGGGAAAGCGCAAGCAGGTTTTGATTGCATTCGTCGTTCTGGCGATCGTCGCCGTGATCATCTTTCTGCCGTTGGGGCGTTACATGCTGGATAACTTTGAAAGCTTCAACGAGCGCGCCCTCACCCGGGTAGGTACGGCCGAATCGCCTTATCCTGCCCCAGTCTGGCTCATCTTTATTCAAAATACCTGGAAGGCCTGGATCATGCCTTTCTGGGATAACGGCGACATCTGGGTCCATTCGGTCGTTGGCCGGCCTTCGCTGGACGTAGTCGCTGCCGCATTTTATTTCCTGGGCACGCTGCAGGTCCTCGTCCGTTATCTCCGTAAGCGCCATTGGATCGATCTTTTTTTGCTTGTGTCTGTTCCGCTCTTGATGCTGCCGTCTATCCTGTCGCTGGCCTTCCCGGGCGAGAATCCGAGCCTCAATCGCACGGATGCAGCCTTCATTCCGGTCTTCGTCCTGGTCGCCATTGGAATAGAAGGCGTTCTCGGGGGATTTAACCGCCTGTCGAATTCGCGCTACTCCTGGGCAGCGGCAGGCGTGCTGGGCGTTCTTCTGATTGGCTGGTCGGCCTCGAACAATGCTAACCTGGTGTTCAACCAGTTTGACCAGCAATTCATGCAGGGCGCTTGGAATACCTCCCAGATCGGCCAGGTAGTTCATGATTTTACCGACTCAATCGGCACGCCCGATAGTGCCTACGTCATACCTTTCCCTTACTGGGTCGATACGCGCCTGGTCGGCATTAACGCCGGTTATCCGACCAAGGATTATGCCCTCAACCGCGACCAAATCGAAACCACCTTGAACGATCCGCACGCCAAGCTGTTTATATTCAAGCCCGAGGATACGGATACTCTGAATGTGCTGAAAAATCTTTACCCGGATGGCAAATCCGTTTTACATAAATCGGTTTACGACGGCAAAGATTTCGTGGCCTACCTCGTTCCACCCGTTTTGGATGAGATTGAGCAAGCAAAATAATGGCTGAATTAAATAATCCAGCTGACATCGATGTGAACGAGCCTGTGACCCGGCCGCGGAATTCCTGGGTCTGGGTCATCCTGTTGTTTGGCATCCTCCTCGTGGCGGCCTACTTCCGTTTTGTAGGCCTGAATTGGGATCAGGGACAGCACCTCCACCCGGATGAGCGCTTCCTGACCATGGTATCTCAAGCCATCAATCCACCGAATTCCTTAGCCCAATACTTTAACACCGCTGTCTCTCCGCTTAACCCGCACAACCAGGGTTACGGTTTCTACGTTTACGGGGATCTGCCGATCTTCATGGTGCGCTACCTGGCCGGGGTTTTGAACCAGACCGGCTACGACCAGATTTACCTGGTAGGCCGGGCTGTCTCCGCCTTTTTGGACTTGCTGACGATCATCCTGATTTACCTGCTGGCCGACCAGCTTTTCCGCAACAAGCGCCTGGCCCTCTTGGCCGCGGCCTTTGACACCCTGGCAGTGTTGCAAATTCAGCTTTCGCATTACTATACTGTCGACGTTCCGGCGAATTTCTTCATTTTCCTGGCTTTTTACATCGCGATTTGCATCCAGACGGACCTCAGGGCGCCGTCTGCAAAGCCGGGCGAGGAAGAGCAGCCCTCTTTCTGGAAGCGCTTTATATCGGACTGGAGGACTGCCCTTCCCTACGGCCTGTTCGGCATCGCGGCCGGCATGGCGCTGGCTTCCAAGATCAGCGCTGCTCCGCTTGTCTTCCTGCTCCCGCTAGGAGCCTGGGTGTGGTGGGATCGGCTGAGCCCTGAGGATCGCAGCCGGACCTGGCCTGCGGTACTGCGCAACCTGGCCATAGGCGGATTCTTATGCCTGCTTGCATTTCGAATTTTCCAACCGTACGCATTTTCCGGGCCCGGATTCTTTGGCTTTAGCCCTGACCCCAAGTGGCTGCAAAATATGCAAGAAATCCAGGCCCAAACCAACGGGGATGTCGACGCTCCCTTCGCCCTACAATGGATCCGGCGCCCGATTACCTTTGCCTGGACGAATATGGTCGATTGGGGCTTTGGATTACCCCTGGGTCTGCTGGCCTGGGCAGGCTTCCTGTGGATGGCCTGGCGCATGATCCGGGGAGAATGGCGTAAATTTCTCCTGCTGTGGGGTTGGACGGCTGGCTTTTTTACCTGGCAGTCGCTCCAGGGCAACCCCAGCATGCGTTACCAAATCCCGGTCTACCCGACCCTGGCCATTATGGCCGCCTGGGTCGTTTTTCAGCTTTGGGAGGCTCGCCCGGCCTGGATCGGCCGCCTGGGGCGGATTCCCTGGCAAAAGGTAACTGCGGTCGCAGTGGGCGGGATCGCCCTGGTTGGCGCCTTTGCCTGGGCCCTGGCTTTTTCGCAGATCTACATGCACCCGGTCACGCGGGTAGATGCAACCAGTTGGATCTACCAGAACGTGCCTGGGCCGGTCAACCTGCACGTCCAGACCACTTCTGGAATACAAAACCAGCCTCTGTCCTATCCTTACGATACCTCGATTAAGGCAGGACAACCCTATTCCACCATTTTCACGGTTCCAAATTCCGGCGTCCTGACCGAGCTCGACCTGCCTCAGATATCGTTCAATCAGAGCGGGCCGGACCCGGTCGAATTGGAGCTCGACCTGACCGATGTCAACCAGGGCAACAAGCTCCTTTCCTCAGGCCGGATTCAAATTTCGGCCTCAAACAGCCAGGACAAACCTTATAAGATTCTCCTCAACGACGTCGTTCCGGTTGTGCCAAACCACTTTTACGGACTTTCGCTGCAGCTTGTAGGCAACCTGGGAACCGTATCGCTTTCGGCCCCGGTGCAGTTCATACTGTTTTCCCAGTACGCCCAGCAGGCGGTCACGCTGCCTCCACAGGTGCTTGAGCCGGGTGTATCGGTTGATAGCCGTTTCGTTGCGAAGACCAGCGGGCAGCTTGCCTCGATCCAATTGCCGTTGGACATGAGCGGCCAGGCCCCACCCTTCAACCTGTCGTTAGGGTTGTCCATCTTCGACCAATCCGACCAGGGCAACGTGATCGGAACGACCAGCGCCAACATCAGCGCAGCCACCGAATTGAATTCGGTTACCTTCATGTTTGATCCGCCCGTTTCACTCGTTTCGCAGCACCTGTATTCGCTTGTTTTGGAGCAAACCGTCCCGGGTTCCACTGCTCGCACAGGCAGCGCTCTCCAGGCGCGCCTGATGGGCGATCCGACCAACCTGATCATGCCCTACCCGGTCCAGCTCATTCACATGGGAAATCCGTACCTGGACAATTTCACTGCCCAGTATACCGGCTCTCTTGGTGAAATTTTCTTTCCCTATATATTGGACCAGAATATTGCTACCGGTGGCAATGACAGTTTGGTAGTAAGCCTCGTGGATGGTAAAAACCACGACATTGTCCTGGCCCAGGGGCATCTCGAGCAGGTTTTTCGCTCCAATACCGACCCGCGTGGTCCTTCTGCCACGCTGAAATTCGACCAGCCCGCCCAGATCGAAAAGGGTGCCGATTATTATTTACGCTTCGAGCTGCAAACCCCCGGCCTCCTGGCGCTGCGCGGCAGCTCGCCTGCCAATGAAAGCACCTGGGATGATGGCCTCCCGCTGCGGATGAACGGCTATGACGGTTACAGCGGCCTGTACCAGCGCGACTTGAATTTTGAAATGTATTGGGACGACAATGCTGCCAAGCTCACCCGCTTGGAGGATACCCTAAATCAGTCCGACTACATTTTCATAACCTCGAATCGCCAGTGGGGCACCATCCCCCGGGTCCAGGAGCGCTATCCTCTTTCAACGGCTTATTACCGCGATCTGCTCGGCTGTCCGCCTGAAAAGGACATCTTGTGGTGTTACAGCGTCGCCGAACCGGGCATGTTTTCCAGCAAGCTGGGGTTTGACCTGGTCAAAGTCGCCGAGTCCTATCCAGCTTTGGGAACCTTGAAGATAAACGACGTGCTGGCTGAAGAAGCTTTCACGGTCTACGACCATCCCAAAGTCTTGATTTTCAAGAAAACGGCTGGCTATACTCCTCAGATCGTCAATGGTCTGCTTTCGAAGGTCGATCTAACGACTGAAATCCGCGTTACGCCTAAGAAGGCTCCCTCCTACCCGGCCAACCTGATGCTGCCAGATAATCGCCTGGCCCAGCAGCAGGCCGGTGGCACCTGGACTGACCTTTTCAACCGCCTGGCGTTGATTAACGAGTCCCCCATCTTCAGCGCAATCTTCTGGTACCTGGCAATTGCCCTACTTGGGCTGGTCGTGTACCCGTTCGTCCACCTGGCGCTCGGCCGCCTGCCGGATCACGGTTATCCGCTGGCGAAAGTTACAGGCATGGTTTTACTGGCCTACCTCGTTTGGGTTGCGGGCGCAAGTGGAATTTCGTTCACCCAGGGCGCCATATGGGCCACGTTTGGGATTTTGATCGTTTTCAACGCCGTTCTGGCATACTTGCAGCGGGTGGAATTGAAGGCCGAATGGAAGCACAATCGCCGCTATTTTGTCACTATCGAGCTAATTACCCTGGCCTTCTTTGCAATCGACCTCGCGATTCGCCTCGGCAACCCCGATCTATGGCACCCGGCCAAGGGCGGCGAAAAGCCGATGGATTTTTCTTACCTCAATGCAGTTCTCAAGAGCACCAGCTTCCCACCCTACGATCCCTGGTTTGCGGGTGGCTTTATCAACTATTATTATTACGGTTTCGTCCTCATTGGCACGCTGATCAAAGGGCTTGGGATCGTGCCTTCGGTGGCTTACAACCTGGCTCTGCCGTCGCTCTTTTCGATGGTCGCCATGGGAGCTTTCTCCATCGGCTGGAACCTATTTGGCGGGAAAGACAACAAGCAAGAAGCGGAGATGGACTTATCGTCCGGTGAAATTGTAGGCGAACCGGAACTGGTTTTAGACGGTGAAACGCAGTCCGAACGACGCTCGCCCTTACCGATCAAGCCCCTTGTGGCAGGCCTATCTGCTTCAGTCGCTATGCTTATCCTGGGCAACCTGGGCACCGTCAAGATGATTTGGGAGGGCTTCCAGCGCCTGGTCGTATCTCCGGACGTAATGGACAAAGCGGACATCTTTTCACGCATGGCCTGGACCGTACAGGGCCTTTTCAAATTTATTGGCGGCCAGAATCTGCCGTACGGAGCAGGGGAGTGGTACTGGAATCCCAGCCGAGCCATACCGGGTTACCCGATCACGGAATTTCCATTCTTCACCTTCCTGTACGGCGACCCCCACGCCCACATGATCGCTCTTCCAGTGACTCTCCTGGCGCTGGCCTGGGCCTTGTCAATCATCAAAGGCCGTTGGCAGTGGGGGAGCGGTAAATGGAATGCCGCCCTGAAATTTAGCGCCAGTTTCTTGCTTGGCGGCCTGGCTATTGGGGCGCTTCGCCCTACAAACACCTGGGACATGCCGGCTTACCTTGGACTGGGGATTGTTGCGGTACTCTACGCGGCCATCCGCAATGGCCAGATTTCAAATGAGTTCTTATCCTTCCTGGCGCCGGTCTGGAAGCGAATCGCCATAGCGGTTGCCAGCGCAGCTCTGTTGGTTGGCCTGGCTTTTCTCCTGTACCAGCCGTATTCACAATGGTATGCTATGGGTTACAACCAGATCGAGGTTTTTAACGGCGATCGCACTCCCATGTGGGCTTACACAATGCATTGGGGTGTTTTCCTTTTTGTTATTTTCTCCTGGTTCGTGTTCGAGACTCTCGATTGGCTGTCTAAAACGCCCGTGTCGGCCCTCAACCGGCTGCGTCCGTATCGCGGCGCTATCCTGGGTTTTGGCCTGGCTTATCTGGCGGCAGCCATTGGGATTTCACTCCAAGTTCCAATCGCCTGGATGCCGATGGCTCTCGCGCTTTGGGCTTTGATTTTAATCTTCCGCCCCAAGCAGTCAGATCCGAAGCGCTTCGTTTTGACCATGACCGGCCTCGCCCTGGTGCTGACCTTTGCAGTCGAAGTGATCGTCCTGAAAGGCGACATCGACCGCATGAATACGGTATTCAAGTTTTATCTACAGGCCTGGACCCTGTTATCGATCAGCGCGGCGGCCTCATTTTGGTGGCTCTTGCCTCACCTTGAGATATTCCTGTCCTTTGGATGGCGCCGCGCCTGGATCACTGCGTCTGCGATCCTGGTTTTTGGCGCTGCCCTTTTCCCGGTTTTTGCCACCTCCGATAAAGTCCACGATCGCATGAGCGTGATTGCTCCTCACACCCTGGATGGGATGACCTACATGGCCACCAGCACCTATTCCTCTCAGAACGTGGATATGGATCTCTCTCAGGATTACCGCGCCATTCTTTGGATGCAGCAAAACGTCAAGGGCTCGCCGGTCATCGTTGAGGGCCACACGACCGAGTATTTGTGGGGGACCCGCTTCACAATCTATACCGGGCTGCCAGGGGTGGTGGGCTGGAATTATCACCAGCAGCAGCAACGCGGCTCGGTCGTTTCCGGAGATTGGATCACAGGTCGCATCTCCGATATCGAAAATTTCTACCTCACTACAGATCTCGAATCAGCCAGGCACTTCCTTGATAGCTACAACGTTCATTACATCATCCTTGGCCAGCTTGAGAATGCGTATTACCCGGGTCCAGGGCTGCAAAAATTCGCTGCCCAGAACGGCAAGATGTGGAAGGAAGTCTATCACGACCAAAATACGTTTATATACGAAGTGATAGAATAATCTAATGCTTGATTTCATTCTCTGGTATTTACTCATCGCCCTGGTCGGGTTCCTGGCTCTTCCGGTTATGTTTCGCCTGCTTCCCAACCTGGCGGACCGGGGTTACACCATGGCCCGCGCCGCCGGACTGATCCTGTGGGGATTCGCCTTCTGGCTCCTGGCGTCTCTCAACATCCTCCAGAATAATACAGGCGGCGTCCTGGTGGCCCTCGTCCTCCTGGCAATCCTGGGGATCTGGATAGCCGGTGAGCGCCGCGGCTGGAGTGAAATCTTTGCCTTTTTACGGAAGAAACGCGGCTTCATCATCATTGCTGAGCTTATTTTCCTGCTGGCTTCCATATTTATGGCCGTCATGCGGGCCGCAAACCCCGATATCGCCAACACCGAAAAGCCGATGGAGCTGGCTTTTATCAATTCCATTCTCCATTCACCTTCTTTTCCGCCCAGCGATCCGTGGCTGGCCGGATACGCCATCAGTTATTACTATTTCGGTTACATCCTGGTCTCCATGTTGATCCGTGTCAGCGGGGTGGCAGTAGGGGTGGGTTTTAACCTTGCCATATCGCTCTGGTTTGCGCTTACGGCCTTGGGCGCCTTGGGAATTTCGTATTCGCTGCTATCAGCCTGGTCGCGTCGCCGCCAGGTAGAGGGCAAGCCAGGCATTTTGACGCAGGGGTGGTCCATGCTGGCTCCGTTCTATGTGTTGATCGTGAGCAACCTGGGTGGATTTCTAACCATGCTGCGCTCGGGAGGCGTATTTTGGCAGGATGTCGGAGGCAAGTGGCAGTCTTCTTTCTGGCAGTGGCTCAATATCAAAGAATGGGTGACGCCGCCTCCGCAGCCGCTTACCTGGATTCCACAGGGACCTGGCTGGTGGTGGTGGCAGTCCTCGCGCATCGTGCAGGATTTCCGTTTGAATGGTGATTTTGTCGAGGTTATCGACGAGTTCCCGTTCTTCTCATACTTTCTGGCAGACCTTCATCCCCACGTCCTGGCGATGCCGTTCGTGCTTTTAGCCGTCGCCCTGGCGATGAATTTGTATCTGTGGGGCGTTTCGCTGGATTTCTCTTCCCTGTCGGCCACCAAATTGCTCCGGCGTCTTGATTTCTGGCTGGCTGCAATTGTTTTGGGCGGGCTGGCTTTTATTAACACCTGGGATTTTCCGATCTACCTGGCTTTATTCGGCGGCGCTTTCACCCTGGTGTGTTACCAGCAGTCCGGGTGGCAGTGGAAAGAACGCTTGAAAGATTTTCTCAAGATATTTCTGCTGCTGGGGATTGCGTGTATCCTTCTTTATTTGCCATTTTATTTTGGCTTCCAATCTCAGGCCGGCGGCATCTTGCCCAGCCTGGCGTTTTTCACCAGGGGCATCTATTTCTGGATCATGTTTGCCCCTCTCCTGGTTCCGATCTTTGCCTGGCTGGTCTGGCTTTTCCGGCAGCGAACCGGATCGCTGAAGATCGTGAACGGACTGAAATTCGCCGGAATTGTGACTTTTGGCCTGTGGTTGTTTTCCTGGCTATTAGGATCCCTGGGCGCGATCCTGCCTGCACTCGGTGGTTCGCTGGCGCTTTCTTCCTCACCCCGCCTGGTCGACCTTGGCGCAACCTTGACAAACCTTGGCGACTTGTTCATCAGCAACCAGGGAGCGACTACCGCCCAATCCTTGCTCGTTGATGCGCTCGTGCACCGTATTGCCTCTCCCTTCACCTGGCTGACCCTCGCCATTCTGATCACAATCGACTGGGCTCTCCTGGCAACCTTCCGCGATCAGCCGTCAGCTTCCAGCGATCAGCCTTCAGCTTTCAGCGATCAGGCATCTACGGCTAGCGTGCAACAATCTGCTGTGCGAGCTCCGATTTCTGAAATCCTCGATTCGCAATCCCAAGATACCAATCCGCAATCTCGTATCACAGATCCGCAATCCGAAATCCGCGCTCCGCAATCACCGACTCCTTTCCTCCTCCTCATGGTCCTCGCAGGCGCTGGGCTGACCCTCGTGCCGGAATTCGTCTATTTGCGCGATACATTTGGCTCGCGTATGAATACGATCTTCAAGTTTTATTTCCAGGCCTGGATTTTGTGGGGTGTGGCTGCCGCTACCGTTTCAGTAATCCTGCTGAAAGAGCTGCGCCGCCTGGCAAAGACCATATTCAGCATGGCCTGGGTCGGCCTGCTGGCGCTGGCCTTGTTATATCCCTTGTTTGGTATTATGGATCGCCTGAGCTCGAGCCCGCCTTCGGCCTGGAATTTGAATGGCGAGGCCAGTTTTGCATCCTATAATCCGGATGACATGGCCGGTATAAAATGGCTCCAATCCGCCCCTTATGGCACGGTTGTAGAAGCGGTCGGCGGCCAATACACCGAATATGCTCGCATTGCCATTCATTCCGGCCTGCCGAGTGTACTGGGGTGGGCCTACCACGAGCTTCAATGGCGCGGCACGCTGAACGAGGTAGGCTCGCGCGAAGCCGACATTGCCCGTCTTTATACCACTTCGAGCTGGCAGGAGGCTCTAACGGTTATCCAGCAGTATAATATTCGCTATATTTATATCGGCAACCTTGAGCGCGGTAAATATAAGGTCAGCGAAGCCAAAATCAAGGCTCACCTTGTTCAGGCGTTCCAATCAAATTCCACCGTCATCTACGAGGTTCCTGACGTCATCTTAGCCGAGAAAGGTACGAGCTCAACCTCAGGTTTATGAATAGACCAAGGATTAACTCCGTTACGCTTCTCTTCTGCCTGGCCTTCCTGGTTGCCTTTCTGATCCGGTTAGCTGGATTGGGCAGCGCTTATTTGAACGATGCTGAATCTTCCTGGGCCTTGCAAGCCTTGAAAGTGTCCCAGGGGACTCATCCTGACATTGGCGCCCAGCCAGGCCTGGTTTTGTTTACCGGCGCTCTGTTTTATCTTTTTGGCGCCAGTAACTTTCTGGCGCGTTTATTGCCCGCTCTGTCAGGCGCAGCCCTCGTCTTCGTGCCTGGTTTCTTTATGGATCGGGTGAGCAAGCCTGCCGCAATCGTTGCGGCATTTGGGCTGGCGCTTGATCCCGGACTGATCGCAATGTCGCGCCAGGTGGACGGGCATATACTCGCCCTCACGTATACGCTTTTCGGCATGGGCCTTTTGTACATCCGTAAACCGATCGCCGGTGGTATCTCACTCGGCCTGGCTCTGCTGGGAGGAACCTCGCTCTGGTTGGGCTGGTTGGGCCTCCTGGTAACCGGACTGTTGTACCGCATCGCCCGCCCGCGCAAGGTGGACTCCGTCGAAGACCAGCCAGCCGAAACTGGCCCTGTTTCCCTGACTTCGCCGGGTTTTTACCGTCCGGTGCTCCTGGCAATGGCAGGCGCACTTATCTTTGGCGGCACGCTCTTTTTTCTCGAACCGAAGGCTTTGAGCGGCATCGCGCGCAGCCTGGTGGCGCTTGGGTCCGCTCAAACTGGCGCCGGTCCGGTCTCGATTGGCGTTTTTTTGAACGGCTTGATATTTTATGAAGCGCTCCCCCTTTTCCTGGCTATCATTGCATCCGTGCGCGCTATCGTGAGAAGGTCCGGTCTGGATGGGCTTCTGGCGGTCTGGTGGATCGTTGCGCTTTTCCTCGCAGTTATTAACCCTGCCCGGCAGGTAGCGGACCTGGTTTGGGCCCTGGTGCCCATGTGGCTGCTTTCCGCCCGTCTGACCGCAAGGTTTTTTGAGAGCGGTTTTCCTGGAAGCCTGGAGGGGGCTCAAGCCGCCTTGACGATAGTCCTGCTCGTTTGCGCCTGGCTGAACTTCGTGGCTGCCCAGGCCAATCTTGGCCAGGACCGTACCCCGCATTGGGCTGCAATCGTATTCATGTTTTTTTTCCTGGGGATCTCGGTTATCCTATTCACCTGGGGCTGGAATTCCAGGGTGGCCCTGCGCGGCCTCGGGATCGGTGTCTATTTTCTAATGACCCTTTTTATGCTCTCGACGGCCTGGCGCTCCACCGGATTCGTTCCACGCCCCGAACAGGAGCTTTGGCGGATTGGGCCGGATTTCAAGCAAGCTGGCCTTTTGATCCAGACAGCCGGGGATTTTTCCGGCTGGAACACCGGTGAGCGCAATACCCTCGATATTGTCGTTGCCAACGGCTCGCCGGAATTGAAGTGGCTTTTCCGGAATTACACAAAGGCCGATTTCGCAAATGTATTGCCCGTGGATGCGACGCCATCGCTCGTCATTACTGGCAACCAGACTAATTTGAGCCTGCCCGGCTCGTATACCGGCCAGAGTTTTGTTGTCGATGAGCAGCCGGATTGGTCCACCCTCCAATCCTCGGATTGGATCGAATGGATGATGTTTCGGGATGCCCCCGTCACCAAGGGCCTGGCTGTCTTGTGGGTCAAGAGCAATCTATTTCCTGGATCAGCAGATTTCACTCAGAAACGGAATTAGTAGACGCATTATGACTTTGCCCTCAATCATAGCTATCGATGGGCCGGCAGCATCTGGAAAATCGACGGTAGGAGAGCGGCTGGCGAAAGAGCTGGGTTACCTTTTCTTCGATACGGGCGTGATGTATCGCGCCATTACCTATGCTGCGATGGATCGCCTGTCTTCGATTGATGACGAAGCCGCCGTCTCAAACCTGGCCAACGCAGTCAGCATCGACGTGCGTCCTCCTTCAATTCAGGACGATCGGCAGAGCGACGTTCTCCTGGACGGTCAGGATGTCTCCTGGGAAATCCGCCGGCCGGAGGTGGAGGCCAACGTATCCCAGGTATCGGCTTACCCCGAGGTGCGTAGAGCCATGACCTCTCAGCAGCGCCGCATTGGCTTGCGCGGCAACGTGGTCATGGCAGGTCGGGATATCGGCACGGTCGTTTTCCCGGAAGCGCAGTTAAAGATCTTCCTGGTGGCTTCCATCGAGGTCAGAGCCCGACGCAGGCTGGAAGAGATTCTTTCACGGGGCGGTGATGCATCCTACGAGGCCATTCTATCTTCTTTACGCCGGCGCGACCAGATCGATTCAACCCGCGCTATGGCCCCCTTAAAAGTCGCAGACGATGCCATTATTATCGATACCAATGATTTAACTATCGACGAGGTGCTCGAAAAAGTCAGGTCCCTGATGCCGGCTTGTTCTTAAAGCCTATGCTATAATCTTTTTACCTGAGCATGCCAAATTCGACCGGTTTATCTTCGCCACTCTATATAAATCTACCATACGACCTGTTAAATTGGATTGGGTTGGTTCTTTTTTTGGGGATACTTGCCTGGCTCGTTCGCAGCAAGTGGGATTTATCTGTGCGCATGCCCTGGCAGAAGTGGCTGATCCTTGCGGTCCTGACTGCGGTTTCACCCCTGGTCATCCAGTTTCTCGGATTTAATGTCCCATTTGGGAATGTTTTACCGGTTCCGGGCGTACCGGCGGATCTCAATGGCCCGTTTATCTTCTTGTTGGCGTGTTTTCCGTTTGTGCTTGCCAGCGGCTTCCTTGGAACAACCTGGGCGACTTTCTTAGGAGCTCTGGCCGGTTTATTTGTCGCACTGGCGGAGACGCACCAGGCCTTTACTATCCTGGAATACGCCGGATTGGCGTTTGCATACAGTCTTGCCATCCGCCAGCCATATCGCCGCCTGCTTTATCGGATCCTACGCCATCCCATGGGCTCGGCTCTGTTCGTCGGTTTCAGCTTCATTCCGATCTACATCTTGAGTTCCTTTTTTGCCACCCCAGGCAGCATTGAAGCGCGCCTCGATTATGCCCTTACGCAGGCCTGGTGGGTGGCCTTGCTGCGCGGACTCGAGCTGGCCCTGGCAAGTATTCTGGCCGAAGCCTTTTATTTATTTAGAGTTCCCTTTTGGCACCAGGTTTCCCTGGTATTCCCGTCTCCCGAAGAAAGAAGCCTGCGCGTCAAATTCTTTTACGGCACCGTTCCCATGCTGTTGGTCCTTTTCTTTGCTCTGACCGCCGGCGATTGGGTTGTAGCAGGGGATGCTGCCAGGAAAGCCGCTGAGGATCGCATGTCGGCGACTTCGGAAGTGGTGAGCGCCAGCATACCCTTATTTCTTGAGACAGGCCACGAGATTATGGTGTCTCTAGCTACCCCTGATCTAACCAATGCATCAACGGCGGATCTTCCAGGCCTGCTCAAAGAAAAGATACGCATTGTCGGTTATTTTACCGAGCTGGCGGTCTTCGGTATGGATGGCGAGGTAATTTCAGCATATCCAAATAAATTGGATCGCACCTCATTGACGCCCGAAGAACAATCCGGGGTCGATGTAGCCTTGAAAGGGGTTTATTCACAGGATTTTGTCGTTCCGCATCTTTCCAGTGACACGTCGGTCTTGATTTCTTACGTTAATCTGATCATGGATGCCGGTGGAAATCCCCATGGCGTCCTTGTAGCGCGCACGGATTTTAATACCAATACTTTCACGATTGCATCGTTCAATGCGATGGATGCAATTAAGGAAAGTATGGGCGGGGAAGGCGCCATCCTGGATGCGAACGGGACTTACCTTTATTCTCCCGTGCCTGCCAACGTGGGACAGGAATACCAGGGACGCCGGCCTTCGTCAACTGAATTTTTCGATGAGGTTGGCGTCGACGGAACGAGACGCCTGGTTTATTACCAGCCGGTGAGTACCAATTCCTGGGCGGTCGTATTGACCATTCCAGCCAGCTACATCCAACGCCAAGCCCTCACCATCGCATTTCCACTTCTTATCATCCTGGTTGTGATTTCCATTGGCATGTTCATTTTCTCGGCCGCCAGCTTGCGGGTTGTTTCAGCATCATTGCGCAGCCTTTCTGACGAAGCCGGCTTGATCTCGCGCGGCCAGCTCGATCATTCTCTCCAGGTTCGTGGGGAAGATGAAGTCGGCCAGTTAAGCCTGGCCTTTGAAAACATGCGCCAAAGCCTGAAAGCCCGCATGGACGAATTGAACAGCCTGCTTCTCGTCAGCCAGGGAATTGCTTCCAATTTAAAGGTCGACCAGGCCCTGGCGACCGTGCTGGATGCTGCACTGGCGAATGGGGCTGCGTCCGCTCGAGTGGTCCTCGTGCGCGAGGTGGCCCTCAATTTATCTGGGGAGCGCCTGTATTCCTTTGGAAAAGGCCTGAATTCTGACGCTTACGCCTACCTCGACGAACAGATCTTTGATTTTTTGAAGCAGCAGCCGATGCTTTCGATTCCCAACACCACTCGCATACGGCGTTTCAACATTCCGCCGGGCTGCCTTCAACCGGGCGCTTTGATAGGTATGGGTCTCATTCAAAAGAATGCCTATTACGGTGCATTATGGCTCGCCTATGACCAACCGCGTAATTTCTCCGAGGCGGAGGTACGTTTTCTTGGAACCCTGGCAGGTCAATCTTCCCTCGCAGCCGCGAACGCCAGTCTGTACGCCAATGCAGAAATTGGCCGCCAGCGCTTGATGGCTGTCCTTTCCTCGAGTCCGGAGCCGGTTCTCGTCCTGGATGAAAAGATGCGCCTGCTCCTGCTCAATTCAGCTGCTCGCCAAATTCCGGGGTTGGTCCGGAGTGCTGAAATTGGCCGCCCTGTCAAGGATGTGGTCGCCAGCCTGGAATTGCTGGAGCTGATTGCCAAACCGCTGGATGGAAAGCTTGCCGCCGGCGAAATTACCCTTTCGAACGGCCGGGTTTATTACGCCAGCGTTTCACCGGTCGGGACGGACAACCTGGTTTTCGGGCGAGTTTGCGTGCTGCAGGACGTCACCAAATACAAAGAACTTGACACAATGAAGAACGACTTCGTGGTCACAGTAAGCCACGATCTACGCGCTCCCCTTACGTTAATGCGCGGCTACGTCACCATGTTCCAGATGCTCGGCGATCTCAATGAACAGCAGAAGAGCTTCATGAAGAAAATCGTCGTCGGCGTGGACGAGATGTCGCGATTGGTGAATAACCTGCTCAATTTAGCCCGGATAGAGACGGGGATGGCCTTGCAGTACTCTCATATTAATGCCCAGGAGATTGTCGGGCAGGTGCTCACTTCTTTGCAGCCACAGGCCACCCAGCAAACTATCCACCTGGAGCACACCACTGTCACGCTTCCGCCTATCTATCTTGAAGCTGACCGAGACCTGCTGATTCAAGCGATCACTAACCTGGTCGAAAATGCCATCAAGTACTCAAACGTTAAGGGCACGGTCAAGGTTTCTATCCAACCCCGGCCAAATTCGGTCGTTTTCATCGTCCAGGATAACGGAATTGGAATTGCTCCGCTCGACTTGCCGCGGGTCTTTGAAAAGTTTTACCGCAGCGGCCGGCGCGAAGCTCACCAGCAACGAGGCTCTGGACTTGGATTGGCCATCGTCAAATCCGTCGCCGAACGCCACAACGGAAAAGTATCGGTTGAAAGCCAGCTCGGCAAAGGTAGTACCTTTTACCTCGAAATTCCACTTACTCCGAAAAAATAGTGGTAAATGCCTCTGCTGGTAAAGAAACATTTGCATCGTGATCTGAATTAAGATATAATAGAAAGACAATGGGGAGGAATCGAAAAATTCTTAATAAACTCTAATATTAGGGGGTTGGATTCTGAAGTGTTTGTGATATAATTATTTTTTGCATGCGAACTTACTTTTCAAGCAACTGGACACAGCGCCAGAGAGGATTTTTTCTCTAGCGCTTTAATAGGTTAATCCAGGGAATTGGTTCAGGAGGCGTTTTAGTGGAAACAAAAGGTCTGGTGGCTCTTCGTATCAGCCTGGCATCACCGGAAACAATTCGTAGCTGGTCGTACGGTGAAGTTCTTAAGCCTGAGACGATCAACTATCGCCGCCTTCGCCCTGAAAAAGATGGGCTATTTTGCGAAGCGATTTTCGGACCCACGCGTGATTGGCAGTGTTATTGCGGAAAATATAAGAACCCCCGTTACAAAGGAATCGTTTGTGATAAGTGCGGTGTAGAAGTAACCCGCTCATCCGTCCGCCGCGAACGTATGGGCCATATTGAACTGGCGACCCCGGTTGCCCATATCTGGTATACCCGCAGAATTCCCTCTTACCTGGGCCTGTTGCTGGATATCTCCCGCCGCAACCTGGACCGGGTTCTTTATTTTGCGCAGTATATCGTCACCTATGTCGACGAGGATGCTCGCAAGAAAGCCCTCCAGCGCCTGGAAGATGAGATCAGCGTCTCGGAACGCGAGCAGGCTGCCCAGATCAACGCCAAGATTCTCGAGGTCAAAGTGGGGCGCGACAAGAAGATCGCCGAGCTAAACCAACGCAAAACCGATCTCGAGACCCGCGCCGACGAGCAGATCGCTCTTCAGCTCGAGCCGGTCATCCAGGAGGGCCAGCGGTTGGAAAGCTCCCTCCAGGAAAAGCTCAAAACCATCATTCATAATCCGATCGTTTTTACCTTCACCAACACCGTCATCGCCGATCCTGGCGACGCCATCAACGCGCAGCACATCGCCAAGGTTCAGAAGCTCGTCAAGGAGAAACTGGACGAGATCGAAGCTGAGGCCAAGCAGCAGCTTCTGCGAGACGTCGAGCAGATCAAGATGGAAGTCCAAAAGGTGCGCGCTGAGGCTGAAGAGCAGATGGAATCGCTCCGCAACCAGCTCGAGGACCAATCCGCCGCCTCTCAGAATCAAAATGCGCGCGTTCGCGATGAGCTCATGGAACTTCGTTCGTTTGCCTTCCTCAGCGAAAGCCGCTACCGCGAGCTCAAGGGCCGCTGGGGCCAGGTCTTCCGGGCTGACATGGGCGCTGAAGCCTTTTACGACATCCTGCGCCGCCTCGATCTCGACAAGCTCGCCGATGAGCTGTGGACCGAGGTTCGCACCTCGAAGAGCAAGCAGAAGCGCAAGAAAGCGACCACCCGCCTGAAGGTGATCGAAGATTTCCACCGCTCCCACAACCGGCCTGAATGGATGATCCTGACCGTTCTACCTGTCATTCCGCCCGATCTTCGCCCCATGGTCCAGCTCGATGGTGGTCGTTTCGCCACCTCCGATTTGAATGACCTATATCGCCGCGTGATCAACCGCAACAATCGCCTCAAGCGGCTTTTGGAGCTTGGCGCTCCCGATGTGATCGTCCGAAACGAAAAGCGCATGCTCCAGGAAGCTGTCGACTCGCTCATCGATAACAGCCAGCGCGGCAAGGCGCTTTCGAGGCGCGGCCGGCGCGAGCTCAAGTCGCTCAGCGACATGCTCAAGGGCAAGAAGGGCCGTTTCCGCCGCAACCTGCTCGGCAAGCGCGTCGACTACTCCGGTCGCTCGGTCATCGTGGTGGGTCCCGCCCTTAAGCTCTACCAGTGCGGTCTCCCCAAGACCATGGCGCTCGAGCTTTACCGCCCGTTCGTCATTTCCCGCCTCGTCAGCCATAATTATGCTGCCAACGTCAAGGGCGCCCGCCGTTTCATCGAGCGCAATCGCCCCGAGGTTTGGGAGGTTCTGGAAGAAGTCATCAAGGAACGCCCTGTTCTGCTAAACCGTGCTCCTACGCTGCACCGACTTGGCATCCAGGCCTTCGAGCCGATCCTGATCGAGGGCAGCGCGATTCAGCTCCACCCGCTCGTGACCACTGCTTTCAATGCTGACTTCGATGGCGACCAGATGGCTGTGCACGTCCCGCTGTCTGAGAAGGCAGTTTGGGAAGCGCGCAATTTAATGCTTTCATCTAAAAACCTGCTCAAGCCGGCTGACGGCGAGCCGATTATCAGCCCCTCCAAGGACATGGTCCTGGGTGTGTACTACCTGACCATGGAAGATACTCGTACGCACAAGGGCGATGGGCAGGTCTTCGGCAGCATGGATGAGGTCGAGCTGGCCTACAACCTGGGTCATGTCGAAATTCACTCCAACATCAAGCTGCAGGTCAAAACCTGGTTCGACGACAAGCACAATCGCCTGGCCG
>DATKKB010000032.1:0-44119 GCA_035543095.1 Anaerolineaceae bacterium | reverse complement strand
GTTTTAGAAAATGCGAAGCATTTTCTAAAACTCCACCCCATCGTTCGTTTTGCGTGGCCGCCGAAGGCCGGCCAACTTTTTAGATTTGTGGATATGCCGGGGGAAAGATTTTTATCACGTGGTAAAATGAACCAAATTTTTGTTTAAGGACTCATTTATGGCTGTCGATATCGAACTTCAAAATCGAGCGATCAACACCATCCGTTTTCTTTCAGTTGACGGCGTTCAGCAAGCAAATTCAGGTCACCCGGGCCTGCCGATGGGCGCAGCCGCTATTGCCTATACCATTTGGACCCGCCATCTCCGCCATAACCCGGCCAACCCCAAATGGCCAGAACGCGATCGCTTCATCCTTTCTGGCGGGCACGGTTCGATGCTGCTGTATTCTCTTCTTCACCTTACAGGTTATGATTTACCACTGCAGGAGCTGGAGCATTTCCGCCAGTTCGGCAGCCGAACTCCCGGCCACCCCGAGTTCGAGGTTACCCCAGGGGTCGAGACGACGACCGGACCGCTTGGCCAGGGTTTTTCGAATGGGGTGGGCATGGCAATTGCCGAAAGACACCTGGCAAAAATATATAATCGGCCGGGGCATCAAATCGTCGACCACCGGGTCTATGCCATAGTCACAGATGGAGATCTGATGGAGGGGGTGACATCAGAAGCCGCTTCATTAGCCGGACATCTTCAGTTAGGAAAATTGATCTATCTTTACGACGACAACCGCATTTCCATCGAAGGATCAACGGACCTGACCTTCACCGAGGACCGGGGCGCCCGGTTCGAAGCCTACGGCTGGCAGGTATTGCGAGTTGAGGACGGCAACGACGTTGAAGCGATAGACGCCGCGATCCAGCAGGCCAAAGTCGACTCAAGGCCATCCCTGATCATCTGCCGGACACACATCGGATTTGGTCTTCCTACCCGGCAAGATACAGCCAAAGCTCATGGGGAACCACCCGGCGAAGAAGAACTGGCAGGCGCGAAGTTAAAATTAGGCTGGCCGGTTGAGCCCAAGTTCTTCATTCCGGATGATGTATTGGGCTTTTTCCGGAATGCGTTGGATTGCGGAAAAGAATACGAAAGTGATTATCAAAAACGATTTAGACGCTTTCAAAAAGAATTTCCTGAGATTGCAGCCGAGCTGAAGCAACGGCTGAACGGCGAACTCCCCAAGGATTGGGATAAAGACTTGCCCCAATTCCCGGCGGATCCAAAGGGGATCGCAACCCGCACCGCTTCCGGAAAAGTCATCAATTTCCTGTCCTCGAGGATTCCAGCCTTGATGGGCGGTTCTGCCGACCTGGCGCCATCCACCAACACCTGGATGCAAAACAGCCCGGATTTCCAGGCGGCCACGCCTGAGGGCCGGAATATTCATTTTGGCGTGCGCGAGCACGCTATGGCTGCGATCGTGAATGGGATGGCCTACCACGGCGGAGTGATCCCGTTCGGAGCAACTTTTCTGGTCTTCACTGATTACGCCCGTCCTGCTATTCGCCTTTCGGCAATATCGCACCTGGGTTCCATCTGGGTAATGACCCACGACAGCATTGGACTGGGTGAGGACGGACCAACCCACCAGCCGGTCGAACACCTGGCTGCACTGCGCGCCATCCCTCACCTGGTGGTGCTCCGCCCGGCCGATGCCAATGAAACCGTAAAAGCCTGGAAATTCGCGATCGAACGCAGGCATGGGCCTACACTGATAGCATTAACCCGCCAGAGTGTTCCTATTTTGGATCGAAGCGAATTTGCTCCGGCGGATAACCTGCGCAAAGGAGCATACATCCTTAAGGATTTTGGCCCGAGCAAACCCCAATTGATCTTAATGGCTTCCGGTTCTGAAGTAGCTTTGATCGTCGAAGCTGCTTACCGGCTCTATACCGAAGGCATTAACGCGAGATTGGTTTCATTCCCGAGCTGGGAATTGTTCGAAGAGCAGGGCTCGGAATACCAGAATTTTGTCCTGCCGCCGGATATTAAGATTCGAATTGCAGTTGAGGCAGGCGTGACGCAAGGATGGGAACGCTGGATCGGGCAAAATGGAAAAATCATTGGAATGAAAACCTTTGGAGCATCGGCTCCTTACAAGGTTTTATATGAGAAATTTGGCATTACTTCTGATGCGATTTACTGCCTGGCAAAATTAATGTCAGGCCATAGTGATTGAGAATTGCGCACTTTGATTTCCATGTACTGCGGGGACATTCCCGCAGGACATGGAAAAAATAAGTTCAATACGGTTGAGAGGTAGATATGAAAGTGGCTGTAGCTGTTGATCACGGAGGCTTTCCCCTCAAAGAAGCCGTCCTGGAAACCGTTCGATCCGCCGGACACGAGCCGATCGACCTTGGGACGTTCACACCGGACATGATCGATTATCCGGAAATCACCCAGCGCGCCGGCCATGCCATCCAACAAGGCCAGGCCGAACGTGCCGTGGTCGTATGCGGCTCAGGGGTAGGCGCCTGCGTGGCAGCAAATAAGATGAAAGGTATCTATGCGGCAATCTGCCACGATACCTATTCTGCGCACCAGGGCGTAGAGCACGATAATATGAATATCCTATGCCTGGGAGCGCGTATCATCGGGCCGGAGCTTGCGAAAGAACTTATCGCGGCGTTTCTCCAGGCTCAATTTTCAACCGTAGAACGCTACCGGCGCCGGTTCGGGGAAGTCCAGCGCATGGAAAAAGGCGAAACGATATAATGTGAACAGGCCGTAAAAGGTTTTCCGGCAGAAGAAATCTAGGCCAGGCGGTTAAATTCAATATTTTTTTGGGAGGATTCGATGGATATTTTCGATAAGTGTTTTCAATGGAAGCGCGCCAAGGATGCAATCGATCAAGGCTTTTATCCTTATTTTATTCCGCTGACCGAAAACGAAGGCACGGAGGTTGACTACAAGGGCCACCGCCTGATCATGTGCGGGTCGAACAATTACCTTGGTTTGACCACCCATCCAAGGGTTAGAGAAGCAGCCTGCGAGGCGCTCAATCGTTACGGCACAAGCTGCACAGGCTCGCGCTTTTTGAATGGCACGCTTGAAATGCACGAGCAGCTCGAGCGCGAGCTGGCGGAATGGGTGGGTAAGGAAGCAGCGCTCGTGTTTTCGACCGGCATGCAGGTAAACCTCGGGACGATCAGCGCGCTGGTCGGGCGGGGAGACTACGTCATTATGGATAAGGACGACCACGCCAGCATCGTCGACGGCGCCCGTTTGAGTTATGGCAAGATTGAACGTTTTGCCCACAACGACCTCGAACACCTGGAGCGGGTTCTAAAATCCCTACCGCAAAGCGCGGGCAAGTTGTTGGTGGTTGACGGCGTCTTCAGCATGGGTGGCGATCTGGCCGCGCTGCCAGAAATCATTAAAAAATGCCAGCAATATGGCGTGCGGATCATGGTCGACGACGCCCACGGGATGGGCGTGTTGGGAAAAGGACACGGTACGGCCTGCCACATGGGGGTTAACGATCAATCTGACATCATCATGTCAACCTTCAGCAAATCTTTTGCATCGCTAGGCGGATTTGTGGCCGGAGATAAGGACGTGATCTTTTACATCAAGCATTTTGCCCGGTCGATGATATTCAGCGCCAGTATGACCCCTTCCAACACGGCCGCGGCGCTGGCTGCCCTCCACGTGATGCGGGACGAGCCGGAACGAATCGAGCGTGTCAACCAGATCGGTGAGTACATGCGCAAAGGATATAAATCGCTTGGATTGAACACCGGCCATTCCGTCACCCCGATTGTCCCGATCATCATCGGGGACGACATGCTGACGTTCAATACCTGGAGAGGTTTGTTCGACGCAGGGGTGTTCGTGAATCCGGTCATTTCGCCGGCAGTACCGGAGGGCATGGCCTTGCTGCGCACCAGCTACATGGCCACTCATACGGACGCCCAGCTTGACCGGGTGCTGGAAACATTTGAAAAAGTTGGAAAAGAAGTAGGATTGGTTCATTGATAATTTAGAAAGCCCGGGCTGCGCCAGCAGCCCGGACTTTCTAAATTATTTTGTTGAGTAAAGGATGCCGATGCAGCGCGGGCCGGCGTGGCTGGAGATCGTGCTGCCGGCGAGTGTGACGTACAGATTTTCAATCGGCGCGAGTCTTGTTAGCTCTTCAGCAAGATATTGGGCGTCTTCTTCACAGGCGGTGTGGGTCACAAAGACCCGGCAGGGGTCCAGATCCGGCAGGTGATTCTTAAAATCCAACAGCATGCTGTCCAGGGCCGATTTGCGTGAACCGCGGATCTTTTCGCGAATTCCAAGTGTGCCATCCTTGCGGACCTCCAGAATCGGGCGAATTTTGAGCAGGCTGCCGACGATCATTTGGATCGAGGAACAGCGCCCGCCCTTGTAGACATATTCCAGTGTATCCAGTACAAAAGATGTGTGAACTTTCGGGATGGCGTCCCGGATTTCCTGCTCGATCTTTTCGGCAGAGAGGCCTTTCTTCCGGAGATCGCCTGCTTTCAGAACCAGCAGGCCAATTCCGGTCGATAGATTGAGTGAATCGATCACGCGGATGGCCTTGTTTTCAAGCGTCTGGCGGGCGATAAGGGCGTTGGAATACGTTGCCGAAAGCGGGGAGCCAATACCAATGAATATAGTCTCACCCGGACGGTCGAAGAATTTTATAAGCTCTGCCACCGAAGGGGCAGACGTTTTTGGCAGTTGTCCAGTTTTCTCGACCAGGCTAAACAACTGCAATGGTTCAATGTCCAGGCCATCATAGTAAGTCTGGTTGTTAATGAAAACGGGCAGGCGGATGACGTCGATCTGGTTGAGTTCGATTAACTCTCTGGTCAGGTCAGAACAACTGTCTGTAAGAATATTAATCATAGGTATAATTACTCGCGCCCGAAAAATGGTAAGGCTATAAAATTCCACAATCCGGCAGTTTCGCAGCCAGATCGAGTAGTCGTGGCTTTTTTAATTATAACCAGCTTTGAGATTGGGAATCAACAATGAAGATCCATAGAAAGAATCCTGGACAACCTGTCGTGGCTTTATTTGACCTCGATGGAGTCTTAATCAGGCCAGGCGGTTACAGAGCGGCGGTTGAAGCCTCTATTAACTATTTTTCAGAGCGGATGGGATTGGGAAAACAGGCACCGGCTGAAGAGGATGTGGCCTTAATGGAAGCATGCGGCATCACCAGCGAATGGGATATGGTCCCCATCTTCCTGGCGATCATGCTTGAAAATATCTCCAAGTTGCAGAGCAATGCCCTGCCAGATTGTTCATTGCTGGACCTGATCCCCAAGATCGCTGAGAAGGACATTCATTTGGAGAGGTCATACCGGCAGGCGATTCTTGAACTGGCACAGTACCTCAACCCTAGTATTTCGCCTGCCGAAGCGATATTGTTAGCGATCGAGAACGGGAAACTGATGGACTCATTGAAAGGAAAAACTTTTGGACGCGATTTATTAGGCCAGACCCGGTCTATCGCAGCAAGCCTTTCGACGAGAGTCTTCCAGACGTACATCCTTGGAGACGAAGGATTTTCCGCCAATTACGGGATGGCGCCCGATTTTCAATCTGAATCCCTATTGAGCAAGAATGACCGCTGTCTGCTCAACCCGGAAGATCGAAAACTGATTCAACATCTGATTGACCAGAAGGTGATAAGGGCAAGCGTCATTACAGCCCGGCCTTCTCTGCCACCCGCCTTTGGCAAAGATGGAAAAAACGTCTACTCCCCTGAAGGCGAGATGGCCTTGAAACTGACCGGCCTGGAAGATATTTCCTTGATCGGATATGGAACCATACAATACCTGGCAGGCCGGACCGGCGTTTCGCCTGACAGCTTGTTAAAACCCTCTCCGGTCCAGGCACTTGCAGCGATTGCATCCGCTTTTAGCCGGGATGAGAGGAATGCCTTGAGTTGGTCTGCTGCAATCGTGGGTCTTGAACCTTTGGATGAACGTTTAGTAGATTTACCATCCAGTTTTAAAATTCATATTTTTGAAGACTCGCCGATCGGCATCTTATCCAGCCAATCTGCCGCGGCACTTTTAAACCGGAAGAATTTCAACGTAGCTGTAAACGCCTGGGGAATTTCAACCAACCAAGACAAAATCCGGGCGCTCGAAGCCGTTGGCGCCCGGGTCTTTCCGGATATCCATCAAGCACTCGAGGCTGCGTTTCAGGCAGATTAGAACCAGCCCTGTTTCTTGAAATAAAGCAACATGGCTCCAGCTATCAATATGCACACGCCCCAATGACAATGTCTCGGATCGACTCGCTCAGGTCCTGAATGCGAACCAGATGATCGTATATATCCCGAAAGTAGATCCGGCTCTGTCGGTCGATCATCGGGAAATCATCGCGGCTCAGGCGGTTGATGATCTCGCGTTGGGGCGAATTGATGCGGCGTAATGACATAATCGTCTACTTTTGGGGCCTGGTAAGTCGTGGTTGCGCAGTCCTCTATAGCGAGAGGGTGGAAATGAAAAATACCTCGCAGCAGACCTCTAAAGTGCGATATAATGACCAAATCAGACAAAATTAGACTATAATTAAGAGATGATTAAACCTGAAAAGCCAAAAGTATTACTGGAAGTTGAAAGCGGAACAACTGTCCGGATCTTAAAATTTATGACTGGAAATGAACTGGAGGGAAAACTCCGTCAATTAGGTATTCTACCAGGAAACTGCGCAAAAGTTATTCGCCATGCCCCTCTTGGCGGACCCTTCTTAATTGAATTGAACGGGCGAGAGATCGCCCTGGGCCAGGCGATTGCGTCCAAAATAGAGGTAGAGGTCGTTTCATGCGTTTCGCCTTAATCGGACAACCGAACTGCGGGAAGAGCACCCTATTCAATCAGGTTGCCGGATACAAGGCTGAAACTGGCAATTTTTCCGGAACAAGTGTTACATTTACAGCGAGCAAAGTGCGGGTGATGGGCCAGGTAGTCGAACTGGTCGACCTGCCTGGAACGTATACCCTGGCTGGTACAAACCCGGCTGAGCGCGAGGTGTTCGACTATCTCGCCTCGCATTCAGTCGATGCAATTATCAATGTAGTGGATGCCTCCCACCTGGCGCAGGGATTGGAATTAACCCTGGAGCTTCTCGAGCTGGAACGGCCGACTGTGGTTGCATTAAATATGATCGATGAGGCCCGCCGGCTCGGAATTGTGATTGATGGCGCGCATCTCCAGGAACGGCTTGATGCGCCCGTACTGCCGATGATTGCCAGCCGTGGTCGCGGCGTGAAGGAAGTGTTTACGACGACTTTGCGAGTAGCCCAACAGCAGAAAAACGCTCGCAGGATCCCGTTCGGAACAGAAGTCGATGAAACTGTCGTTCACCTTGCAGGCCAATTGGATGGGGAAGCAGACCCGCTGCCAGCAACAACCGCAGCCATCAAGCTGATCGAGGGGGACCGGAAATTGGAAGGACAGTTAAAAATAATCCGGCCGGAACTGACCAGCCAAATCGAGCAGGCGCGCAACTTCCTGCGCAGCCGGCATGGGCAGGACCCGGTGTGGGTTTTTGGCGGGGAAAGGCACGCACGCGCCTCTGAAATTGCCCAGGCCTACATCCTGCAAGGAGAGCACCGCCTGACCTGGAGGGACCGTCTGGATGACGTCTTGCTCCACCCGGTATTAGGATACGTGGCATTAATCTCAATCCTTTTCCTGTTCTTCCAATTCGTTTACCGCTTCGGAAGCCTGTTGGAAGTGCCTTTGATCAATTTTTTTGACCATTTAAACGCGCAAATGCAGGGGCAGCTTGCCAATTCTGCTTTCCTGGCTTACGTGCTGACTGGCGTGATCCAGGGGATCTCGGGTGGGGTGGCCATCGTCCTACCTTACTTGACCCCTTTCCTGCTGGGTTTGGGCCTGCTGGAGGATATCGGTTACCTTCCCAGGGTAGCCTTTTTAATGGATGCCTTGATGCACCGGCTAGGCCTTCACGGCAAGGCGATTGTCCCTTTCATCCTTGGTTATGGCTGTAATGTGCCGGCCATCATGTCGACCCGCATACTGGAAGAAAAGCGCGACCGGTATGTGGCGGCCGCGCTCTCTACCCTGGTTCCCTGTGCGGCCCGGCTGGCAGTGGTATTTGGCCTGGTTGCATTTTACCTGGGTCCAAACATGGCTCTGTTAATTTACCTGCTTAACTTATTCGTGATCGCTTTGACTGCCAGGGTTTTAACCCGGGTATTGCCGGAAGCTTCCCCCGGATTGATCCTCGAGATGCCGGTTTATCGCATGCCAACATTCCGGACGCTTTCATCCAAGACCTGGTTCCGTATCCGGGAATTCATTGTAGAAGCCTGGCCGGTCTTAATTGCAGGCAGTGTCGTCCTGGCATTATTGAATTACTTCGATATCTCGAAATACTTCAACTATTTGCTGACACCGCTCTCATGGGTCCTGGGCCTGCCAAACCAGGTAGGCGTACCCTTGATTTTCGGAATCTTGCGCAAAGAGCTGTCTTTGATCATGCTCCATCAGGCCCTGGGCGGGGTTGAGCTTAAGGACGTTCTGACTTCCACACAAATGATGACGTTTTCGGTGTTCGTGGTCTTCTATATTCCGTGCCTGGCAACCCTGCTCGTGATTCGGAAGGAGCTTGGAAATAAAGCCATGGCAGCCATCGCCGGTATGACGGTGGTGATTGCCACGATGGCAGCGTTCCTGGCCAGGATTTTAGGGTCGATCTTTTTCAAGTAATTCGGATTTGATGTAAAATATTGATAATTATTTTCAAATGGAGGAATCATTTTGAGCGAGACCACGATAAACGACTTGATGGATATATTGTGCAATTCATTTCAAGCCGAGCGTTCGGCCGGAATTGAAGCAGCAATACAAGTGCACTTAACAGGTGAAAAAGGCGGGGATTATGGAATCGTGATCAAGGACAAGAAATGTTCGGCCTATCCAGGCATTCTGCCTTCCTCGAATGTGAAATTGGAGGCATCTGCCCAGGACGTCCTGGATATGTATGCCGGAAAATTGGATCCGATGAAAGCCTTCATTCTGGGCAAGCTGCGCATTTCGGGCGACAAAGCCATGGCCCTGAAATTAACTACGATGTTCCACATAAATTAGTACATCAACCAATCCGGGGCTGCGTCCTCGTCCATCATTGAGAAATCCCACACTTCCATGCCCAGGTCAATCGAGGTCGGGCGGCCGAGGACTTCTTCGGCTTTTTGGCGAGTGGTTTCAATCATGGCCGGACCGTAGGGACAAAACGGGGTAGTCAGGATCATGCGAACCACAGCAGAATCAGGCTCGATCGTAACGTCTCGGATCAAGCCTAATTGAATTTCATTCAAGCCAATTTCAGGGTCGATGATTTCACTCAGGCCCTTTTTTAACGCTTCGGACAATTCAGGGTAAGTGCTTTCGGATTGCCAGACCGGCTTGTTTGTTCCAGGTTTTTCACTCATTAAACAGGCTCCGCTTTAGCAAAGGCAGATACGACGTACGTGCAGTGAGCATCTCCACGCAGCACGCAATTTGATTTTTCGGCAGGAAGTGACAGCATGGTGGAAATCAGTGTCTGGTCGACTGCGCACACTTCAGGATGACTCTGGCCGATGTGGAAATAAGGGCAGGTAATTTCATGGACCAGGTATTGGTGATCACCGGACTTTTCCCATTCAACCTGAAAACCTTCCTGCGCCAGGACATCTTTTACAAGGTTCAATTTTTCCTCGACTGAAAGCACCTGGGCCCGGGTCAGATATTTTGAGGCAAGCTCGTTCGCCATCTGGACGAACAGGTTTTGAACAACTGCCTCTGGCAAAGAGCCCTTAATCTGGTCCAGGAGGCGGTTTGTCAGGCGGAAATATCGGGTAGGGAAGCGCTCCAGTCCTTTTTCGGTAAGGAAATAAATAAGGCGCGGCCGGCCAACGCCGTGGCGTTCTTCTTCTGCCGAGATCAAGCCATCAAGTTGCAAGCTGGTCAGGTGGTGACGGACTGAAATGGCATTGATCCCAACCGAATTTGCCAGGTCGGTGATGGTGGAGCGAGGCTGTGAGACCAGGGTCTGTAAGATGCGTTCGCGAGTACTTTTCATTCGTTCTACTTCCTATCAATTGGCAGAAAACCAATATCTTTACCTGCTGTGAGGTTTTTGGGGTTTGTTGTAGTTGCAAGGCGCCCACGACAAATCACAAAAACACATTGAAACTATCCTAGTATATATCATGAAGATATGAATATTGTCAATATACTAGAATATTATCCTAAATATTCATCGTTTGTCAATACAAAACCGGGTATATCGTTTTGCGGGTCCTGTTCGGTGGTTTCAAAAGATACCGTTATGAAAAATCTGTCCAAAAATAAGCTTTGGACAGCAATGGGATGTCATAACATCATGGTGAGCAATCACAATAAATAAGGTGCATTAAGTAAACATTGACCCGACCGGAGGGCCATGCTATAATTTGGCCGTATCTAAATAATAAAATTAATATTTATCAAACTATTGACAAATATTACGCCTTATGCTATAGTCAGGGACAAATTGAGCCCTTCTGAAGGAGTCTGATATCCATGGCAGATCTGGTCATACGTAATTTGCAAGTGAACATTGAAGAAAAACCCATCTTAAAAGGTGTCAATTTAACAATTCCCCAGGGAGAGGTACACGCCATAATGGGACCGAACGGGACAGGTAAGTCGACTCTGGCCTATACCCTGATGGGACACCCTTCCTACAAGGTCACGGGCGGCGAGGTGATTTTTAAAGGTCAAGATATCCTGACACTTTCACCAGACGAACGCTCTCGCCTGGGTATTTTCCTGGCATTCCAATATCCGGTTGCCATCCCGGGCGTTTCGGTGGCTAACTTTTTGCGCACGGCAGTAAATGCTCGCCGGCGGGCAGTTAATCCGGAAGATAAAGGCGTGCCCATCCCAGAATTCCGGCGAATCCTTAAAGAAAAAATGGAATTATTGAAGATGGATCCGGCGTTTGCCGTGCGCTACATGAACGATGGTTTCTCGGGCGGTGAGAAGAAACGCGCCGAGATTCTGCAAATGGCCATTCTGAAACCCGAAATTGCAGTCCTGGATGAGACCGATTCTGGCCTCGATATCGATGCCTTGCGGATTGTTTCGGAGGGTGTCAATGCTTTGCGAGGGCCGGAGCTGGGTGTGCTGGTGATCACTCATTACCAGCGGATTTTGAACTACATCAAACCGGATTACGTCCACGTTATGATGGACGGGCGGATTGTCGAATCCGGCGGTCCGGACCTCGCCTTCCACCTGGAAGAGCATGGTTACGAATGGATCAAAGAGAAGGTCGAGTCCGGGGCCGCTGCTTGAGTTATTTACTGGTTAGGTTGCCTGGAGGTTATCATGGTTGTTGAAAAGCAGGCGGATCTGCTGGAAGATTTAGGCCAATATAAATACGGATTTTCCGATCCAGAAAATTTTGTGTTTCGTTCACATAAGGGCCTGGATCGTGAGGTAGTGCAGAATATATCCCACATGAAGGGCGAGCCGCAGTGGATGCTCGATTTTCGCTTGAAGGCGCTCGAGCATTTCCAAAAACGACCGGTGCCGACCTGGGGGGCCGATCTCTCCAAGCTTGATATGGATGATATTTATTACTACATCAAGCCGTCGACCGGAGAAGGCAAATCCTGGGAAGATGTTCCGGATACGATCAAAAAGACGTTTGACCGCCTGGGCGTGCCGGAGGCCGAACGGAAGTTCCTGGCTGGCCTGGGCGCACAATACGAGTCGGAAATGGTGTACCACAGCATCCAGGATCACCTCGAAAAGCTGGGGGTGATTTTTGTCAGCATCGAGGACGGACTGCGAAAATACCCGGAGCTCTTCAAGGAATATTTCGGCAAGATCATCCCGATCGAGGATAACAAATTTGCGGCGTTAAACAGCGCAGTCTGGTCGGGTGGATCCTTCGTTTACGTGCCGAAGGGCGTGAAAGTGGACCTGCCCCTCCAGGCTTATTTCCGTTTGAATGAAGCCAACATTGGCCAATTTGAGCGCACAATCATCATCGCTGATGAAGGCGCCCAGGTCCATTACGTTGAGGGCTGTACGGCTCCACAATATACGACCGATTCGCTCCACAGCGGTGTGATCGAAATCGTCGTCAAAAAACATGCCCGGGTGCGCTATACCACCATCCAGAACTGGTCCACCAACGTGTACAACCTGGTGACCCAACGCGCCATGGTGTACGAAGGCGGCACGATGGAATGGGTTGATTCCAACCTGGGATCAAAGGTAACGATGAAATATCCTTCCTGTTACCTGATGGAGCCCGGAGCTCGTGGTGAAATTCTATCAATGGCCTTCGCCGGACCTGGCCAATACCAGGATACGGGCGGAAAAGTAATCCATTTTGCGCCGAATACCTTCAGCAAGATCACGTCTAAATCGATCAGCAAGGGCGGCGGGCGGACCAGTTATCGCGGCCTGCTGAAGGTCTACAAGGGTTCCCACGACGTAAAATCGAACGTCGTTTGCGATGCGCTTTTGCTCGACCCGAAATCAAGGTCAGATACTTACCCGTATATCGAAATCGACGAAGACGATGTGACGATTGGGCACGAGGCAACCGTTTCGAAGGTGGGTGAAGAGCAGCTATTCTACCTGATGAGCCGCGGTCTGAATGAAGAACAGGCTACCACGATGGTCGTATCCGGTTTTATTGAGCCACTGGTAAAAGAACTGCCGATGGAGTTCGCTGTTGAGATGAACCGCCTGATCCAGTTGCAGATGGAAGGGTCGGTCGGATAACGTCGAGGATGGAACATGAGTGAAACACCGCAAGTAGTCATCCGGACTCGCCGGGTGGAGCCAGCCGCGGCTCAAAAAGATTTTATTTTTACTCCTGAGATGGTCCGGACCAGCGGAGTTAGCGAAACGCTGCGTGCATACCGCCTGAGCGCCTGGGAAGCGTTTAAGAATCTAAAGATGCCTGTTACCACAGAAGAGGCCTGGCGGCGCACCGATTTGCGTGCCATGAAGCCGGACACGTTCCATTTCCCCGAAAAAGGCGCCTACCTGGATCTTTCACCGGCGCCGGATGAGTTGCTGCGCCCGGTAACTGACAGCGCCCACGGCGGTGAAGTACTCCTGCTGCCCGGCGGGAGCCGTATTTCGGTTGATCCCGAGCTGAAGAAAAGGGGATTGGTCTTTACTGACCTGTTAACGGCTGAAAAGCAGTATCCTGAGCTGCTGGATAAGATCATCGGAACGATCGTTAAGCCAGGAGAAGGAAAATTCTCTGGTCTGGCAGGCGCGCTGGCTCAAAACGGAGTGCTTCTGTACGTGCCGAGCGGGATGCAGGTCGCCCAGCCGCTTCACAGCCTGTTGTGGGGACCGGGCGCCAACCTGGCGTACATTTCACACTTGCTGGTTTACCTCGAGGAAGGCTCCTCGGTAACGTACGTGCACGAAGCGGCTTCGCCAACCGAAGCGAGCGGCCAATCGCTGCACGCTGGCATCGTTGAAATTTTCGTGGGAGACGGGGCCAGACTCAATTTTGTCGAGCTGCAATCATGGGGTGAGCACGTCTGGAACTTAAGCCACGAACGCGCCCGGCTAGACCAGAATGCAACCATGGACTGGATTTTTGGCGCCATCGGCAGCCACGTGACGAAGAATTTCACCGAAATCGACCTGAAGGGCCAGGGCAGCACCGGGCGCATGTCAGGGTTCTATTTTACCGATCACGACCAGCACCTGGACCACGATACCCAGCAGAACCACCTGGCGCCCCACACGACCAGCGACCTGCTGTTCAAAGGCGCCCTTTCCGGCGAAAGTCGATCCGTCTGGCAGGGCATGATCTACGTGGCCCCGGGAGCCATGAAAACAGATGGCTACCAGGCAAACCGCAACCTTGTTTTGAGCTCGAAAGCGCGGGCGGATTCGATCCCGGGCCTGGAGATATTGGCTGATGACGTTCGCTGTACCCATGGGGCGACCGTCGGAAAAATTGATTCAGAGCAGGTATTTTATTTGCTCAGCCGGGGTGTTCCCCGGCAAGAGGCAGAACGATTGATCGTCGAGGGCTTTTTCGACCCGATCATGCAGCGCATTCCATTCGAAGGTGTAAAGCAGCGTTTCCAGGAATCGATCCACAGGAAAATGGAATCATACGCAATTGAGTAATAAGACTGAAATTTGAAAACTGAAAATCGAAAGGCAGGAATTTATGCCATCTGTTCCGTTTATGAAAGCACCTGAACCACAGTTCACATTCGATGTGGGCGACATAGTGGAAGTGTATGCCGATCATGAGAAAGGCGGCGAACGGGTACGCGGTTGGTTGAAGGGAATAGTCGTCCAGGTGGATGCGAAAATGGTTGCAGTGCAGTTCCGGTCCAATGTTTTTTTGACCGATGGATGGATGGTACCTGACCACATCTTGTGGTTTCCGACCAATTCAGCTCATATCCGACCTCCTCAAAAGAAGTCCGTCCGGCCGGAACTTTCGAAGGAATAAAGGACTTAATTGCATGACGCAGCCTAAGGTCATTTCGGCGTTCGACGTAAATCGTATCCGGCAGGATTTTCCCATCCTCAACCGTGAAGTTCGCCCCGGCGTCCGCCTGGTTTACCTGGATTCGTCTGCAACCTCGCAAAAGCCTGACCAGGTCATCCGGGTCATGGACGATTATTATAAATTGAATAATGCAAACATCCATCGCGGCGTGCACACCCTGGCTGAAGAGGCCACAGCCATGTACGAATCCGCCCGGACCCGAATCGGCAAGTTCATCGGAGCAAAATCGAGCCGTGAAATCGTGTTTACCCGCAACGCGACCGAATCGATCAACCTGGTTGCCTACACCTGGGCAAGGGCGTATTTAAAAAGCGGTGACGTAATCGTTCTGACCGAGATGGAACACCATTCTAACCTGGTGCCCTGGCACATGCTGGCGGCAGAACGCGGCGTCCGCCTGGAATTCATTCCGGTTACTGAAGATGGGCTGCTGGATTTGCAGGAATACCTGAAGCTGTTGGAGCTTAAGCCTCGTTTGGTGTCTTTTACGCATATGTCGAACGTTCTGGGCACGATCACGCCGGCAAAGGAGATTATTTTCCAGGCGCACCAGGCCGGAGCCGTAACCCTGATCGATGCCGCCCAATCCGTTCCGCACTTCAAAGTGAACATTCAGGAGCTGGATGCAGACTTTGTGGCTTTTTCCGGGCACAAGATGTGCGGACCGACCGGGATTGGCATCCTGTATGGGAAAGAAGCTTTACTGGAGGCCATGCCGCCTTTCATGGGCGGCGGGGATATGATTCGCAAAGTATACCTGCGCTCATTTACCCCGAATGACCTGCCGCACAAATTTGAGGCCGGCACGCCGGCGGTAGCTGAGGCGATCGGATTGGGCGCAGCGGTTGATTACCTGAATGAAATCGGTATGAATGAGATAGCTGCTCACGAGCACCGGATCATGGCTTACGCCATAGACCGCCTGGCGGAAGTAAGCGGGCTGCACTTGCTGGGTCCGGAGCTGGATAAAAGAGGAGGCGTGGCTTCCTTCACGCTGCAGGGAATCCATCCGCACGATGTGGCCCAGATCCTGGATGAAGACGGGATTGCGGTGCGAGCCGGGCATCATTGCGCTATGCCCCTGCACGATAAATATAAGATTCCTGCAACTACCCGGGCCAGTTTTTACTTTTACTCGACGGAAGCCGAGGTTGATGCGCTGGTCAAGGGGCTCGAAAAAGTAAAGCAGTTATTTGGATAGGCGCCATGGACGATCTTTACCGAGAAATCATCATTGAGCACTACAAGAATCCGGGTTACCGTGGTGTTCTCGATCCCCACGATATCTCCTTCGAAGACGAAAATCCATTATGCGGCGATCATATCCGGATCGATTTGCGTGTAGATAATGAAGGCCTCGTAAGCGAGGCAGCCTTCAGCGGTCATGGTTGCGCTATTTCACAGGCTTCGGCCGACCTGCTGCTCGAATCGGTCATCGGTAAGAGCCTGGACGATATCAAGGCAATCGGGCGCCAGGACGTGCTGGCTAACCTGGGGATCGAACAGCTCGGGCCAGTACGAATGAAATGCGCCTTGCTTTCATTAAAAGTTTTGAAAGCTGGCGTGTATGGACTTGGGGAAGCGAGCGATAAACTGGTAGAGGATTGACCAGGGCGGGCTATGGAAGTCGATTTAACCAAATATAAATTCTACGAAATCGCCAACGTCGATGATATCCCGAACGGCGAGCGGATCTTCCTTGAAATCGGGACAAACCAGATCGTCGTTTTCAATATTACCGGCAATTTTTATGCTATCGGTGATGTATGCACGCATGACGACGGCCCATTGGGGGATGGCGAGCTGGATGGATACGAAGTGATCTGCCCGCGCCATGGGGCGCGTTTTGATGTGCGCAGCGGCAAGGCTACTGCCCTGCCGGCAGTTTTTCCCACGCCGAGCTATCCAATCAAAGTGGTTGATGGCAAAATTGAAATCGGCGTACCAGTGTAATATTTTTGTTAATTGAACCGCGAAGAACGCGAAGAGCGCCAAGGATTTCTTTAATAATCCTTGGCGCCCTTCGCGTTCTGCGCGATTCAATTCCTACTGAATGCAGGTGAAGGAGCCGATCACACGTAAAATATCAAAGCCCTCGGCGTAAGGGCGTTCAGCCAGGGCGCCGTGACGGATCAGGGTGGCGCGGGTGATCTGGGGATCGAAGTAATACTTACTTTCGTAAGTCTTATATTCAGCCAGGGCAGCAATTTTTTTGTCGACGTCCGTCTGATTGACTTCGACCAGGAAGTTGGGAAAAAAACCATAGCTGCTGCGCAGGACGTCGAAGCCAAGCAGGGTGGTGCCTCGAAAAGCGCGCAGGCATTCCTCGGTAACGGTAGCGTGATCCTGGTGCAGGTCGTTCTTGGTGTGCGTGAACACAATCTCGGGATGGTATTCGAGGTTGAGGGTAATCAAGTATTCCAGGATTTCCTGGCGGAAATGGGGAAAACGGCGCGTCTCAAAGTCCTTGACGATTACTTTATCCTGGGCAATGCCAAGCACTTCCATGCTGGCATAATGCTCGCGTACGATGTTTGTTAGTGCCGGATTCTTCTGGTTATCGGAGAGCGTAACACAGCGAACGTCGGTCTGGTTCGCAATATGGGCAATCAAGGCGCCTGCACCCAGCTCGATATCGTCTGGGTGAGCGCCAATAAAACAGATTCGCCGGCCAAAAAAAGAAAGATCGTTATTCATTTTATTTAGTCGCGATAAATCCGCCCACAACCTTGGTCATGACCAGTTTGCCCTCTTTGTTCAAGCGGTGAGTGGCAACTTCCTTGATCTGGGCCATGATGTGCTCAAAATCGTCCCTGGTCTGGAAAAATGTGTTCCAGAGCTTGCGGTCTTCGGAGAGCGAAGCGCGGGTGTAGTCAATGAAAGGTTGGACCGAATCGAAGGTGAGCGGATTCTCGAAGATCTTGACATCGACGGAATGAAAGGTATTGCGGATGGTAGCCAGGAATTCACTGCCGTAGCGCGAGCTGCCCGGCATTGGGGGAATTGGCTTGCCGGTAGCAACCCGGATGATGTCGTAAAAAAGCTTTTTATTCTCTGGCATCGGGCCGGTCGTGAATAAGTATCCGCCGGGCTTGAGAACCCTGTGCATCTGGCGAATAGTAAAAGGTACGTCCTCGGCGTAATAAATGGCAAAACAGCACGAAAGCAGGTCGAATGAATTCTCCGGCTGTGGAAAAGGCCGGTTGAAATTGAGCTCGGTAAACTGGATCTGGAAATTCTGGCGGGCGGCTTCGCGCCGCGCCTGGGCCAGCAGATCGGCCGAAACATCGCCGCCGGTGATGGCAGCCTGGCCATTTAAGTGGTTGTAAAAAGAGAAGCACTGTTTTCCGGCCCCGCAGCCAACGTCAAGAATGGTCATACCGGCTTTGAGGGGCAATATTTCGAGCATCCAGGCGTCGATATCGCGCGCCCCAAACTTGTTGTGAATATCGATGCGGGTTGCCAGGTCGTTGGTGGTTTCCTGGTAATTAATTTTCATGAGACCTCAATTATCAGAAATTTATCTTTGCACATTGAGTGTGTGGTGCGGGCAAAGGCCGCCCAAAATTAACCCACCTCAAAATGTGGAGATAGACAGGTGTGATTTTCGGGTTGATTTTACCTTAAATTAACAGATTCTTGGCAACATCTCACCAGCCAGAACGTCCAGGATACGGCTGCTGCCGATCTGAGTTCTGAGCAATACCCGGCCCGCCGGGTCGGCCTTGACGGTGCCAATCCGGACAGCCATTTCACCGTAGCGACTGGCGCGCATGGCCCGCAGGGCGGCTTCTGCCTCTTCGGGGGGCGCGATCACAATCAGCTTGCCTTCGTTGGCAATGTAGAGCGGATCAAACCCGAGAATCTCGCAGGCAGCGCGCACCCCATCTTGAATCGGAATAACCTTTTCATCCACCCAAATGCCTACCTTACTTTGGCTGGCGATTTCATTCAAAGTCGTTGCCAGGCCGCCGCGGGTCGGGTCGCGCAGGACGTGGATGTCAGGCGCAGCCTCCAATACAGCCTGGATCATGTGATTCAGTGGGGCAACATCCGATGCGATGACCGTTTCGAAGCCCAGGTCGCCGCGGGCTGAGAGCACGGCAATCCCATGGTCGCCCATCGTGCCTGAAATAAGGACTACATCCCCCGGGCAGGCCAGCTCGCCCCCAACCTGGCGGCCTTCCGGGATCCAGCCGACGCCGGCGGTGTTAATAAAGAGATTGTCAGCTTTACCTTTCTCAACGACCTTGGTGTCGCCGGCTATCACCTGGACTCCGGCCTCCTGAGCGGCGGCCTGCATGGATTGGACGACCTTCTCCAAAAATTCGACCGGCAGCCCCTCCTCCAGAATGAAGCCAGCCGTCAGATATAACGGTAAGGCGCCGGTCATACAGACGTCGTTGACCGTTCCGCAGACTGCCAATCGCCCAATGTCGCCGCCGCGAAAGAAGATGGGCGAAACGATGTGGGAATCGGTTGAAATCGAGAGACGGCCTTTCAACCCAGCGCCTTCCGGAAGCGAGACGCGGGCTGCATCGTTGCCTTCCAGCAAAGGCGGATTACTTAAAAAGGGCGTAAATACGCGCTGAATGAGCTCATTCGTCATGCGTCCGCCGCTGCCGTGGCCGATGACGATCTGGTCATTGTGGCGCAATGGCACCGGGCAAAAGGGGGATTCGAAGGAGGGAGAAGGGATATTCATTTTTTGTCTTTTTCGATCGGGTAAGTGAAAAGTGATGCGTGAAACGTGAACCTGACGATTCACGTTTAACGCATCACTTTTCACGCTTCACTTTTCACGTTCAATTCCACTTTGCCAAACCTGAAGTAGGCATTGCAGGCGCCTTCGGAGGAGACCATCGGCGCGCCGAGGGGTGTTTGGGGCGTGCAGAGGGTGCCGAAGGCCGGGCATTGAGCAGGTTTTTTCAATCCTTGCAGGATCTGGCCGGCTATGCAGATTTCGTTTTCCCTGGTGTTGATATCGCTGACATCGAATCGTTTTTCAGCGTCAAATTCAGAAAATTCCGGCCGCAAGCCCCAGCCGCTCTGCGGAATCATGCCGATGCCGCGCCACTGGCGATCGACCGGCTGGAGGACCTTGAAAATCATGGCCTGGGCAGCCTTGTTGCCTTCCCGAGTTACAACGCGAGTGTATGCGTTTTGGACTTCAAATGTGCCGGCTTCCAACTGGCGCACGGTCATCAAAATACCCTGGGCCAGGTCAACCGGCTCAAATCCGGTCACCGTGATTGGCACTTTATACTTTGCGGCAATCGGCAGGTATTCCCAATAACCCATGACCGAGCAGACATGCCCGGCGGCCAGGAAACCCTGGACGCGGTTGAAAGGCGAGCTCAAGATCGCATGCATGGCCGGCGGCACGCACACATGCGAGACCAGGACCGAATAATTCTTTACACCGAGCGCCTGGGCCTGGAGCACGCTGGTCACGTTGGGCGGGGCTGTAGTTTCGAAGCCGATCGCAAAGAATACAACTTGTTTATCTGGATTCTCCTGGGCGATCTTGACGGCATCGAGCGGCGAATAGACCACCTTGACGTGACCACCCGCGGCGCGGATCGAAAACAAATCGCGCTGCGACCCGGGCACTCGCAGCATATCCCCAAAGGAACAAAAAATGACCTCGGGCCGGGCAGCAATCGCCAGGGCTTTGTCGATCAATTCGAGCGAAGTTACGCAGACCGGGCAGCCGGGACCGTGCACCAGCTCGATTTCCGGCGGCAGGAGCTGGTCGAGGCCGGATTGCAGGATCGAATGAGTTTGCCCGCCGCAGATTTCCATCAGGACCCACGGGCGGGTGATCGTTCGCCGGATTTCATCCAGGATGCCTTTCACCAGGACGGAATCGCGAAATTCTTCGATGTATTTCATGTCAGGCCTCTCAGTTGGAAGACAGGCCCTGCTCACTAGCGCTAATTTCATCTTCGATCAGAGCCAGCTCGCGTAATGCATCCAGGGTTTCCCTGGCTTCCTCCTCGCTCAATTGGTTAAGCGCAAATCCGGCATGAATGATGGTCCAATCGCCAACTTTAGCATCCGAAATCGCTTCAATGCAGGCTTCGCGGATCACACCACCAAAATCGACCTTTGCCATTTTAAGGGTACCGCTCGTATATATATCGATAATTTTTCCAGGAACTCCGAGACACATGGGAACCTCCAGTTATGCAGAAATGATCTAAGACCACAGACGACAGACGACGGACCGCACATTAATTCTTTACGGCCATTTTCTCGGCAATTAAGGCCTGGCCGAGAGCGAGGCCGCCGTCGTTGGTAGGAACCTGGCGGTGGACCAGGACGTGGAAGCCATTCCGATCCAGGCGGCGAATGGTATGTTCCAGCAGGTAGCGATTCTGCCAGACTCCGCCGCCCAGCGCGACCGTGTTCACACCGGTGGCCCGTTGGATGCGGCGGCAGATTTCCAGGTTCAGCTCGACCAGGCTATTGTGGAAACGAGCAGACAGGATAGGTTGAGGCAGACCTGTATTAAGGTCTTTCAACAGTCCTTGCCAGACAGGAAACGGGTTAAATTCGTCGGCCTGGATATTGAATTCATAATACCCGGTTTCTATTGGATCTGCCAGGGCTTCCAGCTCGATTGCAGCCTGGCCTTCGTAGGTTGCTTCCTGGCGTACCCCGATCAAGGCGGAGGCGGCGTCGAAGAACCGGCCCATGCTGGAGGTCAGGGGCGTGTTGATGCGAGCATTAAGCATCGAGTGCAGCAAGGTGCGGTCGTTTTCGCACTGATCGGCTACAGGGGGGAGGTTGGTATCCCAATCAAGGCCGGCCTGCCAGAGATGAGCCAGGGCGATGCGAGCCGGTTTGCGCGTAGCCGAATCGCCGCCGGGGAGGGGTACGTAACTGAGATGATACAGGCGCTGGTATTGGCTGTAATTGCCAAGCAGCACTTCGCCGCCCCAAATGGCGCCATCTGGTCCCAGGCCAGTGCCGTCGAAGCTCAAGCCGATGGCGGACTCGTCCGAATCCCAGCCGTTGTCTGCCAGGCAAGAAGCCAGGTGGGCATGGTGATGCTGGACCTCAATAAGCGGCAGACCTTCGGCGACAGCCCGCGCCCGCGCATAGCGGGAAGCCAGATAATCCGGATGAAGATCGCAAGCGATGATCTCTGGCTTGATGCGGAAAAGGCGCTCAAAATGGACTATGCCTTCCTCAAAAGACCGGAGCGTCTCGTAATTCTCCATATCGCCGATGTGGTGGCTTAGAAAAGCGTATTGGCCGCGTGTCAGGCAGAATACGTTTTTAAGCTCACCGCCTGCAGCCAGAATTGGGCGGACAGGATGCGGCAGTCGAACCGGATCGGGTGCATAGCCTCGGGAACGGCGGATCAGGTAGGGCTGCTGGTCGACCACCCGCCCGACCGAATCGTCGACCCGGATGTGAATCGGGCGGTTGTGGGTGAGGAAGCCATCGGCAATCGGGTCGAGACGCTCAAACGCTTCGTCATCCTGGTAGGCGATTGGCTCTTCGCTCAAGTTTCCGCTGGTCATCACCAACAAATCCAGGCCGTTGCTATCGGGTTCCAGCAAGAGCAAATGCAAAGGCGTATAGGCCAACATACAGCCCAACGTGGATTGGTTAGGCGCAACTTCCGGCGCGACTGGCGAGGCGACCTTTTTTTCAAGAATTACGACCGGTCGCTCGTGGGAACCTAGAAGGGCGCGCTCGGCCGCATTGATTTGGCAATGCCGTTCAAGCGTCTCAAGATTGAAAGCCATCAATGCAAAGGGCTTGTCGCTGCGCTTCTTGCGTTGCCGCAGGATGTGGACGGCAGCTGTGTTGGTCGGGTCGCATGCCAGATGATAACCGCCCAGCCCTTTAATTGCGATTATTTTGCCTTCTTTGAGCCATTGACGGGCCACCTGGAGGGCGTCTTCGCGGTCCGAAAGGGTTTTTCCGCCGGCAACAAAGCTCAAATGCGGCCCGCAATCGGGGCATGCGACCGGTTGGGCATGGAACCGGCGGTCAAGCGGGTTGTCATATTCCGACCGGCAGGTAGGGCACAGGCTGAAGCCTGCCATCGTCGTTTGAGGGCGGTCGTAGGGGATGTCTTTGACGATTGTGAAGCGAGGGCCGCAGTTCGTGCAGTTGATAAAAGGATACCGGTAGCGGCGGTCGGACGGATCGAATAACTCGCGCTGACAGTCGGGACAGATCGAGATGTCGGGCGAAACTGGTATGAACTGCCCGGCTTCAGGCAGGCTGGGGCGAATCTCAAACCCGGCATACCCATCCGGCTCGCATGGAGTGGAATCGATCTGGTCTATGCGCGCCAGGGGCGGTTTTTCCAGTGAAATCTGGCTGAGGAAAGACTGAACAGCCTTCTCTGGCCCATTGATTTCAATCTCAACGCCGCTGGAGGTATTGCGAACCCAACCGGTGAGCTTATGGCGCGTGGCAAGCTGGTAAACAAAGGGTCGGAAACCGACCCCTTGTACGATACCCCGTATCCATATTCTCATCCCAGCGACGTTTTTATCCACTTTTATTCACTTTTATTGCTTTTTTTGACGTGTTTTCTCAGCCAATCCGCCCAGGCCTCGATTCCTTCGCCGGTCTTGCATGAAACCGGAAACGTCACCAGCCCAGGATTGAGCATTTCAACACCCCGCCGGTAGTAATCCATATTGAAATCAATGTACGGCATCAGGTCCGTCTTGTTGATAATCAATACTTCCAGGCCGCGATAAATGGCGGGATACTTATACGGTTTGTCGTCTCCCTCCGGGATACTTGCGACCAGGACGTTTGCGTGCGTTCCCAGGTTGAAGGCTGCCGGACAGACCAGGTTACCGACATTTTCAACAATGACCAGGTCTACCTGGTCCAGCGGTAGTTGGGCCAGGCCATTTTTGAGCATAACCGCATCCAGGTGGCAGTCACCACCCGTATTTATCTGGACTGCCGGTATGCCGGCTGCCAGAACCTTGTCGGCGTCGATGGTTACAGGGGCAGTGTCGCCTTCGACGACCGCGATTTTCATTTCTTTTTCAAGCACCCGGATGGTCTGTAAGATCAGGCTGGTTTTACCGGCGCCCGGTGAAGCCATAATATTGATTCCGAATATGGCGTATGAATCGAGCTGGCTGCGGTTTAGCGCTGCGAACTGATCATTGGCATTTAAGATATTTTCAACTACTGGAACGCGTAAGGTATTTGCCATTAAGTAAAATCCTGTTTATTTTTCGATTTCAATGCTGTCCAGGGAGAATTCATCTCCAGTGATAACCTTGAGTCTTGAGCCAGCGCAGCTTGGGCAAGGGCATAACTCATCTTCCAGCGGAAATTCATTTCCGCAATCCAGGCAGAGTATGTTTGCGGGCATGCGTTTGAAATGGAGCTGGGCTTTGTCGCAAATCGTATTCTGGCTGATGATATCCCAGTAGAATTGAACCGAATCGTCGACGATGCTCGCCAGGCGGCCGATCACCAGGTAAATATCGGTGACCCGTTTCGCGCCAGCTTTGTTGGCATGGTCGACGGCGATATTCAAAACGCTTTCTGTAACAGCAAGTTCATGCATGAAAAAATTATAATACTAAAATGATGCTATTTGACGATTTAGAATGTAACCATTCAGGGGTGAAGAATGCCATATTGTAACTCGATTAAATCGATAATTCGGGCAAAAAAAACAAACTGATGATTGTTATTTGTTGATGCCGAGTGAAGGTGGGAGAGCCTGTTCCTGAGTCATCCTCATGATCAAATCGTACAGAGCCAGCCGGTTGACCAGGTATTGCGATGCAACCAGGTTCGAAAGCCGCTTCATGATGAGGTAACCCAGGTCGTGATCTTCTTCGCACAGCCGTCGTAAGGCTTCACTATCAAACGTAAGCAGTTTTACGCAGGCAAGGGCCCGGCCGCTGGCAGTTCGCTGGCGCACGACTGGGGTCATGCTGGACCAGCCCAGGATATCCAAGGGGTCAGCCGTGTAAACAAAAAGAGGGCCATAGGAAGGGACATAGCTATCGAGTTTTACCTGGCCTTCGAGAATGATGTACATCAGGTCTTCCCGATCGCCTTCTCGAAAGAGCAGTTCCCCTTCGGCAACCTGGCGAATATTGGCAATTCCAACCAATCTTTCGACCTGGGTCGGCGTCAAATCGACGAACCAGGGAATATTTTGAATTGCCTCGATCAGGTCAGCACGACTTGCCATTCTATTTCCTCTCTGCAAATAACGCGATTGACTACTTTTTTGTATCACGCCGGGAACCAGACAATAAGTGTTTTGTGTCACCCGGCATAGAGCGAATTGTCATCAAATAACGTTGACAATTATTTAACGTAATCTGGCCTGTCCCACCAATCCTCGATCAAACCAGCAGCTTTTGGTGCCAGAGCTGCCGTCTGTGGCGATAAATCGTGTGAAAACTCAAATTCAAAACCGCGAATTGAAACGAGAATTGCTTGCGGATCTTTTTGGTACAGAGTTGATACCAGGCTGAGTAAGGTTTGGGGCGTCAGATGATGTGTCAAAGGTGAAGTTTGGAAGCGAGATTCCAGCCGCTCGATGTTAATTTCCTGGGCAATTTCACCAGTGTGGGCATCAATAAAGAGGACGCGGTCGTACCTGGAAATCGTTTCTACCATTTCCGGTGTAAGCTGAAGAGAGAAAAGCAGGTCTGGATTCTGGCCGGCCGGAAAAAATTCAACTTCGCCATCATCCGGTTTCGGATAGCCGAAATGCTCCGCCAACAGGGCGAGCACATGCCAGGCAACACCATCATCCTGCCGGTCCGGGTTGCCGTATCCGATGATCAACGTCGAGGGTATATTCATTGGCTTAAGACATGTTACCCCGGATATGGGTTTAATATCTCGTCGAACAGCGGCGCCATCCACAAGATATTTAATCTAAATCCGGGGTAATTGGTTGATTTCTGCCTAGTCGCGGCAAATCGTTTGCAGGTGGTTTCCCTGGCTGTCGAGCATCTCGACGATCATTGGCATTTGACCAATGGCGTGGGTTGAGCAGGACAGGCACGGATCATAAGCCCGAATAGCTGCCTCGACCCGGTTCAACATGCCTTCTGTCACCTGCGGACCCTTGATGTAGGTCTTGGCGACGCTGTCAACTGCCTCACTCATGGCCCAGTTGTTGTGTCCGGTCGAAACGATTAAATTAACTTTCTTGAGCTGGGCATGCTCATCTGCCCAATAATGGTGTATCAGCGTGCCGCGCGGGGCTTCGATGAGCCCGACGCCTTCGCCGCGGTTGTCGATGCGCGTATTGAGAATGTCCTTGCCCATGATATCGGGATCATGCAGCAGGACAGCCACTCTTTCAGCCGCAAAAAGCGCTTCGATCAGGCGAGCATAATGGTAGTAAAGCGTATTTTCAACGGGATTTCCATCATTTAATACTTTGAAGAGTTTGAGCTCAGCATTAGCAAGGGGTGTATCGATTTTTTCGGCGATGTTCAAACGACCCAATGGGCCGACCCGGTACACGCCGGCGGGGTAACCCAGCTTCTTGTAATATGGGAACTTCAAATAGGACCAACTTTCGACGTGTTCGGCGATATGGTCAAGGTAGGTACGCCCTTCAAATTTTTCGAGCTGCACGCCGTCGGCGCCGATCAGGCGAATGTCGCCCTCGTAGAGCTCCAGGCCATTTTCGGGGGTTACCATGCCAAAATAACCGGTCGGAAAAACGCCAAACTTGTCGATGTCCTCGCGGTTCTTTTCGGCCCAGCCCTTCATTACCTCAAGCCCGGCCTGTACCGTGGCGATCGCTTCGTCTAAGCCGGAGAGGATCGAATCGCGCTCAGCCGGTTTCAACGCCTTGATGACCCCGCCGGGAACCGCGAAGTTGGGGTGAACCCGGCGTCCTCCCAGGGTGTGGATGATCTCCTGGCCGAATTTTCGCAGGTTGACCGCCTTCAGAGCCAGGGCTGGGTTGGCTTGAATAACGCCCAGGACGTTGCGGATAGCGGGATCGGCGTCAAACCCGAGCAGCAAATCGGGGCCGCCCAGCTCGAAAAAGTGCATGCCGTGGCTTTGAATGATTTGGCCCATGTGCATCAGTTCGCGCAGCAGGGATGCCGGCCTGGGCGGGGGGCAGCCTAAAAGCGCATCGCCGGCCTTGGCAGATGCCAGGTGGTGGCTGACCGGGCAGATACCGCAGATGCGGGGGGTAATGCTGGGCATTTCGAAAACCAGCCGTCCTTCGCAAAATTTTTCAAACCCGCGGAACTCATTGACATGCAGATAGGCGTGGTCCACTCCGCCGGCGTCATTCATCCGGATGGTAACTTTGGCATGTCCTTCGATGCGAGTTACTGGCTCAATCGTAATTTTTTGTGCGACCATTTTCTACCTTTCTTATCTTAATGCCAATGCAGTTTATCGCCCTTAATATTTGGGATGCGGCCCTGGGCTAATTCGGCCAGCACATAAAAAATCGTATCAGCATCCGGAGGACAGCCGGGGACAAACACATCCACCGGAACGACTTCCTGGAGCGAGCGCACCTTGGTGGGGCGCATGAGCTCGGGATCGTCCGGAATTTTCCCTTCCGAATCGGTGCTTTCCGTTTCGACGTATGCCCGCCGGAGCGATTCCTCGATAGTAAAGAAATTGCGCATAGCCGGTACTCCGCCGAAGACAGCGCAATCGCCGAGGGCTACCAGGATCTTGCAGCTGTTGCGCATGCGGTGAGCCTGTTCTTCATTAGCCGTATTATTAATTCCGCCTTCCAGGACGCCGACATCGACGCCAGTGGCGTCCGGTACTTTAAGATCCGTGATCGGGGTGGAGCGAATGTCTGCCAATTCTGCCACTTTAATGATGCGCTCATCCATATCCAGCAGCGACATATGGCAGCCTGCACATCCACACATCCAGTCCGAAGCAACTTTTGGTTTCGCCATACTAAACTCCTTCCGTAACAATTACCGACAAATCACAATGAAAAATTATTTGACTGTGGCTGAGTCCAGCTACGAAATCTCCACCATCGATACACGTTTCTTCAGCTCTTCCTTCCAATTGCCGTCGATTCGAAGGCCCAGGCGAGCCGCCACGCCTTCCAGGGCAGCCTGGTTGGTCCAGACCATGTCCTCGGGCGTAATGGATTGCTGGGCTAGCTGGATGCGGCCTTCCAGGTTGACATAATGTCCTTCCTGTTCCGCCCAGATCGTAACCGGGAGAACGACGTCGGCCATGGCAGTCAATTGGGAAGCGTAGCTTGCCTGCACAACCAGGAATGGCACATTTTCCAGCTTCTGGATCAGGCGCTTGGTCGGTTTTTCATCCCCGATGGCGATGAAAGCTGCCCGGTGACCGTTAATCTTGAGAGGTTGATCCAGGTGGTATTGGGCAGCCGTTACACTGTTTGCCTGGCCTTTGGTGCTCAGCAGGTTCGAATGCTTTTCATCCAATGCCCCGATCAATCTGGCAAATTCGACCAGGGCTTTCAAGGTTGAATTATTGGTTTGAGCAGAAATACCCTTGCCAAAAATTATCGCAGGGCGGTCTGCCAGGGCTAACAGGTGGGCAGCAGCTTCAATCGATTCTACCGGTAAGCCGGTTTTCATCGCAGCGGTCACCAGAACAGCATCTACGTCCATTTCAACCGGGTTTTTCGCCAAACCTGCCTTTAGCACTGCCGCAGAAAGGCCCCTAATAAATTCAACATCCGACCCGACCTGCGGGTGAAGGGCAAGCTCGGCCTGCGGGTCGAGGGGATTTGCGTTCGGATCGACCGTGATCAATTTGATGCCTTGAGGCAGGATGCGTTTGACCAGGAAACCGACCACTTCGTGATTATCGGCCAGGTTGACCCCTATATTGAGGATGCAGTCGGCAGACTGGACGGCTCCCAGGTGACCTTCGAAGGATTTGCCCAGCTCGTCCGCCAGGGCAGCCGCCAAGCCGGTGGTCACACCTTCTTCCGTGCTGGTCACCATGTGAGAATGGAATTCACGCCCGAATAATTCTTTGAATGCATACAGCGCCTCAGCCGGCAGACGGGTGGAGGCCATGGCAGCGACTCCGCTGCCATTATTTCCGACCAGCGGTTTCAGGGCTGTTGCAATTTCATACAGGGCTTCATCCCAGGACGCCGGCTGAAGGGCACCGCTGCGACGAACTAATGGGGTAGTGACCCGCTGGCGGTCCTCATCAAGCGGCAGGAAGCGCCCGACCTTGCAAATGACGCCGCCATTGACCGCGGCTGACCAGTCGCCTTCAATGCGAACGAGGGTGTTGTCGCGGGTCAATACGTCTATGCCGCAGCCGACGCTGCAGCCGAGACAGATCGAATTGTGGTGTTCAACTTCGATCACCTTGCCCCGGTAGGCTGACACCCGGTCAATGATGGCTCCGGTTGGGCAGACCTGGGTGCAGGTGCCACAAGAAATGCAAGTGCTTTGGCCGATTGGCACGCCGAAATCCGCCACCAGGAAGGATTTCGCGCCGCGTTCCTCGAACCCGAGCGTGAAATTGCCTACCAGCTCGCCACAGGCGCGCACGCAGCGCCGGCAGAGGATGCAGCGGTTGTGGTCGATCACGAAATATTCGTGCGAGGCATCAACGGGATATCTCTGCCAGTTGGGCGGGAGCGGCCAATTACCCATGCCCTCTTTCAGCGCGGCGTTCTGAAGCTCGCAGTCGCCACCGCTGACCTGGCAATAAGGGCAGAAGTGGTTGCGCTCGCTGAACAGGAGCGTCAGGACGAACTTACGCGCTGCGGAGATTTTTTCGGATTCGGTCTTGACGACCATTCCGTCATTCACCGGCAGGGTGCACGAGGGCTGGAGGGTGCGCGCCCCCTGGACTTCAACCAGGCAAAGACGGCAGCCGCCGTATGGGATGAGCGCCGGGTGATCGCACAAGGTTGGGATATCAAATCCTGCCAGACGGGATGCTTGCAAAACAGTCGTGCCCTGCGGCACTTCGATCATTTTATCGTTGATTGTTACCTTCATAATGGTCGCTCCCAGAATATTCGATGATTCAGGTGAAATTTAGAAAACAGTCGCAGATCAATCCAAAGTCATAAGCCCTTTGTCAGGGGGCTATGCCTTTTCGCCAGCCGGTTCTTTCATCGGGCAGACCCCGGTCGGGCAGACGTGCAGAAGGATATGTGCTTCGATTTCTGCACGGAAATACTTGAGAACGTCGTGAATCGGGGTGCCTGCAGTCTGACCCAGTCCGCAGTTGGACATCTGGACAAGGTATTCACTTAAATTAGCCAGGGTATCAAGATCTTCCAGAGTTCCCTGGCCGTTGGAAATGTCAGTCAGGATCTCGAAGGCTCGCTCGGTGCCGATACGGCAGGGGTTGCATTTACCGCAGCTCTCGCGCCGGAAGAAGTTGATCAGCACTTTGGCCAGGTCGACCACGCAGGTATCTTCATTGCAAACCAGCAGAGCGCCCGATCCCATGGAAACGCCAGCTTTGGCAAAGGAGTCAAAATCCATAGGAGAGTCTTGCAAGGTAGCAGGGATGACCGAGCCGCTGGAGCCACCAGTCTGCGCCAACTTGAAATTGCCGCCAGATTTCATGCCCTTGGCATAAATAGCGATCACTTCACGCAAGGTGATGCCCATGGGCACTTCGATTACACCGGTCACGTTGACGTTTCCCAGGATGGTATACACTTTCGTGCCGGGGCTGGAGGGGGTACCGAAACGGCGGTACCATACTGCTCCGTTGCGGATAATGGGAGGCACATTGGCCAGGGTTTCTACGTTATTAATCACCGTAGGCATGCCCCACAATCCGTTGGTAGTCGGGAAGGGCGGGCGAGTTCGGGGAATACCGCGCTTGCCCTCGATCGATTCCAACAGGGCTGTTTCCTCGCCGCAGATGTATGCACCAGCGCCGCTGTGAATGCGGATATCGAAGGTGAAATCTGTTTCAAAAATGTTTTTTCCAAGGAACCCAAACTCGCGTGCTTGCAGGATGGCTGAGTGCAACCGGTCCTGGGCCAGCGAATATTCACCGCGCACGTAGATGTAGCCTTCGCTGGCGCCGACTGCGTAGGCCGCAATCGTCATGGCCTCGATCACGCTGTGCGGATCGCCTTCCAGGATCACGCGATCCTTAAACGTGCCGGGTTCACTTTCGTCGGCGTTACAAACGACATACTTTGGTTTTCCGGGGGACTTGGAAACAAAACTCCACTTCGTTCCTGTTGGAAAACCTGCCCCACCGCGGCCACGTAGACCGGATTTTTGGATTTCAGCGATCACTTCCGCCGGTTTCATGGTCGTAAGCACTTTACCGAGCGCAGTGTACCCTTCGTGTAGGATGTAATCTTCGATGCTGTTCGGGTCGATAATCCCAGCGCGTTCCAGGACGATGCGCTGCTCGGCTGGCAGAGTTCCAGCCCGGGCGGAGATCCAGGCGATACGGCCGGTTAATTCCTGGGCCGGTGCCTGCAATCCGGCCGCTATACGCCCTTTATAAAGGTGCTCTTCGACCAGGAAAGGCACGTCTGACGGTTTTATGGGCCCATAAATAACAGCTTCCGGGTAAACGATCACCATCGGAACCGCGTCGTGGCGGCCAATATCGCCGACCATGGTCAGCGAGATTTCATCCTGCAGGCCAAATCGCTTGATCTCTTCTTCCAGGCGCTCGTAAACGGCCGCCGCGCCGCGTTCCTTGCTGAGGGAGTCGCTTGAAACCAACACCATTGATCGTATTGTTTTCATGAATCCCTCCGCCTAACTGTATTTTGCGAGAATGTCGGCGACCATTTCTGGTTGAACATTCCCATAAATATCATCGTCGATGATAATGACCGGACCAACGCCGCAAACGCCCAGGCAGCTAACTGTAAGCAAGGTCCACTTTCCATCTGGGCTGGTCTCTTCAGGCTCCAGGCCCAGGCTAGATTGTAAAGCTTTCCAGACTTGCCGGCCGCCGACGACATGACAGGGAGCGGATTCACAGAACTGGACGACATGCCGGCCGCGTGGCGTGGTTGAAAGCATCTCGTAAAAACTTGCCACTGAGAAAAGGCTGCTCTTGGGAACCTTCAAGGTCCGGCTAATTTCGGCCATGGCCTGTTCTGGCAGGTATCCCAAGGCGCGATTGACCTCATTCAAAATAGGGATCAAATCTCCAATGGAGGAGCCGTGGTGCGCCACTGCTTTCTGAACGGCTTCAGTTACTTCCGGTCCCTCTTTAATTGCGACGGTCATTATTCCTCCTAGGCAATCCGTGTGGATGATAATTAATTGATAGCGATGGCATTAAAGTTACAAACCTGCATGCAGATACCGCAGCGGATGCAGATATCCGGATCGATTAAATGCACCTGTCGTCGTTCTCCGGTAATAGCATTGGCCGGGCAGTTGCGAGCGCACACTGTGCAGCCGGTGCAGAATTCTTTCAGAATGTCGTACCGGATGAGGGCCTTGCAGACCTTTGCCGGGCAGCGTTTTTCATAAATATGGGCTTCATATTCTTTGCGGAACAATTTAAGGGTGCTGACGACTGGATTGGGTGCGCCTGCCCCGAGCCCGCACAGGCTGGTGGAAATGATCTGGCGGCAAAGCAAATCGAGGGTATCCAGGTCCTCGGGCTCACCCAGACCGGCGCAAATCTTTTTCAGGATCTCGAGGATACGCAGCGTGCCAACCCGGCACGGCGTGCATTTCCCGCAGCTCTCAGCCTGGGTGAATTCCATGAAGAAACGGGCCATGTCGACCATGCAGTTCTCTTCGTCAAGGACCACCACGCCGCCGGATCCCATCATGGCGCCGGCAGAGGACAGGGATTCATAATCGACCGGCAGGTCAAGGTGCTCCGATGAAAGCATGCCGCCCATGGGACCGCCGATTTGGATGGCTTTGAAGCCTTTGTCATCCTTGATGCCGCCGCCGACCTCGTAAACGATCTCGCGCAGGGTGATTCCAAGCGGAACCTCTATCAGGCCGGTATGCTTGACGTCCCCAGCCAACGCAAAAGTCTTGGTGCCTTTGCTCTTAGCTGTTCCAAAGCTGGCGAACCACTCCGGCCCGTTTAATATAATTTGGGGTACGTTGGCATACGTTTCAACGTTATTGTTGTTGGTCGGTTTGCCAAACAGGCCTTTTACTGCGGGGAAAGGAGGACGGACACGCGGCTCACCGCGCTTGCCTTCGATTGAAGCGATGAGGGCCGTTTCTTCACCGCAAACGAAGGCTCCCGCTCCCATCCGTACTTCCAGATCGAATGAGAAATCAGTTCCAAGGATGTTATCTCCCAGGAAGCCAAAGGAGCGAGCCTGTTGGATGGCAATTTTGAGGGTCTTCACGGCAATCGGATACTCAGCACGGCAATAGATATAGCCGCGTGAAGCCCCAATTGCATACGCCGCAATGATCATGCCTTCCAGAACGCTGTGTGGATCGCCTTCGAGAACCCGGCGATTCATAAATGCGCCCGGATCGCCTTCATCGGCGTTGCAGGTCAGGTATTTGGGCCAATCCTGAACGTCGCGTGCGAGCTGCCACTTCCTGGCGGCCAGGAAGCCGGCTCCACCCCGGCCGCGCAGGCCGGAATTGCTGACGGTGTCAATCGTCTGCTGCGAGGTCATTTCCGTTAAAACCTTGGCTAGGGCCATGTAGCCATCATTGGCAACGTAATCCTCGATATTTTCGGGATCGATCACACCGCAGTTGCGCAAGACCACCCGTACCTCTTTCGAGGTCGGGGCAGTCAGCTCTTGATCCGAAAATACTCTTGTGGGGGCCACGAATTTTGTGGCAATGCGTCCTTTTAAGAGGTGCTCCTCAACGATATATGGGATATCATCCGGGGTCAGGTCGACGTAATGGACGCCTTCCGGATAGACCATCATATCGGGAGCGTCGGAAAGATCGCCGATTCTTGAGGTTTCGAGCACCTGGACTTCGTCAATTAGCCCCTGGGTGACCAGTTCATCCTGGAGTGAATCCAGGATTTCGTGGGCGCCCCTTTTGACACATTCCGGGTCAACGGACACCAAAACATGTGTGCGATAAAACTTCATAGACGAATCCTATCGATACAAAGGTAAATGCAAATATCGATCGCAGCTGCCTATACTGAGGAAATAGGCAACCCAGCTTCTATCAAACCGGTATGACGTGATCCTGAACGATGTGCCCGGCCTCAACGTGCTCTTTCATGATCCGTCGAGCAGTTTCAGGATTGACTTTTCCATACGTGACTTTTTCCTGGTCGCCAATCACAACCTGGACAATCGGTTCTTTTTCGCACTGGCCGATGCAGCCCGTCTGAGTTACAACCACACCGGAAAGGTTCTCTTTCTCGATAAATTCAAGGATCGCTTTCATCGTATCGCGCGCTCCGGCTGCGATGCCACAGGTTCCCATGCCGACGATCACGTGCGCTTTTCCTTCAGCCGTTTTCATTTTGCGTTTTTCGAGTGCTTCTTCGCGCAGCTTTTTCAAATCATCGAGACTTTTTACGGAAGGCATAGTATCTCTCCTGTTCAATTAGGTTGAATAATTTCTTGATCTTGAAAGAGCTCAGAGACGCCCTCCCTGAGCGAATTTCGCAGATATGCAATCACTTCTGGTTCTGTCAAAGATATTCCTTCGAGCGCTTCTTTAACCGGTTGATCATCAAATTCAAACGTTTTCTGGTTTACCTGGTAAATAAATCGCCAATGAATATTCGGATATGCAACCTCCAGGGTAAGAACCGTCCCTGAAATATCTCCTAAAGGCATCCGGTCGATATTACCGTGTTGAAATTCAACCGTCAGGGTGGTTCCTTTGCCTGGAGCCGATTCGATCTTCAGAAATCCGTTACAGGCCTCGGCTGCCTCCTTGAGGAGTGGAATTCCAAGGCCGACTTTTCGGGTGGTGCGTGAGGTCACGAAAGGATCGACCACGCGCGCAGCCATATCGGCATCCATTCCTTTGCCATCATCCTGGACGGTCATTCGTAAGCGGTCATTTACCAGGTCTTCCTTCACCGTCAGGGTGATGTTCTTGGCCTGGGCCGCCACGCTGTTTTCGGCTATATCAAGTAAATGAAGAGCCAGTTCACGCAACTCTAAAATCCTCAGCTGTTTTGCACGGGCCGGAAAAGTTGGGGAAGTTTATTGGGTCTTACGCGCCCATTGACATCCTCGTCGATAACGATCACTGGGGCCTGGCTGCAGGCGCCGACGCAACGGCATACTTCGAGCGTTATGGAGCCGTCCTTGGTCGTTTGACCAGGTTCGACACCCAAAACCTGCTTGGCTTTTTCAATCAACTGGGGCATGCCGCCTACGTAACACGCCGTCCCGAGGCAGAATCTGATGGTATGGCGGCCGCGGGGTGCAGTTGTGAAAAAAGAATAGAAAGAAATGACGCCATGCACGATGCTGACGGGAATTTTCAGCTTTGCTGCTACGTACTGCTGAATCGAATCAGACACGTAGCCGACCTTTCCCTGGATTTCTTCTAATACAACCATGGTTGCACCGGGAAGGTCCTGGCTTTCTGCTAGAATCCCATCGACAATTGCTTTAAGGGCCGGATCGGCCAGGGGATCATTGGTTAGAATTTCAGAATTACTTAACATCGCAACCCTTTAATTGGAGTATTACTGTGGGAAATGATCTATAAAGCCTAAGTGAAGTTTATACTTCTCTTAAAATGCGGTCAAATACCAAATGTCATGTAAAGTGATGACGGTTGTCTAGTTGTGAAAAAATTAACTAACGGTTGATTATACTTGATTTTGGAGGTTGTATCGGGCTGCTCTGTAGCCCGATACAACCTCCAAAATCCCGTTATCCTATTGAGAAAGTTCGCCCATCCTGATTGTTCAATGCAAGACGAATCTCAGCAATGGTCGGCTTTTCGATCTTGTAAGTGGTTGCGCCTAAAATATCCGCAAGTTGGTGAGCATCTCCATTTTGAATCAATGGATACCCCTCAATTTGAGGATAAAGCTGGTAAGCCTGCTCAGGCGTGACATGATGCGAGATTTCAAGGGCTTCAATATGCATATTTTCAGGGACGAAACCAAGCATTTCAATCAAACCGAAGGCTTTTCGATTGACGTGCGCCGGGATCAAAATACCTCCCAGCCTGTTGGTTGCCTCAAGCGCTTTTTCGATGCTGATGTCGGCTGAAGTCAGCAATAATCGGGTTTCCTCACGTTCGATCTTGCCCTCCGAATCGACCACCAGTTGAAATCCGAAATAATCCGGATTGTTTGCGATATCCGGCAATAAAGGGTCGACCATCGCTTGAAACGCTTGGGCCTGTTCGAGTGTGTCAAATAGGCATAGCACGTGAACTTCCTCGCGCGTTTGCAGCTCCATGCCGGGTATCACAATCAGTCCGCTGCCCTCGGCTGCCTTTTGGACTGCGATTACGTTACCGGTGGCGTTGTGGTCGGTCACCGCGATCAGCCGGATTCCGCGCTCAACTGCTTCAGCGATAATCAAAGACGGCAGCATCTCGATTTCTGCGCATGGAGAAAGCACGGTGTGAAGATGCAGGTCAGCTCGAAAGGATTCCAAAAATTGTCCTGCTATTCACTGCGCAAACCCATCTCCCACAATTTGCCGACTATTGAAAAAGTGGGTTGAGAAGTGCAAAGCAAAGTGATGTTTTTCGAATTGGCGCGCGCAACGGTCGATTCTTCCGGCCGGGCGTCTTCGGTGATGATGATGGCAGCTAAATCCAGCAGTGCGGCTACCGCCACAATATTGTCGTGAGATTGGAGCGTTATCCAGACACCATCTTTCCTGGCGCCAGCCATTGCGCAGCTCAATAAATCCGAAGTGTACCCTGAGGTCGGAAACATGCCGGCAAAATCCTTCGGCTGCGTAATAACCTCTAATTCGAGGGTGTCTATGATCGATTGAAGATCCATTTAGCTATTCTCCCTGTTTGCCGGATAACCTTCGCCAACGATTTCATTTTGTTTCAGGAAAATCTTCAAGCGCAGGCGGGTGCCCTTTTGCAAGACAGATTCCAGTTTCATTTGATCTACGCAGCGCGAGATATTAACCAGACCCATCCCAGCGCCAAAACCGAGCTCGCGGACTTCTTCGGTTGCAGTTGAGTAGCCTGGCTTCATCGCCAGGTTGACATCTTTTATGCCAGGACCATCGTCGTAAACGTCGATCGATATTTGATGCGGCTCGATTTCAACCCGGATGATGCCGCCATAGGTAGTGTGGATGATCAGATTCATCTCCGCTTCATAAATTGCTATCCCGACCCGGCGGGCAAGTTGTGGGCTGGCGCCAAGGCGAAGCAAAGCCCGCTTGATGTTGGTGGAGGCGGCTCCGCCGCGGGTGAAATCGTGCGCCTTGATATTGTAGCGCAGGATTAAGCTGGTTCGATCGGAGACGATGTCTTCAAATAAATGCCTGGCTCGATAACGCCGGACTTCCTCGACCTGGTAATCGCGCTGTAAAGCCTTTAACAGGCCGCGGGTGATGTCGCCTTTCGTTAATATACCGATCAAATTTCCGGCATCATCGATTACCGGTAGCCGACCTACACTTTTTGTGACGAATTTTTTTAATGCTTCGACTACCGGATCTTTGCCGCGCACGGAAATGAGCTGTACGCTCATGTATTTCTCAACCGGCGCTTCCAGATCGGTGACTCGCAAAGCGCGGATCAAATCCTCCATACTGAGAACCCCGATCAGGTCGCCATCCCTGGAAATTACCGGGGCGCCGGAAATGTGGTGAGTACGAAAGAATTCAAGCGCTTCCTGCATTTGCATGTCCGGATACAAACTAAGTATCTCGCGTGACATTACCTCTTCGATGTGGAGCTCGTAAGCGAGCTCCTCTGCAGGAGTAATATTTTCAGTCACCTGATTCGTAATATTCAGCTCTTGGTCGGATTTCTTATCCATAATTTAGATACAGGTATAGTCGTCTTCTGAAATCGGTTTTTCGAGACTGACCAGCCCTGCCTGGTACAGCTTTCCGCAAATGTCGAACATGCCGTAAGGAGTTGAAATTAATGGGATGCCTTCTTTTGAGGCTAATTCAATCGTCTCATCTGGCGGATTTTTCCCCCTCACAAGGACTATGGCAGCCATATCAGCCATCACCGCGGTGCGAATTACCTGCGGGTTGCACAGTCCGGTAACCAGCACAGCCTCCGGCTGCTGGATCGACGCCAGCACATCACTCATAAGATCGGCCCCACATCCGCCTTTGATTGGGCGGGACAGATCTATATCAGGGATTAAAAGCCTGCCGCTCACAATTTTCAATAAGTCACTCGCATTCATAATAGCTTTCTCCGTCTGGTCGAAAATAGAATCAAAATAGGTTTGTTCAACCGTTTATTTCTTGACAAATTTAATCTGGAGCGAAATTACTCTCCACCAGTTTAATAGGCCCTTTGGGAGTTGCCGTGGTTTCAGGGGCAAATTGCGCAGCACTTTGCCCCTGAAATCACGCTAAAACCCAAAGATCCGTTTAATATGTATCATATGGATCAAATAAATGATAGTGGATTATAGCAAAGATTAATATTGATTTTGTCTTAAGATTATTCGTTTTTCAGTCGGTAGGCGGATAACCCGTAATCGATCGGATCTTTTCGTACAATGGCTTTAGCCGCTCGTACATGTGGCAATATACGTGCTTGTAAAGCTCATCGTATATCTTCTGATTGGCGGGGATCGGTTCAAAGGTCCGGCTGGTGCGTGTCATTGCGGACACGGCCTTGTCAAAATCTGGGTGTAAGCCTAAGCCGACGGCTGCATCGATGGCAGCGCCGAGGCCGGAAGCCTCATATACGTGCGGATTCGAAGCTGGCAGTCCAAATATATCCGCCGTGAGCTGCATGGCGGCATGGCTCTGGCTGCCTCCACCAGCCACCCGAATCTCGTTAATTCTGACACCGCTACGTTTAACGGTCATCTCAGCGCCCTCGCGCAGGCCGTATGCCAGGCCTTCCAAAATTGAGCGATAAAGATGTGAACGTGTATGGATATCTCCAAAGCCGATGATCGCGCCTTTTGCCTCAGGCCCGGGCACTTTTAGGCCGGGCGACCAAAAAGGCTGGAGCATCAAGCCGTTCGATCCTGGTGATACCGACTCAACCAGTTCATCGAAGAGCTCCTCAACTTCCACTCCTCTCTGCTGCGCCAGGCGGGTTTCATCTTGCGCGAATTCGCGCGTAAACCAGCTTACCATCCAATAGCCGCGATAAATTTGGGTTTCCAGGCTGTAGGAGCCCGGTATGGCAGCGGGGTATGGAGGAATGAGGGGGATCAGTTCGATATACCGTTGATTTGTCGTATTAATTGTGGCAGTAGTTCCGTAACTCAAGCAGGCAATATTTGGTTTCAAGCAGCCGGCACCGATCACCTCGCAGGCCTTGTCGGCAGCGGCGGCGATTAAAGGTAATCCAGCCGGGATGCCCGTGGCTTCAGCGGCAAGCTCCGTGATCTCACCTAAACTATGGGATGGAGGCACCAGATCAGGCAGGATGTTCTTCTTCATGGGGACAGCCTGCCATTTCCAATCCCGGTTGGAAGCCCAGCGCTGGTGTTGGTAATCGAAAGGAACGTAGCCAACTTGCGAGCCGATCGAATCGACAAATTTTCCGATTAACAAGAACGTCAGGTAGCCTGAAAGAAATAAGAATTTATGAGTATTTTCCCAAATCTCAGGTTGGTATGTCCGGATCCAATTGGCTTCAGCATCAGCCTGCAAGTGTGCAACTGTCTCACTCATGCCGGTAAGCCTGAAAGCCACGCCCCAAAGACCTCCCACCGGCTTTAAGCCGGGTGTGCGGCGCTGGTCCAACCACACGATCGCTGGCCGGAGCGGTCGCCCGAGGCTGTCTACATTAACAACAGTGGATCGCTGGGTAGTTAAGGAAACACCTGCAATCCTTTCTTTATACGAACCGGATAATGTCCAGAGCTGCTGGCAGGCGGAGCAAACCGCTTTCCAAAACACCTGCGGATCTTGCTCGGCCAAACCGGGGGAAGTTGAATAATAAGGCTCGATGACCACCCTGCTTTTGGCCAATAAATTGCCCTGGGTATCAAAGACCAGGGCTCGAACACTTTGAGTTCCGTTATCTATTGCCAGCACGCAGTCTTTGATCATTTTATCCTTTCAAATCTTTGCCCCAGGATCTGGCTCTTTGCTCCGGGTTGAGGTCCAGGCCCAATGTTCCTCCTGGATTTAAGATATTGTTCGGGTCAAAATGTCGTTTCAACGCCCGGATGGCGTCCATGGAGGCGCTGCCGATATTCTCCTCGAGCCAGGGGGCAGTCTGTTTGCCCACTCCGTGATGATGGCTGATGCCTGCGCCACTCTTTTGGATCATTTCAAGGATGCCATATTGTAAATCAAGATATTCTTTTATGCTCGCAATTTTGGCTATAAAAATAAAGTAGAGATTTGCCCCCTGCGGGTAAACGTGGGAAAGGTGGGTCATGCAGATCGTTTGCGGGCGGCTTTTAATGTAATTCCGCACCTGGCTATGAACGGATTCGAGATTGGACCAATTAATTGCACATTCGAGTGTGTCGATCAGAATACCGAAATCCTGTAGATCTTCGCGCATATATGGATCGCGAAAGCGGTCCTTTTCCCATTTATGGGTGATATTGAATGGACTGAGATCAAACGCGCCAGATGCAAGGCATATTTTCCGAATCATACGGTCAATGTTCCGGCAATAGCCCTTTTCTCCGTCGGTCGATCCCAGTAAAAGCACTTTTTGCATGGGCCGGTACCCAAGAGTTTTCAGGATCGTTTCAGCCGTTGTGCCGGCGATGCCGTATAAATTCATGCCAACCTCGGTTTCTTCCGGGTCGGAGAGACGGTAGACTGATGGTACACCAGCTTCAGACTGCATAATCTCGCGGGTCGCGGCAAGGGCGCTCTGCCAATCCTTGAACATAAAGCTGAAACAAGTCCGATTTTCAGGCATCAGACGAAAGATTCTCAAGGTGACTTCTGCCAAAACGCCAAAAGTACCTTCACTGCCGATCATGATTTGGTCAATATCCGGGCCGGTAGCGGTGCGGGGGAATGGAGGTGTGCGGATGGTTCCACAAGGCGTGACGTACTCCTGCGACAGCACAAGATCTTCGATCTTGCCGTAGTAGGTGGAATTTTGACCGGCGCCGCGTGTCACCACCCAGCCTCCGACGCTGGAAAATTCAAAGGATTGAGGGAAATGGCCACAGGTGAAGCGCCTGCGGGCATTGAAGCGTGCAGGAGCCTGGTTTAAGGCTTCCTCCAATTGTGGACCTGACATGCCGGCTTCGATTGTAATCGTTTGATCGATCTCGTTGAATGCGACAACTTTATGCATATGAGCGCTCATATCGATCGTGATTCCGCCAGCTACTGCCTCGAGGCCACGCGTTACCGAAGAACCGCCCCCAAAAGTATAAACCGGGATCCGCTGCTGATCGCAATACGCGATGACCAGGGCGAGGTCAGATTTCGAGCGTGGATTGACAACAGCATCCGGGATCCCTTCAATGATTTTTCGTCTCAACCGAAGGGCGTCGATCATGCTGGCTCCATACGATTTCTTGATACGGGTATAGCAGTCCAGCTTAAGGTTTTCTTCGCCTACGATTTCAGACAGCCGGGCAATCTGAACGTCAGATAAATGCCCTGGAATTATTTCATTCACAGGGTCATCACCGACGAGCTGGGGCCGGATGAAATCCGCTGCTTCCATGCCAAAAGTCTTCATTAATAAGTTGATCAGGCCGCGATTGGGATGTTTGAACTGGTCGGGCGCTCCCCACTTGAAAAGTGAGCGAAAAGAACCAGGGGCAGTCTCTTCCCACCATTCTGGGACCGGGGTTTTTTTAAGTGACGTCATGTTCACCCTTTCAAATTTGAACAGAATTGGCTTGGATGCGCATTTTTTCAGGTGATTGACTGTAACTGGAAAGCCAGATTGCCCGATACCTACGAACCTCAGCCTGCCAGGTCTGATCGTTCCAGCCGAGCGCCGGCTGAACAATCCGCTTTACCTTTTCCAGCTCTGCCAAACCGCCCTCCGGTAGTTGGAGACCCAACCTGACCCGTCTTAGAAGTAAATCATCCAGGTGGACGATCCCTTCCTGGTTTGCAGCCCATCGGAGCTCTGCCCAAAGATTTGGCAAATATCTAATATTCTCCAGCTCGGAAGGATCTGATGCGCATAAGAACTGCGTTACTTCGTTGCCATAGCGTCCTGCCAGGTAGGCAAACGTTTTTGAGTCTACCTGATCCGGTGATATCTCACAAATAAGAGGGTCAAAAATAGGCGCGTGCATGGAAAACTCAGGTTGGCTCGGAAGATAGGCGCTTGCTTTCTGGAGCGCTTCGGCCGCCATTATTCGAAAAGTTGTTAATTTCCCGCCGGTGATCGTCACAAGTCCCTGTTCATCCCAAACGACGTGAGCGCGAGATTCTTTGGATGGGTCAGCCAGTCCAGTATTGATGACCGGGCGCAGCCCGGAAAATGTCGAAATTATCTTGTCTCGGCCCAGATGTAGACCCGGAAAAATCGCCTGGATTGCCTGCATAATGTATTCGATCTCGCCTTCCGTAGCGAATGGCTCCTCGGAGGGATTGAATATGTGATCTAGATCTGTCGTACCAATGAGGGTTGTGCCTTCCCATGGAAGGGCAAACATAGCTCTATTGTCAACCGGGTGCATGAGGGTGACAGCGCTGTGCAGGGGAAAATCTTCGAATTTAAATACGAGGTGGCTCCCGCGCAGTTTGCGCAGCCTGGGTGGTTCCTGGATTTGATGGCGGATTTCATCTGACCACGGGCCTGAAGCATTGATGACCACCCGTGATGTGCATTCGACTTGTTTTTCAAAGGAGGATGCCCGGTCGGTTATTTGAACGCCGCATATCTTGCCGGACCGATCTCGCATCAATCCAGTTACTGCCGCGTAGTTTAATGCAGTGCCGCCAATTGCAACTGATTCACGTATGATTCGCAAGACAAGCCGGGCATCGTCCATCTCGGCGTCGTAATACTCGTTCCCACCCAATAGTCCAAGTTGGTTAAGCCAGGGGAACTTTTCGCACAATTCCTTGTTGGAAAAAATCCGGTGATGCCATTTCGGGGCCATCAGATCGTATAGAATCACCCCAAAATATGTCTCCCAAGAATGCATGCCGCTTGATCGGTAACGTGGTATCACAAATGGCAATGGAGTAACAAGATTGGGGGCTGCGCGCAGCATCCATTCTCGTTCTCGCACTGCCTCGTGAGTTACACTGTACTGCCGGTTGCGGAGATACCTGAATCCACCGTGCACCATTTTTGATGAACGGCTCGACGTCCCGAAGGCGAAATCGTTCGCGTCTACAAGCAGGACTTTCAATTCTTTTTGTGTTGCCTGGCGCAAAATTCCCGCCCCCGTGATTCCGCCGCCGATTACGATGATGTCCCAGGGTTGGCTCAAATCAGACCAGACCCTGTCTCGCCATCCAATTTCCCACATTGGACCCTCCTGTAAATCGTTTCTACTTCAGCAAATGACCGAGATGAATATCTATATTTGCCTTATAGTTTGCCAGTTGGTGATACTTTCTTCCATAACTATTTTGGTCTCAGCCTCAAATGTAATACTGTCGCCTGTTAATACCAGATTCAGGAGCCGGGCATAAAACAAGCAAGAATGGGTTCGAAAGGCTGGATTTGCGAAATAGACTGGGCCGAGCATTTTGTAGAGTTCCATGAAACCGTTTAATATTAATGTAAAGACCGGATTGCCAGAAAGAATTGTCATTCGGTAATGCAACTGCCAATCCCATTCAGTAAACGCCATCGGATCGTCGGGAATTCCAGTAGATTTTTCCAGCAGTTCCAGGACTTCGGGCTTTCTGTTCTCGAATGCCAATCGAAAATAGGTTGGAGCCAGGAGCGCCCGAATTTGAAGCAGGTCGTAGATAAAAGTGGGTGGCAAATTTGCCTTTCGGCGAGAAATGGTCCCTAAAATTGTCAAAGAACCTTCCTGCCAAAAATCGCACACACGAGTTGACTTACCATGGTGAATCTCGATCCAGCCATCACGGCTCAGGCGCTGCAAAACCTCGCGCAAGGTAGGACGCGTAATGCCAAGCAGCGCAGCCAATTCTCTTTCAGACGGCAGAGATGAATTTACGGGGAATGTGCCATCCAAAATGGCATCGATCAATTGGGTTTCGGCCAGCTCGGCCGGACGATCCGGAAAATGGAAAGCCATGTTGATTCCCTTTCGAGTAACAGATAAGAGGTCTGACCAGTTAAAGAGTAGCACGAATTAGAGGTATGAACAAGCAGGAATCTTGTATAATTTATTCAGAAAGGAAAATTAGCCATGGAATCATTGCCACCTGTTGGTAACGAACCCGGATCTGAAGGCGCTGGCCTTCCACCTGTTCAACCTTCCAACCAGAGCAAGCCGACAACTGCGACGGGGAGTGGCAGCACTGAGCGCCGTTCAAGTAGCAGCGGCTGGATATTTGGCGTTGTTTTGATCCTGATCGGGGCGGCTTTTTTCCTGCAAAATTTTAATTTGCTACAGATCAATAACTGGTGGGCCTTATTCTTGCTAATACCGGCCATCGGCG
>DATKKB010000031.1:0-51391 GCA_035543095.1 Anaerolineaceae bacterium | reverse complement strand
TACGAAGCAGTGTCGACGATGATAAATGAATAGATGTGGCGGAGATAGCTCAGCAGCTTATTGAATTGCTCGCTCGTGACTTGGTCCGCCATTTCTGGCTTGGGAGGGGCTGCCAGGACGCGTAACCCTGTGGTAGCGTGTTTTAGCGCCACTTCTTCAACGAAATCCGGATCGAGCTCGTCGACCCGCGGCGTCAGATCGAGGATTGTATTTTTGGCCTGTTCGTTCAGGAAAACCGTCACATCGCCGAATTGCAGGCTGGCATCCACCAGCATGACTTTAGACTCTTCGCTAAGCAGTGAGATAGCCAGGTTGGTGGCGATGGTGGTCGCGCCGGTTCCGCCTTTAGGCGAGTAAACGACCACTACTTTTCCTAATATCTGGGCAGGCGTGGGGGTTGCCGTGGTTGAGCCAGTGGCTCCGACGGCAAACGACTGCGCCAGTTTATTCTTTTCGTCGTGCGCCATGACCCCGGCTCGCCGGATGGCTGAGGTCAGCTCGTCGATCGTCGGTGGTTTGGACAGGAAATCACGCGCTCCTGCCAGCATGGCCTTGCGCATGTAACTTTGATCATTTTGGACGGATAAAATGATTACCTGTGTAAAGGGTACTTTCTTCCGGATAATTTCGGTGGCGGCAATTCCGTCCATATCCGGCATGTTAATATCCATCACAATAACGTCCGGCTTATTTTGCTGAGACATTTCGATCGCTTCGTGCCCCGAGCGCGCCGCGCCGACCACATCGATCATATTATCGAACTGCAATAAACGGCGGATGTTCTCGCGAGTTTCGGAGATATCATCGACGATCAAAACTCGAATTTTTTCCTGTGCGGGCATCCCGACTCCGTTAAATGTTTTTGCCGGCTACCGGCTCGCGCCGGTAGCTGGCAATTGGATTATAAGACACAAAATCAAGCTTTTTCAACCTTATGGCGCCGGTGTCGCTTGCGCGGCAGGGGGGATAACTCCCGGAGAGTTATCAGTGCTGTTGAGGAAGTTCAGCGAATCAACCCTTGGCATCAATCCGTAAGGCAGCTTGCTGGGCAACGGGATATTGTACTGGTCCATCAGGAATTGCAACGTCACGGCTTCCGTCTTGACCTGTTTGGTATCCTGGGCACTGCGCAAAACCAGATTCAGCTTTGCTCCCTTATTAAGCATAACATAGTTTATCGTAACTGCGTCCTGCGGCGACACAACTAATGTGATTTTATCAGGAGTCGGCACAGGCGTGGGAGTAACGGGAGTTGTCCCGGGGGCTGGAGTAGGCGTTGGTCCAGTCACTGGTTCGTTCGCCGCTTTCATGATTTGTGCAAAATCACCGACGCCCAATACCGTAGCATCTGAAATCAACACCTGACTGACGATCCGTGCCCGCTGGGCTTCCGATGGTTGTACGTAGACTGGCTGTGATAGCGTTCCATCCATCTCGGTCCGTCCGATTTGTGGCGGCGCGACTTGCATTGTCTTTGGCACCAGAACGACGTTTCCGTCCTTATTTGTGCCGGGCACTTGTACAACACCCGCATTGTTAGGAAGCACAGTCTGGTAGCTGGGATCGATGTCGGCCACCAGCAAAGCCACCAGCACGCTCACGTGATCGCCGGGCTGCAGAGCCCACGAAACAGCCGACAGCATGTCGATCGGCACGGAAATCGCCACGTACCCCGGTGGGATTTGCGAGGATGCAAATGAGCCGACTGCTTCGCTGGAAAGCAGGCCCGTGGTCAGCGCAATGGAGGGCTGCAGCGGATAACGCGCCCGTTTTCCTACCACATCATTGATGGATTTGAAGTAGAATCCTTCAACATATTTATCCTTCGGGTATGGGAAAAGCGCAACCATATCCTTGGTAATGGTCCCCCCCAGGGGCACCGGCTGAACCAGGATTACGATATCGATTGTTTCTACGGCTGGAGGCACAGCGGTCGGCTGAGCCTGTTGCCCGATCCCCCCGCCGCCGGAACCGAATAATTGGTCACGGAAAAGATATGCAGCCGCTCCGATAGCAACTACAAGAATAATCGCAACCACTATTAAAATACTTCCGCTTCTTCGCCTGCCTGTTGCCATGCTTTCCTCCTTAAAATAGGATGAGAATTATTACTAATGTCTAATATTATACGTCATCACTTTTATTTATAATGCTTATGCCGCCTCAAACGGGTTAATAAAAGTGAAAGGTTACGGATATAAAACTGAAAGGTTAAGTATAGGAATTTTTATTATTATTCCCCTCATTTAGCCTTCCCTTGCCTCGATTTGGTCTGAATCTCGGCCATAATTTCCTTTTCTTGATCTACTTACAGCAATAATTGTGCCAACTTATTAAGAGATTTTTTCAGGCATTCGGAGCCGCTTTGCATTTGGCCGCAACTCAGGAGATCTCTTTTAAAGCTTTTCCTCTAAAAATCGCGAAACCTGCGCTTATTGTTTTCGTATTTAAATAAGGCTATAATTGATCAGATGATCTAGAACCCGAAAAGCTTTCCGGATTTCAGGTCTACCCTAAGGAGGAAATGTCATGAGCGATTTAGTAGAACGAGTAACCGGGGATATGAATGTCTTGCAGAAGATATTGAGCAAGGTTCCCGGTTTCAATGGATACGTCGATCGCACGAACCGGCGAGCCGCTGACAAATTGTTAAGGGAGACTGTCGCCAACCGGTTTGAGGAGTTGTGGCGAAGGCTTTCAGCCATTCAGGCTGAAATACTACGACAGGGCGGCATCAGCCAGATGGATCGCATGGAAAGCGCGTCAATTAAGTTGCGCCAGTTTATCGATCGCATCCGTACGGCCTCCTATGGCTACGCCGGCTTTTTCGACGCGATCAAGATCAATCAAGAAGAATTGAACCAGGTCTACCAGTACGATCTTGCGCTGCTCGATCTGGTCGATGAAGTTAGCCGTGCCATTGATAATGTAGAAAGCTCAATCGGAACGGATGGCTTGCCAGCCGCGATCCGCAATTTGACGACCGAAGCTCAAAAGTGCCTCGATGTTTTCAACCATCGCGCAGAGGCCATGATCGGCGGTGTTTCCAATACCACCTCAACCTCAGCCCCTCAAACATGAATCGGCGCGATGTAATCATTGTGAGAGGTTCATTTCACGATTATTTTTCACACTGCCTTTTTGAGTGGATTTGCCGGATGACAATAGATCCTTTGATGGAGAATAGAAATGGCTAGAATATTTGATGTTGTTGAATATCCCAGCGAAATGACAGATGAGCTCGTGCATCGCTTTCCTGAGGTCGGCGTTGCGGATCTTCGTATGGGCTCGCAGGTGATCGTGCGTGAGGCTCAGCGGGCCGTGTTTTTCCGGGATGGCCAGGCCCTGGACGCTTTTGGACCCGGTCGCCATACGATTGCGACCGCCAACGTCCCAATTTTGACTCGCATTCTTGGCACCGCTTTTAATGATCGCACACCTTTCACTGCCGAAGTTTATTATGTTTCCATGCGCGAATTCCCGGACCGCAAATGGGGCACGCCCCAGCCGATCATCGTGCGCAACCCCGGCATGGGTCTTGGAGTGGCTTTACTGCAGGCATTCGGCTCCTACAGCTTTCAGGTCCGCGATGCCCAGCAGTTCGTGACCCAAATTGTGGGCGCGCAGGGCGTCTACATGATGGCAGATATCGAAAACCGGCTGCGCATGATGCTCCTTTCAAAACTCCAGGATACCCTCGGGGAAACCGCTCAGAAATCCACTGTACTCGAGCTGATTGGCCTGGTCGAGGAGCTTGGAACTGCGGTTCGGGTCAAGGCGCAGGACGACTTTGCCGCCATCGGCCTGACCCTGAAAACATTCTACATCGGAAGCTTGAAACCCTCTGAAAAATCGGCTGAAGAGCTGCGCGCCATGGGTATGCTCGACATGCAGACCTATACCCAATTGCAGGCAGCCGATGCCCTACGCGAAGCCGCTCAGAACCCGGGCGGCGGCGCTGGCCTGACGGCCGGTATCGGAGCCGGTATGGGTATTGGCAACGTTATCAGCCAGAGTCTTCAGGGCATGACCGGGCAACCAAACGCTCCCAAGGCCGCTGCAGCAGGCGAGACTCCGGCGGCTGGCGTGGGTGGACCGGCTCCATCCGCACCGACCTCTTCGATCATGACCCCGGCCGAAGCTGCGACCGTCCTGCGCGTCTCTGAAGAGGACGTACTTGCAGCCATCCAGTCCGGCGACCTGAAAGCCAAGAAGATTGGCAATGCTTACCGCATCAGCAAGGAAGCTCTGGACGATTTTCTGAAGGGCTGATAACTATATAAAATTTATCTAATTTAACGAAATTGCCCGGCCAACTTGCCGGGCTTTTCTTTTACCTGTATAATGAAACCGTTTGAAAGCCGACCAATCTATGAAGTAGAAGCTTAAAAACTTCCGGATAGGGGCTGGCTAACTCATCAAAGGGGTCTGGTTATGAAACTGCATGAGTACCAATCGAAACAGATTTTTGCCCGCTACGGTGTGCCAATTCCAAGGGGCCACGTTGCTGCTACGGCCAGCGAGGCCCGGCAGGTGTCTGAGGAATTGGGTGGACGAGTCGTTATTAAATCACAGGTATTAGTAGGCGGGCGAGGAAAGGCCGGTGGAATTCGCCTGGCCAAAACGCCCAAGGAAGCTGAAGAAGTTGCTACCCAAATCCTTGCAATGGAGCTGAAAGGATTGCCAGTGCGCAAAGTCCTCGTCGATGAGGCTGTCTCGATTGCCAAGGAGATCTATCTCGGGATTACGAATGATCGCGCTCAACGCAAACCGGTTTTTATGGCCTCGGCTGCCGGGGGCGTGGATATCGAAGAGATCGCACAGCGCTCCCCGGAAAAGATTATCAAAATTCACATCGATCCGCTGCTCGGGCTGAGGGATTACCAGGCCCGCGATATCGCCGTCAGCATCGACCTGCCGCGCGAGCACTGGCGAACTTTTATGGATATAGGGCGAGGCCTTTGGCGGGCTTACGTCGAGAGCGACGCCACCCTGGCTGAAATCAATCCATTGGTGATCACTGCTGATAACCGCCTGATGGCGCTCGATGGCAAGATGATCATCGACGATAACAGCCTTTTCCGCCATCCAGATCTGGCCGATATGCGTGACCTTGATGTTGAAGCTGCTGCCGAAATTGAAGCACGCAAGTATGGCCTGTCCTACATTAAATTGGATGGTCAGATCGGCTGCATGGTCAACGGGGCTGGCCTTGCAATGGCGACCATGGACATTATCAAGCTTTCAGGTGGCGAGCCAGCTAATTTCCTGGATGTTGGGGGAGGCGCCAGCGCCGACAAAGTAGCCGTTGCATTTCGCATTATCCTGACCGACCCAAACGTGCGCGCTGTTTTGATAAATATTTTTGGAGGTATCACCCGTGGCGATGAAGTCGCCCGCGGCATTTTGGCCGCCATGAAGGAAGTCAAGACAAAGATTCCTATGGTTATCCGCCTGGTAGGCACAAACGCCGAGGAAGGCAAGCGGCTGCTGGCGGATGCCAAAATGATCACGGCAGATACACTGGTCGAAGCAGCCCAAAAAGCTGTCAAAGTGGCGCAGGGAGGTTGAAATGAGCGTCCTGATCAATAAAAATACCAGGCTGTTAATTCAAGGTGTTACCGGTCACGAAGGCTTGTTCCACACCCAGCAGATGGTGCATTACGGCACGAACGTAGTGGCAGGTGTCACGCCTGGCAAGGGCGGTGAATGGGTTTTAAACGGTAAAGTGCCGGTATTTGATTCGGTAAAAGTTGCTGTTGAAGCCACCGGCGCCAATGCCAGCATTATTTTTGTTCCGGCCCGCGGCGCTCCGGATGCCATGTTCGAGGCTGCCGATGCCGGCATTCCGCTTGTTTTTACGATTACGGAAGGTGTCCCAGTTCAAGATATGATGCGCGTACGCAATTACCTGGATCAAAAAGGCGTCCGCCTGGTTGGCCCGAATTGTCCTGGCGCCCTTACCCCAGGCGAGGCAAAGGTCGGCATTATTCCCGGAGACATCGCCATTCCTGGAAATGTAGGAGTCGTTTCCCGCTCCGGCACGCTGACCTACGAAGTCCTATATGCCCTGAAGCGGGTCGGGCTAGGCGCCAGCACCTGTATTGGAATAGGCGGTGATCCAATCAATGGGACCAGTTTTATCGATACGCTTGAAATGTTCGAGAATGACCCTCACACCGATAGAGTAGTCCTGATCGGTGAGATCGGCGGGACGGATGAGGAAAAGGCTGCCGATTTTATCGCCGCCAAAATGACAAAACCGGTTGTTGCCTTTATAGCCGGCCAGACTGCTCCCCCTGGAAAACGGATGGGCCATGCCGGCGCGATCATTGAAGGCGGATCAGGTCTGGCTGCCGATAAAATCAAGGCTTTTCAGGTGGCTGGGGTGCGTGTAGCAAAGCACCCTGAAGAAATCCCTCAACTGCTTTCCTGATTTTGTAATCACAAGAAATAAAAATTGCCTCTGATTTGGCCTTGAAAGCAAGCCAAATAAGGGGCAATTTAATATTGCTGAACGAGGATCTTAATTCTTATGTGCTTCGATGTAATCTATTGCATCGCCAACCGTTTTAATTCCGCGCGCATCGTCGTCCGAAATCGTCAGCTTGAACTTTTCGCTTAAACCGTCGATCAGGAAAAACTGGTCCATTGAATCGGCTTTCAAGTCTTCGATAAAGCGAGTTTCGCGCTTGACGCCTTGCGTATCGACTTTAAGAACATCCGAGATGATCGCTTTTACATCTTCCATTGTGTTTTCCATTTGATTGCTGCCTCCTGTTTGATATGTTATCTCAAAGTGGTAGTGGTGTGGTTTTTTACAAGCGAAGCCAATACAAAATACAACACGTTATCCTTTATTGAAACGGATATATTTATTTTTGAATTGTAACTTTCCTGGTCAATCTGTCAAGATAAATTGCCAGCGTGTTCGTAAAAAATACCTGAATATAATAACCCCAAACTTTTCCTTTTGGTATACTCAATGTATCAATTTAAGGTTGAGGGTTTTTTGTAATAGGTGAACTATGCCTGAAGACTCTGGTCTGCCCTCGCGAAAAGCCGATCATATCCGCATTAACCTGGAAGAAGATGTTCACTCATCCATTTCAACCGGCCTGGATGAATATTCTTTCACCCACGAAGCACTGCCTGAGTTTAATCTGGGTGACGTAGATATGGCGGAGGTGGTTTTTGGTAGGCCATTAAAGGCCCCACTTTTGATATCTTCGATGACCGGTGGCACGGAGCAAGCCGCCAAAATTAACAGCATCCTGGCAGAAGCTGCCCAGCAGACAGGGGTTGCTATGGGCCTGGGATCGCAGCGGGCTGCGATTGAGCACCCTGAACTGGATAGTACTTTTAAGGTCCGCCGGATGGCGCCGGATGTTTTGTTGTTTGCGAATTTGGGCGCCATTCAGCTTAATTACGCCTACACTGAAGATCAATGCCGCCGCGCTGTGGAAATGATTGAAGCCGACGCCTTGATCCTTCACCTGAACCCGCTTCAGGAAGCTTTGCAGCCCGAGGGTGACACGCTCTTTGCCGGTCTGGCGGATAAAATTGAGCGCATCTGCAAGGTTCTTACCGTTCCGGTCATTGCCAAGGAGGTAGGGTGGGGGATTTCTGGCCGGACGGCTCGCCTGCTGGCGTCGGCAGGCGTGGCTGCTATTGACGTTGCTGGCGCAGGCGGCACTTCCTGGTCGCAGGTCGAGATGTTCCGGATCAAGGATGAACATCTGGCGAACGTTGCTTCGGCATTTAGGGGCTGGGGCATTCCGACGGCCGAATCGATCATACAGGTAAAGCAAGCCGTTCCGGAAATGCCAGTCTTTGCTTCCGGCGGTCTGCGCAACGGGGTGGATATCGCCAAGTGCATTGCCCTGGGAGCAAGCCTGGGCGGTATGGCGAGCCCTTTTCTCAAAGCAGCGGTGCGTGGCCCGGAGGCAACCGTTCAAACCATTCTTGAATTCAAGCGCGAAATTCAGATTTGCATGTTTGCGACTGCTTCCAAGAAGCTGGCTGATCTCTCTCGGTCGCGCCTTCACCGGAATAACGAATGACATTTATGGTTTTGATTTTCGGTCTGTCACTGAGAAAGGTCTCGAAAAAGGTTTTTCAAAAATGGATTTAGTGAAAATTTCCACAAATCTTCGTCCTGCGATAGAGCTCGAGATTCAGCGAGTAATTAATGAAAACATACCCGCAGAATTCATCGGAACGCGTTCCATACTCACCTATCACCTTGGCTGGGAAGGAGAGGGCGCTGGGCTGGAAGCGCAGGGTAAAAGGATCAGGCCGTTGTTAGTACTTTTATGCGCTGCATCGGCCTGTGGCCAATGGCAGCAGGCTTTGCCTGCCGCGGCAGCAGTCGAGCTGGTCCATAATTTCTCCTTGATCCATGATGACATCGAGGATCGTAGCGTTCTCCGTCGCGGCCGCTCGACCGTGTGGGTGAAATGGGGTATCCCTCAAGCGATCAACGCCGGAGATTTGATGTACACCCTGGCCTTCACGGCTGTCCTCGATATGAGCAGGACGGTATCTCCTGCAGTTGGACTGCGCTCGGCCGAGGTGCTGAACAAGACCTGCATTCGCCTGACGGGTGGGCAGTACCTCGACATGAAATACGAAAAACAAGCCGAAGTCACAATCGATGAATACTGGCCGATGATCGAAGGTAAGACGGCTTCTCTACTCGAATGCTGCGCCGTGCTAGGAGGCCTGGCTGGCCAGGTGGAAGAAGCGCAGTTGAATTCCTTTTTGGAATTTGGCCACAATCTTGGGTTGGCATTTCAAATTCTGGATGATTGGCTTGGAATATGGGGCGATGCCATTCAGATCGGAAAATCAACCGAATCGGACCTCGTTTCCGGGAAGAAGACGCTGCCGGTTTTGTTCGGTCTCCGCCAAAAAGGCCAATTCTACAGGCGCTGGATAAAGGGTAATATCACGCCCGATGAATCGCACGAGTTGGCGATTGTTTTACGAGAGGAAGGCGCTCAACAATATACCCAGGCAATGGCTGACCAGTTCACGCAAAAAGCCCTGGATGCTTTATCATCAGCGGCTCGTGAGGAAAACGAGGCTTCAGCATCCCTGCGCCAGCTTGCCCTTGAATTGCTGAGCCGGAAACAATGAGCTGTAGCATTTCTACCCAATTATATACAAACCCTATACAAATATTTAAAAAATATCCAATGACAATGCATATCAGCGAAAATCCAGGTCTGCGCGACGGACCGCAAGTGTAGAGTGCTGAGTTGATTGACTGATTTCGCATAGTTTTATGCCATCTTGAGGCCGCCTCAAATCGGGAATTAATTCTGCCATCGGCAGCATGATGTGGGGATGTACCCAAATTGCATTCACCAGCAGCTCATCGTTGAATATTATGAGGTCGATGTCGATCGTGCGAGGCGCATTTTTATCCGCGGTTCTCACTCTTCCCAGGTTACGCTCGATGTCACGGATTACGTCTGTCTTCAGTTCTTTGGCATCGCAGTCTGTTTCAATATGGATGGCAAGGTTGATATAATTCGGTCCCGGGCTGCCGAAAGAAGGTGTTTCCCAGGCGTTCGACATTTCAACGATTCTCACACGGGCGCGTAATAACGCCAGGGCTTGCCGGGTGTTTTGGACAGGATCGATGTTCGATCCCATCAGCAGGTACGCTGCATTCATATCCTTAAGTGGTCTTGGATCGCTCGATTTCGACCCCAACCGACTTTGTGAAACGTACTGCGCCGTTTTTTTCAACCCGCACCCGTACCATTTGCACCCTGGCTTCTTCCAGGCACAGCCTGGCGATATCGCATGCCAGCGCTTCAACGGTCTTGCGAGACGCCTTTTCGACGAACGCCAGCACTTTCTTTGCGACCGTGCGATAATTCACGCAGTCGTTGATGCTATCCGTCTCGCCGGCGCGGGCGACGTTGGTGAAAATCACGATATTGACGAGAATGTCCTGCGGTTGAGTTCGTTCTTGTGAGGTAATGCCGATGATGCCGCGACAGAGTAAATCTTTAATCAATACCTGGTCCACTTTTGCCTCCTAGACTAGATGGCGACCGCCGTCGAGGTGGATGATCTCACCTGTTATGTAGGCCGGCCCTTGTAATAAAAATTGAATCGTTTGACGAAGCTCGTCCATATTTGCCCACCTCTTTATAGGCACATTTTTCAAGATATCGGGACTGCCGCCGGTGCTGGGGGGTAAGATCGCTCCCAACGCTAACGCATTGACGGTAATATCCGGCGCCAGGGCCACAGCCATCGATTTCGTCATATCTGCCAGTGCCGCCTTGCTGATGGTATACGCAAAATGATCTGCTCCAGGTCTCAGAGCTCGCCAATCGACAATATTGATGATCCTCCCTGCCACCCCGGCAGGCATCATCTTTGCAAACGCCTGGCTCAACAGGAATGGCGCCGTCAGGTTAATATCCAGGTGTTTTTGCCACTGCTCCAGGGTGGTTTCCCTAAAGGTTAAGGGTTCGAAGATGGCAGCGCTGTTCACCAAAGCATACAGAGGTTGAATCGCCCAGGCGCGTTCAATCAGGGTGCAGGTATGGGCTTTGTCACTCAGGTCACCTTCTAGCATCCACGCTTGACCGCCCAGTGCGGCAATTTCTCCCGCGGTCTTTTCTGCCTCTACTGGCGAATGGGCGTGGTGGACAATCACGTTTGCCCCGATTTGGGCTGCTGCTAACGCCAGCTCCCTTCCAACTCTTTTTGCGCCTCCTGTGACCAGGACGGTTTTGTCTTTCAAGGTCATCTGCATCTTCTTTATAACCTGTCTGTGTTGTTACAATAAGTTTATCTCAATTGCCCATAAAATTAGCTGAATTAATGTGGCTGTTTTTACTAATTTATCCATACAGAGCGCGGCAAAATTAATAAAAACAGCTATAATTCAAGATCAAAGTCTCAAGAGGCAGGAGCTCGTATGAAAAAAGCGTGGACCGGAGCGCAAATCCGGCAGTCGTTCATCGATTTCTTTATTACAAGAGGTCATACCTTCGTCCCATCGTCTTCGCTGGTGCCCGGCGGCGACCAGACCCTGCTGTTCACCAATGCAGGAATGGTCCAATTCAAAGACGTGTTTCTCGGCACGGATATTCGTCCCTACAAACGGGCGGTCAATTCTCAAAAGTGTATGCGTGTAGCTGGAAAACATAATGACCTTGATGATGTTGGCCGAGACGACATTCACCATACTTTTTTTGAAATGTTGGGAAACTGGTCCTTTGGCGATTATTACAAAAAAGAAGCCATTGCCTGGGCCTGGGAGCTATTAACCGGTGTGTGGGGCATTGACAAGGCTTCTCTCTGGACGACCTGCTTCAAAGATGATAAGGGCGACATTCCGACCGATGAGGAAGCCGCCGAGAACTGGCGCAAGCAGCCCGGTATAAACCTTGAGCATATCCTTTATTTTGGCCGCAAGGAGAATTTCTGGGAGATGGCTGATACCGGCCCCTGTGGCCCTTGCAGTGAAATCCACGTGGACCGCGGTCTTGAATTTTGTGACCGGCAGGACGTACCGGGCCATGTTTGCAAGGTAAACGGAGATTGCCATCGCTTTGTGGAAATCTGGAACCTGGTTTTTATCCAGTACAACCGCTTGAGTCTGACCGATCTGCAGCCTTTGCCGGCCACCCACGTGGATACCGGTATGGGCCTCGACCGGATCGTTTCGATCATGCAGGGCGTTAATTCGAACTACCGCACCGATCTCCTGATGCCGCTGATTGAGACTGTCCAGCGCCTGACGAAGGATTCAGACGCTCAGCGAGATCTCAACTTCACGCCGTATCGTGTGATCGCCGATCACACCCGCGCCTGCACTTTCCTGATTGCGGATGGGGTTGTGCCCGGCAACATCGGGCGCAATTATGTTTGTCGCATGATCATCCGCCGGGCGTCGCGCTTTGGACTTAAGCTCGGCCTGAAGGAGCCTTTCCTGGCGCAAGTTGCAGCGACCGTCATTGATCATTATGGCGATGCCTATCCTGAATTGAAGCGCAATCGCGCCACCATCCTGGATAATTTAACCCGTGAGGAAAAGCGCTTTCAACGCACCGTCGACGCTGGATTGGGCTACCTCGATGAGCTCCTGGCTGTTTTAAAGTCCCAAAATACAGGCGTTCTGGATGGTAGGCTTGCATTCAACCTTTATGCCACCCTCGGTTTGCCTTTCGAGCTGACTCGCGATGTGGCCCGTGAGCAGGGCCTGGAGGTCGACGAAGCCGGTTTCCGAAAGGCCATGGAGCTTCACCGCCTGGCATCTGGCGCCGGCAAAGCTTTTGGCGCCCTGGGCGGCGAGGACGTTGATATCTATCGCAATATCGTCCAGAATCTGGTGAATCAGAATAAATTGGGTCATTCTGGGGTTGCCTACGACCCATACAGCACGCTGGAAGTGGAAGGCCGGGTCCTGGCGATCGTGAAGGATGGCGTTTCCGTACAGGATGCCGAAGAAGGCGATCGAGTAGAAATCATCTTGCCAAAGACTTGTTTTTACGTGGAATCGGGCGGTCAGGTATCCGATACAGGCACAATCACCTCCTACGCCGGTTCCGGTTGGGAGGTCCAGGTAGAGGATACCCGCCGTCCTGCCGCCGGGGCAATCGTTCATATTGGGGTGGTCGTGCGCGGCCAGCCGCAGGTGGATGATCCGGTTGTGGCTCAGGTGGATGCCGGTCGCCGGCGAGATATTATGCGCAACCATACCGCCACCCACTTGCTGCACGCCGAGCTGCATGCAATTCTGGGCGATCACGCTCGCCAGGCCGGCTCTCTCGTGGCGCCGGACCGCCTGCGATTTGACTTCACCCATCCCGAGGCTGTCACTCCTGAGCAGCTCGAGCAAATTGAGGCTGGAGTTAACCGAGATATCCTCGGCAATCACCGCCTGAAGATAGTCGTCAAGCCGCTCCAGCAGGCGATTTCGGAAGGCGCCATGGCTTTATTTGGCGAGAAATACGGCGAGATGGTCCGCACGATCTCTATCGGGGATCAAGATCCGTTTTCTTATGAGCTTTGCGGCGGCACGCACGTCCGGGAGACCGGCGACATCGGTCTTTTCCTGATCACGAGCGAAGGCAGCGCCGCCGCTGGTGTGCGTCGCATTGAGGCGGTCACCGGTCGCGGTGCTTACGAGCTGGTCCAGAAGCGGATGCGGTCTCTGAAGCAGGCAGCCGGTCTTTTGAGCAGCCAGCTCGAGGACCTGCCTGCGAAGACTCAAAGTCTGTTAGATGAGCTGGAACGCGAGCGCAAGCAGTCATTCAAGCTGCGGCAGGCTCTCGTTGCAGCCGAATTCGGGCAGTTGCTCGATTCTACCCCCAGCGTGAAAGGCGTCCCGGTCCTGGCTGCAGTACTGCAGAACGCCGACTCCGAAACCCTGCGCCAGATGTGCGACCGGTTTCGCCAGAAATTCAGCAGCGGGGTGGTGGTCCTGGGTAGCGCGGTCGAGGGACACCCTGTCCTGATCGCAGCAGTCACCGACGATCTCATCAAACGCGGCATCCTGGCCAGCGAGATTGTAAAGACGATCGCCCAGGTCGTCGGCGGCAGCGGCGGCGGCCGGCCTAACCTTGCTCAGGCCGGCGGTAAAGATCCCACCCGCTTGCAGGAAGCCATCGACCAGGTCATTCCGCTGGTCGAAAAAAAGCTGTAGAGATGTGAATCATTAATATTATCAGTATTCAACAGTGTTTATCTGCAGTTAAAACCTTTCCAAAAAATGTACCAATAGCCTGATTCCGAACCCTGTCGCTCCTTTTGGATTGTATGGCGCGTCTTTCGGTAAATCTGCCACCGCGGCAATATCTAGGTGCGCCCACGGCCTGTCATCTTCAATAAACTGTTCGATAAAAATACCGCCGATGATTGAGGGCGCTTCCCGCCCGCCGGAATTCTTTAAATCCGCATCGTCGCCCTTGATTAATTTCAGATAATCCTCGTCCAGGGGCAGCCGCCACAGGCGCTCATGGGTGAATTCACCGGATTTTAAAAGCTTTTCAGCCAGTTCCTCATTATTGGTCATCAGCCCTGCCCGTACCCTACCAAGCGCAACCAACACCCCGCCGGTGAGAGTTGCCAGGTCGATGATGGCTGCGGATTGGAAGTGTGTTTGCGCATAGGTAAGGGCATCGGCCAACACCAGCCGGCCCTCTGCATCGGTCGTGACAATCTCAATCGTCTTGCCCGATAGGGTCTTGATAATATCGTCCGGCCGGTAGGCCTTGTCCGATAACATGTTCTCGGCTGCTGCAATAATTCCGACCACCGGACTTTTTATCTTTAATTCCGCCGCTGCCAGCAGAGTAGCCGCTACCGTGATCCCGCCGGACTTGTCATATTTCATGCCCTGAATGCCTTCGGTTGATTTCAAAGAATAGCCGCCGGAATCGAATGTCAGGGCTTTTCCCACCAGGACGACCGGTTTTGCTTGCGCTGGCGGCTGATTACCGGCGTATTCGATGATAATCAGGTGTGGAGGTGTCTGGCTGCCCTTGCCGACGTTCACCAGCCCGCCTGCCCCGATCTTTTCGAGCTCCTTCACATCCAGAACGGTGCATTTCAAGCCGGCGTACTCGGCCAGGGCGGCCAGCCGTTCGGCCAGCGACACGGGATTGATCACGTTGCCGGGTTCGTGCGCCCAGTTACGCTCTAAATAAATTATGGAAGCGAGCGTTTCGATCCGTTCGGCAAACTTTTTCAGCCTAGCGGTTGCTTTCTCCGCCCGTAAATAAATCAAGATAGGCTTTTCGTTTGCTTTTTTTTCTTTATAGAACGAAAACTGGTAAGCTCCAAGAAAAAGTCCTTCCAGGAATGCCTGGAGCGAATTGGAGTCTGCCTCAAAATTGGAAACCGATATGTCAAATTCGGCTGAGGCCGTTCCGGACTGGCGCAGCCATTTTCCCGCTGCCCCGCCTGCCTGGCGGTACGTATCCAGGATCGTCTTTTCACTTTTCCCGAGCGAGACAAGCATTTTGAATTGCCCACCCGATTGGATGAGGATGTGGTCTCCAGCTTGAGGTCCGGGCAAGCCTGGGTCGGCTTTCTCGGGAGCCGAAACGAGCTCCAGCCTGATTTGACCGGCAGGTTTGGTGGCTGCCGCAGGTATCACCACCAGGTGAAACGGCAGCTCAGGTTTTTGAAAATTGTATGCCAATTTATCCCTCCTTATTTGGTTTTTTGATTTCCCACAAGATGATTTCTGGCGGGCAGAAAAAACGCGCCCTCGGGGCGGCAGCTCCTTCCAGCCCAATGCCGCGTGTTACGTACAGGGTCATATTGCCAAGCTGTCTGCGCCCGGATTCAAACGCTTTTCCGTACAAAGATCCTGTAAAAAAGGCTCCAAAGCCAGGCAGGCGGATCTGCCCCCCGTGCGTATGCCCGGATAACTGGAGATCAACCCCCAGCCTCGCTGCCGCCGGCGCCAGGTCGGGCGAATGGTATAGGAAAATCGTGAATGGGTCATTATTCGCATTGATCAGGCCGGCCAGTTGGGGGATGTCGATTGCCGGTCGATGCGTGCAGGTCAACCCGATCAGATCGAAATATCCCCCCTCAAATTCTACTGTAACTTTTTCATTTTCCAGTCTCTTAATGCCCAGATCTTTGATCAGGTCGGGCATAATCTCCACAAGGTCGACTGCCGGGCTGCCGGATACCAGGTAGACTCCCAGCGGCGCCTCCCATTCGGAGAGGATGGCGCGCCCCGCTTCCCAGGCAGCCGGGTCTTTAAGGTACGAGAGATTCAGGATATCTCCTGAAAAAAGGATGATGTCAGGCTTGAGATCGTGGACCACCTCAACCAGGCGTTTTTCACGCCGCGTAATCCGCTCGATGTGCAGGTCGCCGAGATGGAGAAGCCGTAAAGGCCTTTCAGACGTAAATTTCGAGGATTCCAGTACCTGGTGGGTTACGGTCAATCGTTGCGGTTCGATCCAGAACGCCAAAATTACCAGGCCGGTCCCGATTAATTGAAAGATCAAGAACGGCCAGAATGGGAACAGGCAAAAGATGGCTCGCAGAACCGCCAGCAGCAGGACCGGCGGTTTGGCAGGTCCAAAAGAACGATGAGCTCTCGGCAATGCTGCCAGCAGCACCCAATCAGACAGGTAAAATACCCACAGCGCCAGGTCTTTCGGCCACTTTAGCCACGAAAATAAGCCGGCCAATATGAGCAGTCCCAGGCCGAAAATTGGCCATGGAATTCGCTCGATTATCTCGAAGCGGTGCAGAATAACGTCAAAAAGGTTTCCGGTTTCTCCGGGAAACCGTTGGTAATTTGAGAAATCTCGTTCTTCAACCACTAATATTTATCCATCATTGGTTTGGAATTGCGCAGCACAGCACCAGCTCGCGGGCTGTTTTTACCTCGTCCAGTCGCCCGACTGGTGTGATGTGGGGCGCTTGCTGGAGCAGCTCTGGCTGGTCGTGCGCCTCACCGGCTATCTTTACCATCGCATCTACAAACTCATCCAACGTTTGCTTGCTCTCCGTTTCGGTCGGCTCGATCATCAAAGCTTCGTGAACGATCAGCGGAAAGTAATTCGTGGGCGGATGGAAGTTGTAATCCATCAAACGCTTGGAAACATCCAGGGCGCGCACGGGCGAGCCTTCCCACCTGCCTTCCACCACGAACTCGTGCATGCAGGTCCGGTCGTACGGCACGTGATAGGTATCTCGCAGCCGCGCCAGCAGGTAATTTGCGTTCAGAACCGCGTATTCCGAGACTTTCCGCAGCCCCTCCGGTCCATGCATATTAATGTAAGTATAAGCCCTCACCAGCATTCCAAATTGTCCCGCGAAGGATTTCACCCGGCCGATCGATTTTTCAGGCATGGTCCAACCGTACAGCGGCGGAATCTCATCCGTGCCTTCCTCGCTGATTTTAACGATTGGGCCTGGCAAGAATTCGACCAGGTGCCTGGCGACGCCAACCGGACCGCTGCCTGGGCCGCCGCCCCCGTGCGGGGTCGAGAAAGTCTTGTGTAGGTTGAAATGCATTACATCGAAGCCGAGGTCGCCCGGGCGGCAGATCCCCAGCAAGGCGTTCAGGTTAGCTCCATCTCCATAAACCAGCCCGCCGCAGTCGTGGACGGCTTCGATCACTTCCAGGATATGCTGGTCGAACAGGCCAAGCGTATTGGGATTGGTGATCATTATCCCGGCAATGTCCGCGCCGCATAACGACTTGAAGGCTTCCATATCCAGGTTGCCATTTACATCGGTTGGGATCGAGACGACCTGCATCCCGCTCATGGCGGACGTGGCGGGATTCGTGCCGTGGGCCGAATCTGGGATGATCATTTTGACGCGCCCGGCGTCTCCCCGCCATTTGTGGTAAGCCCGGATAATCATGACCCCGGTAAACTCGCCCTGGGCACCAGCGGCAGGCTGCAGGCTCACGGCCGCAAAACCGCTGATCTCCTTGAGCCATTCCTGTAGCTGGTACATCAGGGCCAGGTTGCCCTGGACGGTCTCTACCGGCTGGAGCGGGTGGCTGAAGGCAAACCCCGGCAAGCGGGCCGTCTCTTCGTTGATTTTAGGGTTGTACTTCATCGTGCACGAGCCTAGCGGGTAAAAACCGCCGTCAATGCTGTAGTTGAGCCTGGAGAGGTGGGTGAAATGGCGCACAACGTCCACCTCCGCCAGCTCGGGCAGCGGCAGCGTAGCGCGCTCGAACCCCTCCGGCAGCGGCGTGTAGGGCACGTCAGCCAGCGGATAGGTTACACCTTCTCTGCCGGGCGAGGACATCTCGTAGATGGTTGGTTCAGTCATGAGCCACCTCCTTGAGCGCTTCAACCAGGTAATCGATGTCCTGGCGCGAATTCATTTCCGTTACGGCAACCAGCATGTGGTCCTTCAGGCTCGGGTAAGCCTGCCCGAGATCGTAACCGCCCAGGATTTCATGGTCCAGCAGGTGCGTATTGATCTCCTCAACCGGTTGCGGGCAGCAGACGACGAATTCGTGAAAGAACGGCGCATCGGAATATACTTTGAAGCCCGGAATAGCAGCAATTTGAGCGGCAGCGTAATGTGCGTTCTGGTAGCACAGGTCAGCTACCTGCCGCAGCCCCTTTTTCCCGAGCAAGCTCAAGTAAATGCACGCAGCCAGCGCCATCAATCCCTGGTTGGTGCAGATATTCGAGGTAGCTTTTTCTCGCCGGATGTGCTGTTCGCGCGCGGTCAGCGTCAGGACGTAGCCGCGCCGCCCCTGCCCATCGACCGATTCACCCACAATCCGGCCCGAAATCTTGCGCACCAGCTCTTTGCGGGTAGCAAATAAGCCCAGGTACGGTCCTCCAAACGACAGCGGAATTCCCAGGGGTTGCCCTTCGCCCACCACGATATCAGCGCCGTATTCTCCTGGAGTCTTCAGCAGCGCCAGGGCGGTCGGGTTGATCGCCACGCACAGCAGGCTGCCGGCCGCGTGCACGGCGCTCGCCAGGGCAGTCAGATCGAAAATTCGCCCCAGAAAATCGGGGTACTGGACCATGACCAGGGCTGTATTGCTGTCAATCAATTTTGTGAGCGAATCCGGGGTTGCTAATGGATCTACGGTTGGCTCGTCTCCGGTGAATTCCAGCCCGGCATATCCCTGCATGTACGTCCGGACGACCTGGCGAAACTGCGGGTGGACGGCCTGCGAAAGGACGAACCGGGTCCGCTTCTCACGAAAGTGATGGTAGGCCATCACGGCAGCTTCTGCCGCCGAAGTTGCGCCATCGTAATGCGAGGCGTTCGAGACCTCCATCCCGGTCAGGGCAGCAACCAGGCTTTGAAATTCAAAGATCGCCTGCAGCGTTCCCTGGGAAACTTCGGGTTGGTAAGGGGTATAAGACGTTGCAAATTCACCTCGCCGGATCAGTGCGTCCACCGCTGCCGGCACGTAATGGTTGTATGCCCCGGCTCCCAGGAAGCAAATCAAGTCTCGGGCTGATTCGTTCGCTCCAGCCAGGTCTTCGGCTTCAGCCAGCGCTTCCATCTCGGATAAGACCGGCGGCAGGTTTAGTTTTGGAAAACGGTATGCTGCAGGGATATCTATAAAGAGGTCTTCAATGCTGCCGGCGCCGATTGTGCGAAGCATGGCTTCGCGTTCAGAATCGGTATGTGGAGTGAACATTAATGGCCTCTACCTTCGCAATACTTTTCGTAAGCCGCCGCATCCATCAGACTGTCCAGCTCTGCCGGGTTGGAAATCTCTAGCTTTACCATCCAGGCCGCCCCAAATGGATCGCTGTTGACCATCTCGGGCGTTTGACCGAGACCGTCGTTGGCGGCGACGACTTTTCCGCCGATGGGTGCGTTCACGTCAGCCGCCGCTTTGACCGATTCGAGCGTGGCAAGGGGTGAATTTTTCTCGATCTTTTCTCCTTCGCTCACCTTGATCTCAACGTAAACGATGTCGGAAAGCTGGCTTTGGGCGTAATCAGTGATCCCAATGGTAGCTACATTGCCGTCCATCTTCACCCATTCATCTGTGCTTGAATATTTTAAATTGGCTAAAACCTGCATGATACACCTCCCGGGAAATTGAAATGAAACAAAGCGCAGACCGTGACTGGCCTGCGCCTCTGTCCTTGACCTGAGAGATTCGCCTGCTCTGCTTGCTCCACTTGCTCCGCTAGCTCGCTTGCGAGGCTTGCCCCTTCGGTGTCTGTTGACTTTCCAGAGGTTGGAAGAAGCGGGTCCTTTTACCTGAGAGATTCGTCTGAGTTTGTCAAATTCAGATTTGCCCCTTCGGTGCCTGTTGCCAGGTCTCTTCCCGGCTTCACGATAGATTATCATCATTCTAAAGACGAAACCTTGAAAAGTCAAGACGGACAAAAGCATGATCTTTGTGATACGCGTCTTTTATTATTTCTCATCGATTTCCTGCATTTTAGGAATCGCTTTTTCCTCTCCCACAGATCCCGCTCTGCCAATCGCAAACAATCCAAATCCGGCCAGCCTTAACAACCCTGCCACGATCAAGGCCGGTCCCACTCCTATCGAATCCGCCAGGGCTGATCCGACCAACGGCGAGAAAATTGTGGAAAAGTATTGGACGCTCTGCGCCACACCCACAAAGGTCGCGCTGTACTCTGCCGGAAAAGTAGAAAGCAGCTCGTCGAAGAAAACCAGGTCGTTGCCGGCCTGGAAAATGCCTGCCAGCCCGGCGTAAATCGATATTTGCCACGGCAGAATTGAAAATGCCGTCAGAATCGGGTAAATTGAAAGCCCCAGCGTGGTCCACAGGAGGACGAGCCTTGCGCCGTGCCGTCTCGACTGCTGGGACCAAACGAAGTACCCGACCACCATGATGGCCGTTTGTACGGTCGTGATCGTTGCGATCCAGGAGTCGGATGCATTTATAACCCGTACGAAATAGATCGGGAACAACGGCACGGCCATGGTTACGCCGCTCAGGAAAACGAACCTCTTTCCGATGAATGATAAAAACGCTTTTTCCCTCTTTACCTGCTTGAACAAAGCCGAAAGGCTTTCGCCAATTTTTTTCACGCTGGCTTCGAACCTGACTTTATTATCCGGAATCTTGATGTGGCTGGAAAAATAGAAGCTGATCAGCCCGCCGGCTGAAAGCCCCAGGAATACGATCTGGTAATTTAGCGGGTAGATCACCCTGCCTAAAACCTGCCCGATGGCAAAGACAGTGATCGAAGTGCTCAGCCCCAGCAGCGACCACCGTCGCGACATGAGCTCGTACCGCCCATTGGGCCCAGCGACTGCATTCATCACAACCGAAAAACCAATCCCCACGATCGTTTGCGGTATAGTTGCCAGCGCCCAGATCAGCAGGATCACGTTTACCAGGCTGGCAGGTGGAACGAAGATCGCAGCCAGGCCGGTCAGGGCGTAGCTCAAAATCACCACCAGCCGCGCTCCGCTGAACCAGGGTACGATTTGTCTTTGGCCTTGAAGCATATTCCCCAGCGGAATTGCCAGCAGCAGGCCGGTGATGGCCGGCATGGCTGTCAGCAGGCCGATTTGAAATGTGCTGGATCCAAGGTGCGCCAGGAAAACGGGCAAAAACGGCGCTGCGGCGTTCCCCATTGCTACGCCAATCGCGTCGATTTGCACGTTCACAAAGTTCCGTTTATCGATAAGGGGTGAAGAAGTCGGTGTAGAAAACCACCGGGTGAATCTGGATAGCAAGTCTAGCCTCGATGCAGAGAGATTACCTTATTATCGCTTGTTTTGATTTTTAAGAGTTAAGGTAACTTGCTCAGCCATTGCCTTGAAATGATCATATACCTAACGCGAATAAGACGAATGGGCGAATAATTCGTATATTATTTTATAAATCATTCGAGCTATTCGTATATTCGCCTCATTCGCGATAAAAAGTGACTGGCCTGAGTAGTAAATACTATAGCTCAATGTCATACTCATCTACATGCAGCACAGGATGCGCTTCGCTTACCTCGATGTCGAATCGCTTGCGCCAGCGGATCAATTCGTCCATAAATTTCCACCATGCCAGGCCATTCTTGGTTTCGGTCTCTGTTCTCAACTGACTTAAAATTCGCGCGTTGCTTTCCAGCAGGCTTTCAACTGGCGTCCGGCTGAGAGTGAACAGGCTCAGATCCCACCGGCAAAACAAGCCATCTGCATTGGCTGAGATCAATTCGTCTCCTGCCACGATAAAACCCAGTCCTACCAGTGCCATTCCTTCCGTGCTTAACGTGTTGAGCGCCTGGCCGGATGGGAACGACCAGATCTGGATCTTTCCGCTCTTGCTGCCGCCCAAGATATAACGGCCTGTCGGGTGAAAGGCCAGGCTCGTCAGTGGCTCCTCCGGCCGGATCGAGTTGATTTCTTTCCCGCTGGCGAAGTTCCAGAATTTCAGTGCCAGATCGCGGCTAAAGGATGCGGCCTGGGTGCCGGTCGGCGATGCAGACAGGAGCGTGATCGTATCCTGGTGGCCTTCGAGACTGCGGATCAAATCAGTCTCAGGCAGCCCATACACCAGGATCTTTTTTTCTGCACCCGCGCTCAGCAGGAATTTTCCATCACGCGACACGGCCAGCCCAAACAATTCTTGCTTTGAAGCAGGAATCAAGGCGTGCCGTACCCCGTTTGGAAAGCGCCAGGATTGCACCGTTCCGTCGAAGCTGGCGCTGTATAAATATCGCCCGTCCGGCTGAAACTGTAGAGCCCTCACCAGGCCATTGTGCCCTTCGATCGATTTGACAATCGTTCCCTTTTTCAGATCGAAAATGCGGATTTTATGGTCGCTGCTGGCAATCGCCAGGTAATTTACGTCTGGGCTAAAGCTCATGGCGTTCGACCCCGCTACAGGACTGAATAACGTCGTCAATGGATTTTGGTTCTCGGATAGCTGCCAGCGCAGGATCGCAGTCTGTGAATTCCCGGCTGCCAGGGCCGCCTCATTCTGGTCGATGGCAATGGCTGTGACTTCGCGGGCCGGAGAATGCCATACAGCTCTTGGTAATATGGCGTATGGGGTATGGCGGCATTCCTGCGCCAGCTCGGCCAGGCGCGCAAACCTTTTCTGTTCTTCATCACCCGTCGGCATCCATCCTGCTCCTTCCAGAGCAAGCAAGATCTTTCCGCTCCAAAGTGGTGTCGCAGCCTGCGCCAGTAGCCACAAATCGTTCCATCGTTGTGCCGAAAGCAGCGATTGTACGGTTGCTTCCCATTCCGGATCGCTCATTTCACTCAGCCAGCGCGTCTGGCTCCCGGCGGAAAGTGCTTTCATCCATTCGACCTGGCCTGCGGAACGGCTCAGCGCCAGTATTTTCCGCCGAACTGCCTGCCCCGCCATCTCATAGCCTGTAGTCAGCAGCTTGTGTGAAAAATCGATCTCCTCATATCGTTTCCATTCTTCCGCCAGGAAATAAAACAAGGCCGCCTGGACGGAGTTGTCCGGCGCGAAGGATCGCTCCAGCGCCAGACTTCTGGCTTGAGCATTCTCGTACAGGGTGAAGAGCTGGCAAACCGCGCTCTGGAGCTGCCTCGATACCTCGATTGATTTCTCGACCAGTTCGAAAAACAGAGCCTGCTCGTAGCCCTGCAATCTCGGAAATGCATCGATAAATTTCGGCAGCGTTTCCGGCTGCAAAAGGCCCTGGATGAGGATCGTCCAATTCTTCAGTCCACGGGCGGCTGCGCAGGCCAGGACTCGCTCCTGTAAATCGGTTGGCAGTGTGAAAATGAGCTCGGATATGGCTTTCTGTCTTGGATCGGCCGCCAGGTACTCCTGGGTCTCGGCGTACAGAAGTAGAAAAAGGATGTTCTTAGGTATGTCTTTACGTAACTCGGAATGGCTCTTCAAGAAATCGACCGAGGCCGCGTTCTGGTGCTCGATCGCCAGGTCCATCAGTGCGCTCGCCGCCTCGGTTTTGCCTTCGAGCGCCAGCTCTCCCAGGAAACGCACGGCCAGCAGTCCGTTTTCCGGTTTTTTTGCAACCCTTCCGGTTTCTTTCAGAAGTTCAATTGCTTTCGTTGAGCCATCCAACCTCAACGATACCAGAATCCCTCGCCAGGTCATCAATTGGCGCAGGTCCTCCGGAAAATCGATTGGAAGGCTGCCAGACTCCAGCACTGCGGAGAGGTGTGAAAATTCCTGCTCGTTCATCCCTTAATCCGTCCCCCTCAGCGGATCGATCCCGGTTCGAAATGTCGTGCCGTCCGGCCTGATCAGGATTTCCGCCGCCGGGACCTCTTCCAGGTCGCAGGCGGAATAGCGATCGCTCAAAAAATAGATGGTTTTATTGGAAGAGCCGAGCAAACTTTTTGCGATTCGCAGGTCATTCCGGTAGCGTCCTGCCAGCAGCACGTCGATCGACTTTAATACTTCTGCTGCGCCCGGCAGACGCTGGATTTCCTTCCAGGTGAATCCTGTGAAGACCAGCGTGGAAAGGTTGGATTGCTCCCGGATAATGGATAAGAAACCGCCTAACGCCTGGATTTGCTGGAAAGGCTCGCCGCCGCTGACGGTTATGCCTTCAATATTCCCACGTTCACGCAAGGCTATTTCCGCCAGAACGGCGGTTGAAATGATCTCGCCGCCTGCCTTCGGGTGAGTTTCAGGGTTGAAACATGCGGGACACCCCAGGCTGCAGCCCTGCACCCATACCACAAATCGCAGGCCGGGCCCATTGGCCCGGCTGGATGGTTCAAGGTGGTGAATGCGCAGCGCCTCAAGGTCCAAAGCATTATTTTCCGGATTTAATTTCAATGGTTGGGCCAACCGGGTTTCCCGGTTTCTCATCTGCCTCGGGGGTAAGCTGGCGTTCCACCACTTCGCCGCCCAGCGCTTTTTCGAGATCCTTGGTCAGGTCCAGGCATACCATTCCTTTGGCGCCCTGAACGTGAATCACTACCTGGCCGGTTTTATCAATCGTAATCTCAATTTCTTGTATCTCCAAGTCTGCCTCCTATTGGACCCGGCGCAGGACTAACCGGATCTGGCCATTTTTCTGGTTTTCTTCACTCACCAGCGTAAACCCTTGTTCTTCCAGCTTGGCCTTGGTGGCGTGATAGGCGTATCGCTGCATCAGGCGGTCGCTGAATTCATTGCGCTTAACTCCCCGCACTCCCCACCAATCCGCCACGATTTCGTACCCGTTTGGAGTCGCTTTCAGCCCGATATCGTAGCTCAGGCGCAGGTTGATTTTGATGTCCACTTGCGTCTTTTCACCCAGGCCGCTGGTAATTTGGCCGCTTTCCTCGTACCTGTATCCCAGGTCTTCCAGGGCCTTCAAGATGAATTCTTTGACTTCCATTTTCGTTTTGATACGCGAGATGTGGGACATTTTCGCTCCTTTGGATTAAATCAGCTTGACTACCGGTATATTCGAATAGACGAGCCGGTTGTTGTTCAGGTCTCGGGCAGTCAAAATCAGGCGCTTGTTGGAGTCTACCCCAAATTCTACCGCAAAGCGCGGTTCGCCTTGCTTGCCGGGCGGATCGGCTGCAAGAAAAGTAGGGTGGTCTTCATTCATCCAGAACAACTGCCGTTCTTCGATTTCTTGCGGCGTCACCTGGATCATGCGCGCTGCCCCGCTTGGGTCGAATACCAGCTCGGTGCCTGGGGTGGCCCCAGCCCGCTTTTCGGACAGCTCGAAGATGGCAATCCCTAACTGCTTTTGCCCGTCAAACGAAGCCTTGACCGTCAGCCGCGTCGTCGGCTTTTCGGTCGGATAGGGCGTGCCCCGCTTAACCACCACCCGGTAATCGTAAGCGCTTGTTTTGGGATTCACGAAGCGGATGGCGTAATCGTGCTGGATGTGGTCGTAAAAATCGACCCCGGCAACAAACGCGGCGGCACCACGCGCCACCGCATCCAGCGGGCGGTGGAAAAGGACGCGTTCGTTGCCAAACAACTGCCGCAGCGCTCGTTGGACGGATGGAATTGCGCTGCTGCCGCCTACCATGAGGGCCGATTGGATGCAGTCCTCATCGTAGCCGCGCTCGCGAGCTGCGTTCAGCGCCGACCGCAAAATGCGGTTGATCTCGGCAAACAGGTCGTGCTGGTCCAGCAGGGCTTCGAAGCTGGCGCGAGTCAGGCTCGATTTCAATTCCAGCCCCGACGTAGGATCCTTGACGTTGATTTCGGTCGCATCTGAACCGGACAAAGTTTCTTTGGCTCGTTCGCATTCCACCAGCAGCTCGGTGCTGATGGTACGGATGCTCTCCTCGTAATCCGTGTGCCCATTTTGTTTGAGCACTTCGGCAAAGATCCACTGGTCGATGCTCGTGCCGCCGATGTACTTGCCGGCCTTTCCCAGCACCCGGCAGCGGCGCCCGGAGCTTGAGCCTTCCTCCGCTTCCATTAAGACGACCGCCGCGTGCATGGTGCCGCCGCCGAAGTCGAAGATCAAATAAACATGACCCGGCTGGATGTGCGACCCGTAACCAAGCGCCGCCGCCGAAGGTTCATCGATCAGCCGGAAATGCGGCATGCCCGCCGAGTCTGCTACTGAAGAAAGCCATTCCTCGTAATGCTCGAAGCTTTCAACCGGAACGCTCAGGGCAATTTCTTCGCCTTTCAGGCGGTATTCCTGGAAGGCGAACAGGAGAAGGGTGGTCAGGAAGTCCTTCCCGGCTGTGAAAGGTGTAATCTCACGTCCCTCAAGTTTGATCTTGATCGGGCTGCGCTGCGAGATGTAGCGTTTCATCCAGCGGAAGGTGCGCCGGGAATGGTACAGGCCGCGCTCGATGACCTGCTCGCCGGTCCAGCGCCGGTTGTCTTCCGTGTAGTGGATCAGCGAAGGAATGACTGATATGGATTCCGCTCCCTGTGAGTAGATCCGTCCAAACTCCGGAATGTAGATCGGAACGCCGTCGTTAAGCTGTGGATCCCACAGCGCAAGCACGGTGTTCGAGGTCCCAAAATCCACTGCCAGGCGACCGCTCATACCGACAATTTTAATCGATTATTACGTCGAATTCACCCTTTGCCAGCATGGGTGCGTCCCCGATTTCGACCTCGAACTGGAAGCGATGCTGGATGATGATTGAGAAAAATTCCAGCGTATTGCGGATAGCCAAAGGCAGGCCGGTTTCTTCCAGCAGGGATATGATCGCGGCTGCCTGCCCGGGTTTAATCTGCCCGGCTGGTTTGATTAACAGGCCTGGCAGGTCCTGCACCCGCAGATCCCACAATTGGATGCGCGCCTGGCGCGTCCCGGTTGCCAGGAAGCTGCCGTCCGGCGATACGTGCAGAGCAGTTAATGGTTGGCTGACGGCAATCCTTGGTCCGACAGCCTGATTTTCAGGCCAGCCCGTAAATCGAAGTGATCCATCCACACTGCCCGAGACGAAAATGGGGTGTTGAGGGATGAATTGCAGGCCGATTACGGATGAATTATGATTGATGACCAGTTCTTTCTGCAACGTATTGTTTTTTTGAATTCCATCGTAATGGACGACCTGGCCATTATGCTGCCCAACCAGGATCCCATCTCCACCCGGGGTAAATTCGACCGAGGTTGCCGAGCCGCTGCGCACTCCGCTTAGGACACGATTGTGCACTCTTGTCTCGATGATTTTCAGGTTGTCGAGGTTGACAAGGGTCAATCCCTGGTGCACCAGGGCCGCTATACGCCGGTCCGGTGAAATCGCGGCTGCCTGCGACCAGAAGTTGAAATTGGCTTCACCCAGAGACTTGCGCGTTTTCAGGTCCCACACCACCACTTTGCCGTCCCTTCCAGTGGAAAGGGCGCGGCTGTCGTCGATCTGGGTCAGGGTCATCACTGCCCCTTTGTGCGAGCCCAGCAGGAAGGATTGGTCATTCTGCCATCCGTAGATGCTGCACAGTGCGTCTTTATGTGAGCGCTGCCCGCACAGGATATACTCGCCGCAATAGGCAATCTGGCTGATGGAATGCCTGAAGCCGCTGATCGTGCGCTGCATCGAGCCTTTTTGATAATCCCATAATCCCAGTTTGCGCCGGCCTGTGCCGATCACCAGCAGGTTTTGATCCCTGGCAAAGCATAGGTCGTTGATTCGCCCGTGGGTTTGAAGCGTCGCTCGCGGCAGAGCCGGGGGCATCGCGTAGCGTAAATCTTCGGCCCTGGTGACCAGGTAACGTGCAGTCCGGATCGCCAGTTCTTGGAAGGTTGTGGCTTCGCCCGCCGCGGCAGGTTTCCAGGACGCTGCTGCCAGAATCCGCATAACCTCAATGCTCCAGGTCAAGGGCAGCTCGAACACGAGGTCCCACAGGCGTTCCCATTCCTGGTTTTGGCTCAAGATCCGCATCAGCAGCTCGATCTCCCTGCTGCTCGCCGACGCGCCCTGCGATTTCAGGTCGATTCCAGCCAGGATTTCCAGGTCGCCGGTCTTTCCCGATTGCTGCACCCGGCGAGCGATCCGGGTCTTTAGTTCCGCTGGCGCGGTGGTGTAGATAGCCTGCATAATGCGATGATCGAAATCGAGTTCCTCATATTTCGCTTGCTGTCCCGTCAGGTACAGGAACAGAGCTCGCCGTTCCGCTGCCTGGGGAACATAATGCGCCGCGAGCGCGATTTGTTCGCAAATCTCATCGCCCTGGCTGATGACCCGTTCGCACAGCCTGTCGATCGTGCCTGGATTGGCCAGGGTAGATAAAGCTGTTCTGGCGTTTTTCGAAATCGTAGGATCGGAATCCGTTCTGCACTTTAGCATTGCTTCGATCCCATCCGGGTCAGCCTGGCAGGCCAACTCGATCCGCCCGGTTTTTAAAGCGATCAAGAGCCTTAGCGCGTAAGGCTGGTCTGGCAAATAGGCCATTTTCAGGATGGCTTCCTCCAGCAAAGGCTGCCTTTGTTCGGCCCACAGCCAGCAAAGCTCGTTCACCGCTTTTTGGTTTTGCAGGTTCAATAAACAGGCCCTGGCTTGCTGGCTGATTTCCCCATCGGCATCTTGGCAAGCCCGAAGCAGTGGAGGGACAACCTGTTCGTCACCGTCCAAAATAGCTTCGACGTGGCCTGATTTCAATGCTACGAGTACTTTTACATTGACCGGCTTGCGGGCCTGGTAATTCGCCTCACGCAGCGTCTCCAGTAAAATGGGAGATCGCGTTTCAGCCCACTGCTGGCAAACCCGGTCCACTGCAGATGGATTTTTCAGGTTCCGGATCGCCTCTGAAGCCCTGCTTGCGATTTCTGGCTGGCGGTCTTGCAGCAATTCGATCAGGCTATCGGCAGTATTAGCCCCTTCATTTCGTATAGGAAACAATTGTCCCAGCTTGAGCTGGCTGATGGTGTGGGCTATCGATCCGCTTTCAGCTGCCTGGTTGATCTGCTCGAGGATGCGTCCCAACTCGTCATTCCGTCTTTTCGCCCAGGCTTCCCAAACTTGTGAAATGGCCGCGCTGTCCTTGATTTGCTGGAGGCACTCCACCACTGCGGTCCACGTTTTGCCCTCCATCGGGTCTTCCAGCGCCTCCGCCAACCGCCGCGCCGCTGCCACATCCCCCTCTTTGCAGCGAAGTACCTGCCGCTTCATCGCCAGGGATTGCAGCTTTCTACCGATCAGAGGAATTCTAAAATAAAACTCCAATGGCTACTTGTCTTTTAACTGGACCGCCCTCTGGGCAGCCTCATCCGGCTCGTCGAACGACGCTGATTGCGCTCTTCCTTCGCGTAGCCATTGCCGGAGCGAGCTGATCGTCTCACGCTGCGACACCGACAGCGGCACCAGCCGTTTTAGCGACCGCAGGATATCTTCCGTCGTAAATTCACGCTGGCAGTCGTTGAAACCGATGTACATGGCTTCGATCACGGCCTGCTCGATCTCGGCCCCCACGTAGCCTTCCGAGGCCGCCGCCAGTACATCGATGTCGTAATCGACCGGAATGCGCCGGCGCTTCCGTAGATGCACGTTGAAGATCTCCTTGCGTTCTTCCTCGGTCGGCAGGTCGAGGAAAAAAATCTCGTCGAAGCGCCCTTTGCGCAGTAGCTCGGGCGGCAGGCTGGAAATGTCGTTGGCGGTTGCTACCACGAACACCGGGGCTGTCTTCTCCTGCATCCAGGTCAAAAAGGACCCGAACACCCGCGTGCTGGTGCCCGAATCCAGCCCGCCGTGCGCCAGTGCTTTTTCAATTTCGTCCACCCACAATACACAAGGGGCCACCGTTTCAACCAGTCGCAGCGCCTGGCGCAGCTTTTCTTCCGATTCTCCTACCAGGCTGCCGAAAATTGCGCCTACGTCCAGGCGCAGGAGCGGTTGGTGCCATAATCCGCCGATCGTTTTGGCGGTCAGGCTTTTACCGGTCCCAGGGATGCCCAACAGCGTGATTCCTTTCGGCGTTGGCAGCCCGTAGGCCCGGGCCTCCGCGCTGAAAGCCTGCTCCCTCAGCCGCAGCCATTCCTTCAGCACGCCCAGCCCGCCCACGTCGTCCGGCGTCTCGGATACAGCGTAGAATTCGAGCGCTTCGCTTTCACGGATGATCTGTTTTTTCTCTTCCGTCACCAGGTCGATCGCCCGGTCGTCCATCGTCGGATTGCTGACCAGCGCTCGTGCGTATACCCGCTTGGCCTGGCTTTCGGTCAGCCCCAGCGCCGCTTCGACCATTTTGTCCCATCCCAACGCGGTAAGCCGGATCTTTTCGCGGGCCGACTGGGTCAGGTTTTGCAGGATCGCTTTCAGGTCATCCACATCCGGCAGCGGAAATTCAAGGATGACTGCATCGTCGCGCAGCTCGTTTGGCAGTTTGCTGGTATAGGTTGTGACCAGGATCGTCTTGCGAGTGAATTTCAGCCGCTGCGCCAGGTTGCGCAGCTTGCGCCGGATGGGTGGGTTGTCCCAAAAATCGTGGAAATCTTTCAGGATGAAGATGGTATTGGTATTGTCGTCGCTCTTCTCGATTTGTTCGAGCGCCGTCACCGGATCTTTTCCCACCGGAACCTGTTGGGTGCTGGTTGTCAGCCACTGGAATCCGTTCGCCACGTCCCATACCATCCCAGCCCGTTGTGTTTTTTCACACAGGCTCAGCAAGGTTTGCAGGATGCGTTCTTCTTCCTGCGTGATGACGATCAGGAGCGTAAACCTGGCCCGCAGGTAAATGTCAAGCTGCTGTTCGAAGTTCATAACCTGCGGCGATCATCCGGATTTTCCAACCGGCTCTTCCGGTTTGTTTTTGCTGCCGATTTCCACAATTTGAATCTGGATCTGGTAGCGCTTGCCGTTGAATTCTGCTTTTGAGGAGCCGAAGAAACCCCGCGAACCGGTCTTAAAATCCTTGGGCGGCACGGTGATGACAGCTATAGTATCTCCATTGTCCAGCTTAAGATCGGCCAGTATGTACATAACTCCTCCTCAATTTGATAAATCTAAGATGCACTTGATTATACATGAAATGCCCCACCCAATTTTCAGGTATAATAATCTATCACTATTTGTATCCATCCGTATCCTTCTGTGGTTAAATTTTTAATTAGTTGGGCAATAAGGAGAATAAAATAGTGATATGTTAATTGTCTAAGAAATACTTCGTAGTCACGACTTTAGTCGTTACTGTCCAATGGTAGCGACTGAAGTCGCTGCTGCAAAGAAAAGTTACCTTTGATACACAAATAGTATGCAAGGAGGCCTCAGGTCATATTTCAGTCTTGGAAAAGACAAGCGCATGGTCTCAGGCCAGCGGGGGCAAGGCCGGGGATGACGAGGGAGAGGGTTCTCTACCGCAAGGTAGAGTTAACCGGTCGAGAACAGGCCGCCTGCCTGGCCGCCGGGAAAATCGACAGATCAGCGGAAGCCCTCCGGAACGGTCGTTCTGTATCTTTTCCTTATTGAACGTACAAAGAACCGTTATTTTCCGTTCCATTCATGGAGGACTCTATGTGTGGTATTGTAGGCTATATCGGTGACAAGAACGCCACCCCCATCATCCTCAATGGCTTGAAGAAGCTCGAGTACCGCGGCTACGATTCGGCCGGCATTGCTGTGATCCAGGACAACCACATCGAGCTTCGCCGCGAGCTCGGCAAGCTCGGCCAGCTTGTTACCCTGGTCAACGGCCAGCCCCTCGAGGGGCACATCGGTATCGGCCATACCCGCTGGGCCACCCACGGCGAGCCGAGCGCCCGCAACGCTCACCCGCACATCGGCAGCACCGGAAACGTGGTCGTCGTCCACAACGGCATCGTTGAAAACTTTATCGAGCTGCGCGCAGAATTGCTCGCCGAAGGCGTCGCATTTAATTCCGATACCGACACTGAGGTGATCGTCCACCTGGTCGAGCGCTTTCTTTCGACCGGCTGTCCCCTCGTCGAAGCGGTCCGGCGCGCCTTATCCATCCTAAAGGGCGCTCACGGCATCGTCGTCATGTCCTCGCTCGAGCCCGATAAGATCGTTGCCGCCCGCATCGGCAACGCCGGCGGGGTCGTCATTGGCATCGGCCAGGGCGAGATGCTGGTGGCCTCGGATATCCCGGCCATCCTCGATCACACCCGCCGGGTCGTATTCCTCGAATCACGCCAAATGGCTGTCGTCACGCGTGAAAAAGTCGAGGTCCAGACCCTGGAAGGAAAACCTGTCAAATACGTTGTCCACCCGGTTGCCTGGGATCCGGTTGCGGCTGAGAAAGGCGAGTACCGGCATTTCATGCAAAAGGAGATCCACGAGCAAGTTCGCTCGCTCACCGACACCCTGGCAGGCCGGGTCGACTTCGACGAAGGTCGTGTCCGCCTACCGCAGTTGAACCTGACGCGCGAGAAAGCTGCTGCCATTCAAAAAATCTTTATTACCGCTTGCGGTACGGCCGGTCACGCCGGCATGGTCGGCAAATTCCTGATCGAGCGTATCGCACGCATCCCGGTCGAAGTTGACATAGCCTCGGAATTCCGCTATCGTGATCCGATCGTCGGCCCTGACGACGTCGTGCTCGCCATCAGCCAGTCCGGCGAAACCGCCGATACGCTCGCCGCCCTCGAAGAAGGCCGCAAGCATGGCGCCACCCTTTGGTCGATTGTGAATGCCATCGGGTCACAGGCCATGCGCCTGGCGGACGGCTATATATCGATGCAGTGCGGCCCGGAAATTGGGGTTGCCTCAACGAAAGCTTTCACTGCCCCCCTGGTCGATTTATACATGCTGGCCGTCCTGCTGGCCGATCTGCGCGGCGCCTTGACCGAAAAAAATCGTAAAGCGCTCATTGGCGACCTGCGCCTGATCCCGGACCTGGCGGGTCGCTGCCTCGACCGCGAGGCCGAAGTGCTTGAAATTGCCCGCCATATCAAGGACGTGCGCGATGCGCTTTATTTGGGCCGGGGCATCAATATGCCGATTGCCTATGAGGGCGCCTTAAAGCTCAAGGAAATTTCATACATCCACGCAGAAGCTTACCCCGCTGGCGAGATGAAGCACGGCCCGATCGCCCTGGTCGACAGGCAGATGCCCGTCGTCGCCATCGCCCCGCACGATCCCTGGTACGACAAGATGGTCAGCCAGGTCGAACAGGCCAAGGCTCGCGGCGGCAGCGTCATCATGGTCGCCACCGAGGGCGACGAGCGGGCTCGCGACCTGGCGGACCACGTCTTCTGGGTCCCCGAAACGCCCTGGATGCTCAGCCCCGTCGTCACCGTCCTCCCGCTCCAGATGCTCGCCTACCACATCGCCTCCCTGCGCGGCCTGGACGTCGACCAGCCCAGGAATCTTGCAAAATCGGTGACGGTAGAGTAGAAAATAGATGCAAAGGAGTTTGCTATGGCAGTCAAACCAACACGTGCTGAAGCATAAGCCCATATGCCCTGGTTGGTCTTGAGCCATCATATTCAAAGGATTGGCCATATTTACCTTTGCCGGAATTTCAATATTTGATTCAAAACATTGGCAGCATGAATCATTGGTTTATATATCCTTTTAGTCTGGCTGTGGATATGCTTTTTTGGTATTGCACTGGCACAGGCATATATACCGCGGTAAAAATCTTGAATATTTCAGGAAATAGGGCAACTTGATTACTTTAGCTCTGGCCCAGGATGTATCCCTTGAGCTGGTCACCATTCCTGCTGGTGAGTTTTGGATGGGAACGGATCGTTATACTTTAGAGGAAAAACCGGGACACGAAGTCTCTCCGCCGGAATTTTGCATTGGAAAATACCTTGTGACCGCAGGTCAGTACGCCGCCTTTTTAAAAGCCACGGATTACCCGCCTCGCCCCGGCCTCACCGAAATTTCACCCAAAAAACCGGACTATCCGGTCGTCTACGTCACCTGGCATGATGCACAGGCCTTCTGCCGGTGGATTGGGGATGCTTTCCTTCGCGGCATCGATAAATTTACTGGCTGGCAGGCTCGCCTTCCGAGCGAGGCCGAATGGGAAAAAGCCGCTCGTGGCACAGATGGGCGTGAATTCCCCTGGGGCGATCAGCAGCCGGATGATACTCGCTGTAATTACAACCACAATCTCGGCGATTTAAGCCCCGTGGGCCATTTCAGCCCGCTCGGCGACAGCCCATACGGCTGCGCCGACATGGCTGGCAACGTTTGGGAGTGGACCCACAGCTTATTCAAGCCCTATCCCTACCAGGTCCGGGATGGGCGAGAGTTTGAGGATGAATCCGGTGATCGGGTGGTGCGCGGCGGTTCGATGTACAACTTCAGCAGTTTTATGCGCTGTACGTTTCGGTCCTCCAACCCCCCGGACCATTTCTACGGCAGCCGTGGGTTTCGCATGTGCGTGTCCCCGGTCCACATTTAAAGTTGGCGCTTGATCACCTTCGCCGCCAGAGAAACACCCCCACGAAAAATCCGGCTACGACCAGCGCCGCCAGCCCGATCCAGAGTCCTGGGTTGCCGCCGCTGCTTGCCGCTGGCGTGGGTATGGGTGTCGGCTGGTCTTCCAGCGGGGTTGGGCTGCGTGTAGCCGTAGGCGTATATGGGATCTGGGTGGCGGTTAAGGTGGCAGTCGGCGGTCCGGGTGTAAACGTCGCAGTCGCCGGCGGCGTCACCTGCAGCAGCAGTTTCTGGTTGATCTTCAAAATGGAAGATGCATTCAGCCCGTTCCAGTTCATCAGGTCAGCCAACCTCACCTGGTAAAGATTCGCGATCCAGGTCAGCGTTTCGCCGCTGTGCACGGTGTGATAATACTTGCCGTCGCTGTCCGGCGTCAATTTTTCGATCGGCGTCAGCGGTCGGGGCGTTGGGCTGGGAGTCACCTGGGCCGGGCGGATGACCAATTTTTGCCCGATTTGCAGCGGCCAGTCCACTTGCAGACCGTTCAGAGTCAGGATGGTCTGGAGGTCGACTCCATACGCCTGGGAGATCGTGCTCAATGTCTGGTAGACCTGCACGACGTGAACGATTTTTCCATCCACACCAGGTGTGCTGATCTGAACCATACCGGGCGGCGTCGGAGTGAAATAGCCTGCTGTATTGCTTCCTGGGATGAAAAGCTTCTGCCCGACTTGAATCTTGGAATTTGCGGGCAGGTTGTTCCATTGTTGCAGGTCCTTGACCGTGATCTTGTAGGCGATTGCGATGGACCACAAGGATTGGCCGGCCTGCACCACGTGAAAAATCTTGCCATCTGCGTCCGGCGTCGCTACTTTCACCGGCACGATGATCTGGGAAATGCCGTCGCTGGTGGTCGTGCTCCCCGGTTTGGGGGTAACGCCGGGTGACTTGTAATCCCCGCAAGATTTGGCGGAGGTATAGGCTGCCTGCAAAACGTAATAGGTCTGCCCATTCGAGGCCTTGGCCACCCCCGCTCCGATGTTGCAGTAGGCCGGGACGACCGCCGGGATCATGTGCGATGCATCCGACCAGACCAGCATGATTTCGTCGAGGGATTTGAAGAAGCCCGTCGCAAAGTTCTCGGTGGCCCACACCCTGGCTCCGCCGCCATATCCGGCCGCTTGCAGGCGCCCGGAAACGTTACCGATGTGCCAGGACAGGAGGTTTGCCGCCATCGTCTGCGCTGTACCCTGGGCAACCGAGTCGATGATGGGGTCCTCTACCAGCGCCGGCAGCCCGTTGGACACCCGTAACGTGTTCATAGCGACGATCAAATCCGCTGCGTTCACGTCTGCTGCTGGAACCAGCAAATATGGAGAGCTGGAGGCCACTGCATTCACTGCCGGTAAGAACAGGCCTGCCAGCAGGCTCACCACAAGGATGTAGGTGATAATGTTTTTTCGATGCACGATTTGATTATAACAACAGTTTCCACACTTTTTGAAAGTAAAGCAGGGCTGCAAAGCTGAAACAAAACTTTGGAGTAACAACTTCAGTCGTTACCATTGGAAAGCAACGACTGAAGTCGTTACTACAAAGTTTTTCTTTGACGATTGACATACAAAATCAATATCAGAACGACAAAGGGAGCCGCCTCCCCTGCGCTGTTCCCCTGCCCAAAGCTCCACAATCGTTGTATACTTTTCGAAGTTCTATTTTCATTAGTTTTTAAATTCTATTCCGTTATCTACCTCGTCAGCATCCCAATAATGCTTCTCCTCTCCACGGCGTGGAGAGGAGAAGGGGCAGGCGATGAGGTGAGGTCTTTCCTAGGATCCTTAATGGCAATATTTGGCCGCAGACCCAATAACGACGAAAAGAAAATCACGATCATCAAGAATGGTCCTTACCTGGTCCATGGCAAAGTGCCGCTGGTTTACAAAACCCAGGTCGTGTCTGAATTTGGCGAGCCGCTCACCTGGAAGAAGGATCGTGTCATCACCACGGAAGAAGAGGATTACTATCTCTGCCGTTGCGGGCAGTCTTCCTGCAAGCCCTTCTGCGATGGCACTCACCGCAAGATAGCCTTTGACGGGACGGAAAGTGCGAGCGAAAGGCTGACCGCAAACCGCCGGATCGAAATCCCAGGCGGTACCCGGCTGACGGTCAGGAAAGATCCCACCCTGTGCATGGATTCCGGCTTCTGCGGCATGCGAAAGAGGTCCCTATCCCAATTTGTAGCCGCCTCTGGCGATACCCAGGTCCGCTCGCTTGTCATCGCCATGGTCGAGCGCTGCCCCTCGGGCGCCCTGACGTACACGATTGAACCTGGCGAACCGGATATCGAGCCAGATCTTCCTCGGCAAATTGCTGCTACAACAGAAATCACGTCTGAAGGCCCAATCCAGGGGCCTCTCTGTGTGACCGGAGAGATCCGGGTGGAGCGTTCGGATGGATTAAAGCTGGAAACGAGAAACCGGGTTACGCTGTGTAACTGCGGTCATTCAGCTAACCGGCCTCTCTGCGATGGCACCCATCGTCACAAAGCCGGGCACAATTAATTAATATGGCTATTTTTGGCTATATCGCAGCCAAAAATAGCCAATTTTTTTACCAGGAACCTGTTTCCAGGTATTCATTGATGGCGCTGGCGGCAATTTTCGCCTGCCCCATTGCCATGATTACGGTCGCCCCACCGGTGACCACGTCCCCGCCAGCAAAGACGCCTTTCTTCGACGTTTTCATGCTGGTTTTATCGACCGTCACGATCCCATCTTTCGCTGTTTGTAAATCCCTCGTCGTTTTGGAAATCAAAGGACTCGGGCTTTGCCCGATCGCAATGATCGCCACGTCTGTCTCGATCCGGAAATTAGAGTCTGCGATAGGCACAGGCCTGCGGCGCCCGGAAGCGTCGGGCTCGCCTAATTCATTTTTAAGGCACTCCAACCCGGTCAGGCGTCCGTTTTCACCGAAAAATCTCAGCGGAGAAGTCAGCAAATGGAACTGGACGCCTTCCTGTTCGGCATGATGTATCTCTTCGGCTCGCGCCGGCATCTCCGCCCGCGACCTTCGATACACGATGATCGATTCTTCAGCTCCCAGCCGCAAGGCCGTGCGAGCCGCGTCCATGGCGGTGTTGCCGCCGCCGATCGTGACGACACGTCGCCCAATTGCGATCGGCGTGTCGTAATCGGGAAACCGATATGCTTTCATTAAGTTAGAGCGCGTCAGGTACTCGTTGGAGGAATAAACGCCCCCCAGGTTTTCTCCCGGGATGCCCAGGAACCAGGGCAGGCCGGCACCCGTTCCCAGGAAGACGGCGTCGTAGGTTTCCAGCAGCTCGTCCACCGTGGCTGTATTGCCGACGATGAAGTCGTGCTTGATCTCAACGCCCAGGCTGCACACGTAATCCACTTCTCGCTTTACGATTGACTTTGGCAGGCGGAATTCCGGAATACCGTAAGATAGCACGCCGCCGGAGGCGTGTAACGCCTCGAAAATGGTCACTTGGTGGCCGGTGCGAGCCAGGTCAGCCGCCACCGTCAGCCCTGCCGGTCCTGACCCGACGACTGCGACCTTCTTTCCGCTCGGTTTGACCTGCCTCGGATTGTTCGACAAACCCTCGCTGGCTTCCCAATCTGCCACAAATCGCTCCAACCGCCCAATCGCAACCGGCTCATATTTCTTGGCTAATAAGCAGGTTTCCTCACACTGCACTTCCTGCGGGCAAACCCTGCCGGTAATTGCTGGAAGAGCATTTGTCAGTTTAATGATATCGATTGCACTGCGGAAATCGCCTTCCTCAATCCTTTCCAGGAAGGACCGGATATCGACGTTGACCGGGCAGCCTGCCTTGCAGCCGGGTTTTGCACATTCCAGGCAGCGCCTGGCTTCTGCAATCGCCTGTTCGGCGCTGTACCCGTACGTCACCTCGTTAAAATTGTGAACCCTCTCCAGCGGTGGCTGCTCCGGCATGGGATTCCGAAGTGGAATGATTGTTTTTTTAGGCATGGATCACCGCCTCGCCAGCAGGTTCTCCTTCCGAGCTGGCTTTTGCCAGTTCCTGGGCTTCTTTTTCAGCCGCAGAAATAGCCGGGTCGAGCTTGCAGCGGTGACTGTTCCAGTGATCCATGGCTACTTTTTCTTCTGCCTTGTAAAAGGAGAGGCGCGAGAGCAAGTTTTCCCAATCTACCTGGTGGGCGTCGAACTCCGGCCCATCCACGCATACAAATTTTGCGCCCTGGTTCAAAACCACCCGGCATCCGCCACACATTCCAGTCCCATCAATCATGATGGTGTTCAAACTGACGATCGTGTGAACATTGAAAGGCTGCGTGGTTTTCGTTGCAAAACGCATCATGATGGCCGGTCCAATGGCCCACACCCGTGCCACGTCATTCCGTGAGCTCAGGATCTCTTTGAGCGGCTCGGTCACCAGCGCTTTGCGCCCGGCCGACCCGTCATCCGTGCAGACGATCACTTCATCCGAATACCGTTCCATGCGATCCTGCCAAAAAAGAAGGTTTTCGTTGCGCGCCCCTATAATGCTGATGACGTGGTTGCCGGCTTGCTTGAGCGATCGCGTGATCGGAAAAGTGGGCGCGATTCCCACTCCGCCTCCTACCATGACTACGGTGCCAAAGTTTGCAATTTCGGTCGGCCGTCCTAACGGCCCGGCGATGTTCGCAAAGCAATCTCCCACTTCCAGGAGGCCCATCTGTGTGGTTGATTTGCCGACTTCTTGGAAGATCAAGGTGATGACGCCTGTTTGAGCGTCAAAATCGGCGATCGTCAGCGGGATTCGTTCTCCAGTTTCGTCGATCCTGACGATGACGAATTGGCCCGGCTGAGCTTTGCATGCGACCAGCGGGGCCTGGACTTCAAATAGTTTGACGATGTCACTCAAGATGCGTTTGCGAATGATGGGATACACGTTTTTCTCCGGCGTTCAGTGTTTGTCAAGGATTTGAGCGATTTTGCACAATCAATTACCAAAAAACACTATACCACTCCCCCTATTCAAGCGCCACTGACGAAGTAACTCATATTGATAGGAAAAATGGCATTTCACCAATTATTTTGCCATCAGGCCAGCTTCAGAAACAAGCCGCGGGACGATCTCTTCCCATCCGACTGACATGATGTGAATTCCGTTGATTCCCTGCTTCCCTTTGATCGCTTCGATCAGTTCCAGCGCTATTTGGACCCCTTCCTCAGTGGGGTTCCCGGCGATATCGGCCTTTTCCATGCGTTTCATGATTGCCGCCGGAATGAAAACACCGGGTACTTCTTTATCCAAATGGATTGCCATCTTCAGTGATTTCAAAGGCGATATACCGGCCAGGATGAATACTTTATCCAGGACATTCCTTTTGGCGAGCTCATTCAGCCAGGTTTCAAGCAGGGCGGGATCGAAAACTAGGTTGGTCTGGAAGAACTGCGCCCCCGCGTTGACCTTCTTATGCTCCCGAATGGCCTGGAACTCCGGCCGCGAGGCGAACGGAGACGCAGCCGCTCCCAGGAAGAATTTCGGAGGGAATTTGATCTCTCGCCCATCCAGGTATTTGCCCTCATCTCGCATCCGGCGTAAAATCCACAACATCTGGATCGAATCGAGGTCCAGGATATCCATCCGCCCGCGCGGCTTTGGGGATAGGCGATTGCTGTCTCCGGTCAGACAAAGGATATTCCGGATACCCAGCGCGTTGGCGCCCAGCACCTGGGCCTGCAGGCTCGTCCGGGTAATGTCTCGGGCAGCAATTTGCAGAACCGGCTCGGCTCCGCGTTGGCTGGCAATGATCGAGCAGGCCCACGATGCCATCCTCGGCGTGGCCGATGCGCCATCGGTAAAGTTTATCGCGGCCACGTAAGGCTTGACGAGGTCGATGTTACTACCCAGGCGGTTCGTGGCCACTGTTTGGGGCGGCTGTACCTCAGCCGTCACCACAAATTCGCCCGATCGTAAACGGCGTTCCAGCGCTGAGACCGGCTCGTCGTACCCGGGCGCGTGGTATTCTCGGTCGCCCTGCCACCAGTCCGGCTGGCGGACCGGCTGGAAGATGCCTTCCCAGGTCTCATTTCGTTTTTGCCTGTCTGATGATAACAGGCCGCTGATCACTTTCCGGGCGCCGGTCTTTCTGACCTGTCCGGCCAGATTGCCAAGCTGTTCGCCGCCCACCTGCTCCCAATCCAGAGGCGGCAAGACCTCCATCAGGTGTTCCTCCCGCCCGGTGCTAAAGGATCGCTCGTATATTTTGTACCAGATGCAGGGCCGGGTCTCGTCGACGTAACAATGCGCGGCGGTCGAGCCGCCGCATGGGCCATTGCGCAGTCCTTTGGGACATTCCATTGGGCAGATGAAGCTGGTCTCTTGCAGCAAACAGTTGCCGCATTGGCGGCAGCCCCACAACGGGCCTTTATACAGGATCTCGAGACTGTTCAAGAACCGGTTAATGAACTTTTCACGCCGGAAAGGATAATAAATTGGCTGCCACCGGCGTCCTGGGGTTAAGATCGGCATGCGTTTCTCCTCAAGGTCATTTGTCTTGGAGCTGAGCGGCGCGCAGGGTATTGCGCATTAAAATGGCAATCGTCATCGGCCCAACGCCGCCGGGAACGGGGGTGATCCACCCTGCGATTTCCCTGGCCTCCGCGAAACAAACGTCTCCAACCAGCCGGTGGCCGGATTTCTTGCTTGCGTCGGGCACCTCATTAATCCCGACGTCGATCACGGCCGCTCCCGGCTTGATCCAATCTCCTCGCACCATTTCGGTCTTCCCAATTGCTGCAACCAGGATATCTGCTTGCCGCACGATATCCGGCAGGTCTTGGGTGAAGGAATGGCAAACTGTGACAGTTGCATTGTGCCTGATCAGCAGTAAAGCTGCCGGCATGCCCACAATGTTCGATCGCCCGAGCACGACCGCACGTGTCCCCTCAATTTTCACTCCCGCCTGTTCTAGCAGGTAGATACAGGCATAAGGTGTACACGGCACGAATAATGGTTCCCGGCCTTTCTGCGCCAGGCGCCCAATATTGACCGGTGAAAAGCCGTCCACGTCCTTTTCGATGCCTATCAGCGATAAAACATTCTCCTCGTTGATTTGAGGCGGTAGTGGGAGTTGGACGAGAACGCCGTTAACGGTCGGGTCTGAATTCACTTGTCTTACCGCTTCTTCAACCTGTTCCTGGCTGGCGTCTTCCGGAAGTGTTCGGTTTACTGAACCCATTCCCAGTTCAAGGCTTGCCCTGCCTTTGGAAGCAACATATGCTGCCGAATCTGGTCGGTCGCCTACCAGGATCGTCGCCAGGGTCGGCTGCGATCTGCCCGCAGCCGCCCGCTCCGCAACTGCCAGGGCAACTTCCTGGCGTATTTTTTGCGCAATCGCCTTTCCGTCTATGATTTGTGCAGGCATGGGTGCCTCCATTGTCTGGCAAAGCTAGTTTCTAGAATAGGCCCACCACCTTGCCGGTTTCGAGGTCCAGGTCGACGTCGTAAAAAACCGGCCTTGTGGGCAATCCCGGCATCGTACGCATTTCCCCCAGCAGCGGGTAAATGAAGCCGGCGCCAACGCTTGCGCGCACGTCCCGGATTGTAATCCGGAATCCATTCGGGGCTCCTTTTACACTTGGATCGGTGGTGAACGAAAGGTGAGTTTTTGCCATGCAAATCGGCAATTTGTCGAAGCCCAGGCGGGTATACAGCTCAATTTTCTCTACTGCATCCGGCATAAAGTCGATTCCATCCGCGCGGTAAATCTCTTTGCAAATGATTTCCATTTTTTGCTTGATGGGAAGATCCACTGGATATAAGAAATGAAATTGGCCTGGATTTTCGGCCGCCTTGATGACAGCTTTTGCCAGCGCGACTGCGCCTGCGCCGCCGTCTGCCCAGTGGGTCGAAACGACTGCGTCCAACGCGCCCGCGGCCAGCGAAGCCCTTCGGATTATTTCGATTTCGGCAGGCGTGTCAGATTCGAATAAATTGACAGCCACGATCACGTTCACGCCGAATTTAAGCGCGTTTTGGATGTGCCTTTCCAGATTCGGCAGCCCTTTGCGCAGCAGCTCCAGGTTTTCCTCGGTGTATTCCGCAGCCAGCGGTTTGCCTGCCACCACTTTCGGACCGCCGCCGTGCATTTTGAGCGCACGTACCGTTGCAACCATCACAACTGCCGAGGGAACGAGGCCTGAATACCGGCACTTGATATCGAAGAACTTTTCCATCCCGATATCTGCCCCAAACCCAGATTCGGTTACTACGTAGCCATCTTCACCAACCAGTTTAAGAGCTACCCGATCAGCGATGATGGAAGATTGGCCGTGAGCGATGTTCGCAAATGGGCCAGCGTGCACCAGGGCTGGCGTTCCTTCGAGGGTTTGCATCAGGTTCGGTTTAATGGCATCCTTCATGAGCACTGCCAGCGCGCCGGCAGCGCCAATATCTTCAGCGGTGACGGCTTCTCCTTTGCGATTTGTGCCGATCACCATTGCTCCCAAGCGTTCGCGCATGTCAGCCAGGCCTGTCGTCAGGGCCAGGATCGCCATGATTTCACTGGCAACTGTAATATCGAAACCGGTTATCCGGGTGCGTCCTTTTTCTTCGAGGCCCAGGCCTATTTCAATTTCCCTTAGAAAGCGGTCGTTCGTATCGATCACCCGGCGCCAGGTGATTGTTGATGGATCGATATTCAGGCGGGCAAAATGGCTGCGTTCCTGGGAGGTTAATTCATTTGGGTCTGTCTTTTCTATTCCGAGTTTTTTCAATCGCCGCACCATCGAGGGTGAAAACTTGCGCAGCCCATTCTTGCCTGCCGGGCATAGTGCGTTAAATAATTTTTCATCATCCAGGTCTGATTCGTGAAACATGCGCGCGTCGATTGCCGCCGCCAACAGGTTATTGGCAGCCGTGATGGCGTGAATGTCGCCGGTCAGGTGCAGGTTAAAATCTTCCATCGGAATCACCTGGCTATAGCCGCCGCCGGCTGCGCCGCCTTTTATTCCAAACGTAGGACCCTGGGATGGCTGGCGAATGCAGGTGAATACTTTTTTGCCCAGAAAAGCGCCTAACGCCTGGCTTAGCCCGATGGTGGTTGTTGTCTTCCCCTCGCCCAAAGGCGTCGGCGTGATGGCTGTTACGTCGATGTAATGGCCGTCCGGAGAGTCTTTTAATCGTTCCAGGATATCTAGCTTCACTTTCCCCTTGAAAGGCCCGTAGAATTCAAGCTCATCTGGCAGGATTCCGGTTTCCCTGGCGATTTTCGTGATCGGTTTCAATCGCGCTGCCTGGGCAATTTCGATATCCGGTGGCACAGGGCGAGCCGGTTTGATTCTAGTTGGTGTGAAAGCCTTCTTCATACGTACTCCAACCATAGTATATCCTTACCCTTTTTCTTATTTATCTCAATTGCAGCCATCATTATTCGAACGGGGTAAGAATAGCTCAACCCCGGGATTCAGCCATGTACGGACCTCATAATAATAACAATTTAAAGGCTGTCCAACAAACTTGACCTGTACATTATTCTCTTCAAAAAAAGCGTGATCCGAACTTTGAAAACTGCCGGGCTGTGGATAAGTAATAATAAGTCCAAAACGTTTATCTTTAAGCTCCTGTCTGAATTTCTCGAAAAACTCTTGGTTGCCTGACATTGCCATTTCAAGCATAAAAACAGTCTCATATTGGGCCATCATTGGACCACGTGGAATATAACCAAAAGGAATTAATTGCTTGTTATCGATAACCAATACCGTCTTATCCGTCTTCAAAACCGAGTCAATATAATTATTTAAGGTTTTGATTATATCGTTGACAGCTTGAGAATCTAGCCGCGTTGGCGAATTAGAAAGCATTAGAGGAATAATGATTGGAATTGTTATCAAGGATGCCGTCAATAATTGCGGAACCCTGACGCCTTCAAATTGCTGCGAAAGGTCTGGAGGTATGCGATTAAAGAAAAGGTAACTGCTTAAAACCAGCAAGAAAAACCAGAACGCGTCCAGGTTATGAATACCCGAACCGCCTCCAATTTTAACACTGACGATGATTCCGCCCATGAAAAAAATCAATAAGATTGAAAGGATCCCCATCTTCCTAATGAAATGCCATTCATGTCCATATTTTTTTAACCAGATTCCGCTCAAAATTATGCTGGGTAACCCAACCAGGAGAGCAGCCGGCAGCACGCCCCATGCATCCGTGGCATTCGGGAGAAGGCGGTACCATAATAAGGGTGAATTCATGCTGCTTGAAGCAAAAGTCGTTTCATTGCCTGAAATAGCGGAGTATAGCGTGTATGAAGCCAGTGCGCTTGCCAGCCCTCCTGAAGCCCAAACGGTTGGTTTTAGTAAATATTGCCTTAGGCTGGCTTTTTGGATTGGGATTTCTAAGAAATATAGAAACACCGCGATCATCCCAGGCATCGGAAACCAATTGACCCTGCAAATTCCGGCCCAAAGCGAGGCAATGACCACGAAAACCAGCGAACGCCAGAATCGCCTGGCATCAAAAAAACCTAAAACAATCGTGACTGGCAGTAATAATTCATAATACACTGGTCCTTGGAAGATGAATAAGAAAGCCCAAAGGATCAATAAGAATGTCTTTAATCGATCTTGAATGTTCAAACGTTGGCTCAACAGGAAAGCAGATAAGCCGGTCAAAGCCACCCAAAGGAAGGCTGCCCAAAGCCGGTTTATCCAAATCTGGGGTGATGGGAGAAGGTAGGGAATTACACCTAATAAAGCACGCCCAGAATTGATCATTGGCAATGGAGCGGGTGAGCCATACAGCCTGGATGCGAGGAATTGAGAAGAATAAACATAAGTAGAACTTTCACCCCATCCCAATGAAAAAGGATAATTGTTTATCCCGGGTAAGAAATATGCGATCCTGAAAACTACGGTGATAACCAAAACCGAGGTCACAATTAGGAAGGGCCAACTCCGCTTGGGCCACAGTGCGCCCAGGCAAGCATAACCTATCAGGCTGAACAACCACAAAAAAAATGCTCTTGTAAAAAAAGTGGCAAAAAATTCCGAATATGGACCAAATGCGAGATAGCTGAATAAAAAGGGACAAACCAGAAAGACCAACCAGTTATATTTTTTGTAAGATTTGAATAAATTTCCGGCGTTATATGCACCTTCAAGAAGGAATCTAGAAAAACTCGTACAAATCAGAATTACACCGAGCCAAAGTATGCCTGCAAAGACAGTTAAAACCGTTATTCCCATCCGCCATTTTCCGGAAATTTCCAACAATTGAGTCACAATAGCTGAACTTCTGAATTGGATCAATCCAAAGCTAAAAAAAAGTGCAGTTATAAAAAAAGCACCCCTCAAAAGCCAGATTTCGTAGCCAGGTCTAATTTTTTGAATTGCCACTGCATTCCCTTCTGTTTTCCATGTCAAAGGTCCCTAATAAATTAATCAACAAGGCCATTTTCCAAACCACCATAAAATTCCTGCCAAGTTAATCAATATACTGAAAAGGGCCAGAATTTTGAAAATTATGGAGGTTTTCTGGCCAACACCCAGCGCCATCAACATAAAGATTGGCAAAATGAAATCGGTGATGTAACGATAGCCCAACTGTGATGATCCAGTGGTATGGTACATCAATAAAAGCCCGCCAGACAGGATCGATGAAATCCATGCACCTGCTGTCCACCAATTGAATTTGATTCGGCGGAAGATATAAAAGACTGCAGGGGTCATCGCGAAGATACTTATGCCTTCCCGGCCTGGATTGTAAGCCAGACAACCGTTGACGATTTGAACAGACGGGAGTCTGAATAACATTATTTCAAGGTTGGTGGGCACAAAATGCAGGTTGAAAATTCCATATTGCCTGGCGGCTGCAATGATAGGCGCGGCTCCGTTGATTGTCACATAACCAAAATCAAAAAAATTGTCGAACCGCAGATAGTTGTAGAAAAGAAGCGCGCCGGAAGCCAGACAAACCGGGATTGCTGTCTGGATAGACCAGGCAGCTAATTTCCGCCAGTTCAAAAGCTTATGGTCAAGTTTGTCCAGGTGGAAAGTGATGCCTGCCAGAAGTGGCCAAAGGAAAATTACACTTGGGCGAGCCAGGACTGCCAGGCCAAGGAACAGGCCGACCAACAAGGGATTGCTCTTCTTCAAAGCAAACCAAACAGACAGGGTGCAAAATGTAACCGTTAAGATCTGACTGACGTACCACTCCTGTCCAAGAATGGAAAGCCACCAAAGAGCAGTGCCAAATGAAAATATGAATGTAAGCCAGAGATTTGTGGAACGGCTTGTAGAGATTAGTTTCTTTGTAGAAGCCTGATCGAGCACCAGGAAGATTAAAGCCGCATTGATCCCACCGAATACGATCGAAAATAAAAACATATTTACCTGCGCCGCGCCAAGAACCGCAACAAGTGGAACAAGCAGTAGTGCAGGGAGCGGGCCCGGCGGCAGGTACCAATGCCCATGAAAGTAGGTCAAATCGTAAACTGTGGGTGGATTTTCAATGTACAACCGTCCTTTCAAGAAAGACTCTGCCAATAGATGCCAATAAGCAAGTGTCGGCGTATCGGTCAAATTCAGCCATTGGCCTGTGTGCCTGTAAATTGTATATATAGCCACCCCGATAAGCACCAATTGATTTAAAAAGGCTGCCGAACGGAACCAGGTCCGGTCTCGAAAGAAATGATATTGCATCCCCCAGATCATTGAAACGACAGCCGGAAGAAAGATATACGATTCCAGGCTTTCCATTTGATTGCTGTAGGTAGCCGCAATATATATTCTTAATGTGACAACATAAAATATCGTTGCAATTGTTAAAAAAATTGAAAACCGTGGAGGTGTGAGAAACGGTTCCGAGTTCGTCCTGACAGCCGGATTTATCAGGATAAAAACACCTGCCTGGAGGATCAATAGCCCAATCCAAATGACAAGCAGTCCCAATCTTTCGTTCAGAGAGGCTAAGACAACTAATGTCTTAACTGCCGCTGAATTTGCCAGAAATAAAAACGAAGTAATCCCCAGAAAAATCGTTGACAGGAGAACCACAACCCCAAACAAGCGAGCGCGAGAGGAAAAAAAATCAGAAAATCGAATCGAAGACCGCTGCCACCAGGCCGGTTGCTGAAACGCCGCGAATCCAAAGAGCCCAAACCCGGCTATCATGGCTACCGTTATGCCTGCGACGATCAAGCGCTGGATTGAAAATCCAAAAAGAAAAGCATTCTTCATCTCAGAAGGGATTCGCAGCAGAATTACCAGGGCTGCAACTCCTTCGAGTGGCATCAATATCCAGAGAATCTTATTCAATTTCCAATTGGATACAGCAGAAAATATGCCTGGAATTAGCATCGTGGTAGATTATATTGCACTTTTATTCCGCCTTAAGGCCCATCATAATCCGGTCTCCCCCTTCGGACTTTGAGGCATACGAAGCAGCGTCACTTGCCAACAATACCCGCTCGGCTGTTTGCCCGTGATCCGGATAGGCAGCCACACCGATGGATAACGTGAGTGGGCCGATCTGGACGCCTTCATATCTCAAATCAAGCCTTTTAATCGTCTCTCTCATTTGCTCTGCGCGCCGCCACACATCTGCCAGGGACGCCTCAGGCAAGACAATCGTAAATTCATCGCCTCCATAACGGCATGCCACATCCTCGCCCCGAAACATACCCAGGAGTTCGCGCCCTAACGTCTTTAAAACTAAATCTCCTGCGTCATGCCCGAACCGGTCATTAATCGGTTTCATCTTATCGATATCGAACATGATGATCCCAACCGATGTTGAATGCCGGTTAGCCCTTCGGATCTCACGTTCGAGCGTTTCTTCCATGTATCTACGGTTGTATAGCTTGGTGAGGGGGTCGCAGATCGCCTGGCTTCTGAGCTCATCCCGCAATTTCAGGTTAGTCAATGGCACCGCGATATTTTCCCCAATTTTGGACGCCAGTTGTTGCTGATCGTCGTTGAACTTACCAATTTTGCCCTGATCTGGGGGCAGACGCAGGTGCAGAATCCCAATCGCAACGCCCTGGGCGATGAGCGGCACGCACATGTAGCCTGCCTGGATTGGATCTTTGATGTGGCTGCAAACGGGCTCTGTCTCTGGATCCTGAACTACGTAAATTCGTCCCCTGCGTAATGCCCAGCACTCGGCCAGGATTAATTCATGCTCGGCTGGCCCCGGTTGATCGTTACCCCACGCGGCAACTTTTTCTGCCGGATCCTTTGGATCGCGGATGACGTAGAGTGCGCCAGATCCAACGGGAAATAATCGCTGAATGTACCTGACAATGATCGGATAGGCTTCATCCGCAGTCCGGCAAGCTTGCAGCAAATCTCCCAGTTCGGAAATCAGAAGACTTTCCTGGTTGCGTTGTTCAAGGTTTGAAACCTGGCTTTTTATTATTTCACGTCCCTCTTTTTCTCTTTTCAAAGCCCATTTCCGTTCGATCAGGTTTACGAACATTTCAGCGCTCGTTTTAAGAAACGTGATAACTTCCGGAGGCCATTCCAATTCTGCCTGTATCGCTTCGAATGCAAGGTAACCTGTCACGATTCGGTTTGAAATCAAGGGCACTGCTGTGAAGGATTTGATCCCCTTCGATTGCAAATAGGTTGCTATTTCTTCTTTATCCGGGGAAAGGTCTTTTACATGCGGGAAGTATATGGTTTCCACCTGGTTTAGCTTGATCATATAACTCTGGAATTCATCCTCAGGATTGCCTACCATTTCTTCCGGAAAGTTGTTCCAGCTCGTGTAACGTACTATCGTCGCGATATCTGAGCTTCCGTTTCTACCGAAAAGAACGAGATAAGCGCGATCTACTCCTGCAAACCGGACGATCGTTTGTAGTGAGCGCTGAATGCTTTCATCAATCTTCTCGAATTCGATCGGAATAAAATGGGTTGCAAGCATCGCAAGTAAATGTTCCAGGCGGATTCTGTATTGAAGGTTTTCGACTTTTCGTTTCCAATCCTCCATTTCTGCCTGGGTGGCTGCGAGAAGTTGGTTATTCTGTAACCTTGTGGCTGCTAGTTGGGCAAAAATGGATAACAGGTCGCCTTGATCACGTCGAAAAATCCGTCCTGGCTTATCCTGGAAGATTGTCAGCGCATAAACCACCTGGGATTTAATTTTTAAAGGCACTCCAATCGCAGCGAAAAAACTACCTGCCTGGGGCCATCGACCTCGCTCCGGCCAATTCTGGTAATCGTCCACCAGCTCTGCCTGTCCGCTTTGCCAGACTTGCCAGGCAATATCCTCTCCGGCTTTGATTTGGGCACTTTCACAGCCGCTCAATTTGCCACTACCGGATTGAAGAATTGCGATAGACCGGTCCGGAAATATTTGCCAGACGCCGGCGTGGGGGCTGCCGGCTATTTTTCCGGCCCAATTCAAAATAGCTTCCCAGGTTCCATCGTTCGGCATTGGTTCACTGAGGACCATCTCGGCATCATACAGGTTTATCAGGTCTTGTTCCAACGCCTGAAGATTGGTTTCCAGTTCTCTTTGAACGGTAATATCCTGGCCGGTTACCAGGATCGCGTTTACTCCGTTCTTCTCATCGCGCAGTGGAATGCGCGTGATTCGTAGCCAGCGCTCTCCTTCGGATCCATGAATTTCCTCATCCCGAGTTTGCGCATTGCCAGTATAAATGGCTTTCTCTTCCTCTTGCCGAAAACTGATTGCCTGGGCGCGCGGGAAGAATTTAGAATCTGTCTCACCTGTTAGAGTCTGACCTTTTTTTCCCAGGAATTGGTTGTAGGCTGGATTAGTATAGATGTATCCCCCCTGGAGATCTTTTATCACGATGATTTGGGGAGCATTTTCAAAACTGAGGCGGAATTGTTCGGCCTGTTCGTTTGCCATGACTCTTGATCTTTCATCGGCTGTAAATCGCTTTCCAATGGAATAAGTGCCAATGAAGGCGCATAAGGCCGAAATCAGCGCCAGGAAAGAGCCAGCCAGTTCAAAAGAATCAGGCAGAAGTGAGGTCGCAAACTGGTAAATCCTGAGTCCGGCTATAGCCGCCAGAATAAAACTGGCTGCCGCAAGCAAAATCCACCATTTTTGATTTAGGGAGCCAACAAAAAAACGTATCGCTGCCGCGCCTGTTAGGATGAAACCCAGCCCGGCCAAACCAAGCATAATCTCGTACCCTATTGACCCCATTTGTCCCTCAAATTCTCGTAGAATTTCACAGGAAAATCAAGAAGTGCTTTTTCAAAGTATAGGCATATCCAATATTGAAAAAACGCCCTTCCCAGAGGGTGAGAAGGGAATATTATTAAGTATATTCATTTTCTGAATTTGAAATAGAAAAAAGGCCGCTTTCGATCAGCGGCCTTCTGTGATACTGGTAACAAGGATTAATCTTTTACAAAAGTGCCATTTCGTAAGTCAGTCAGTGCCTGTTGGATTTCTTCCTGGGTATTCATGACAAAAGGGCCATACGGGAAAATCGGTTCTTTGATCGTCGTGCCGGTTATAATCATGAACCGGACCGGTTCTTTGCCTTCCGCCTGAATCCTGAGGTGGTCGCCGCTCCCGAAGACCAGCATGTGGACGGCTTTGACGCTTTCGCCTTCCCCGTTCAGATCCAATCCGAATTTACCTTCTCCTTCAAATACGTATGCAAGGGCAGTCTGACCTTCTGGCACTGGCAGGCAAAACTCAGCGGATGGCTGGAGAGTCACATCCATGTATAATGGCTTGATAGTTATTTCTTTAACAGGCCCTTCAATTCCGCCAAAATTACCTGCAACCACCCGTACTTTAATTCCCTCGTCGTTAAATTCAGGAACGATCTCAGACTTTACTTCCTGGTAACGCGGTTTGCTCATTTTTTGGGATGCCGGTAAATTCACCCATAATTGAAATCCTTTGACCAGTCCCGAATCGCCGCGCCGCGGCATCTCTTCGTGCAGGATTCCTCTACCGCTGGTCATCCATTGGATATCGCCGGGTCCGATAATGCCCATGTTGCCGATGCTGTCGCGATGCCGTACGTTTCCTTCCAGCATGTACGTAACAGTCTCAATGCCGCGGTGAGGATGGGTTGGAAATCCGCGGATAGGACCTTCGATCGGGTCGTTGAACGCAAAATGGTCGAATAAAAGGAAGGGATCGAATAAATTTGTGCGATTTGGGCCAAAAGAGCGCCGCAGTAATACGTCGGCGCCTTCGATCACAAATTGAGGGTCGATAATTTGCTTTACTTTGCGAGGATTGTCGTTCATT
>DATKKB010000030.1:0-16538 GCA_035543095.1 Anaerolineaceae bacterium | reverse complement strand
CATGCTCAACTTATCCTTTTTTCGCCAGAGTCCAGTTCTTAATTGACATTTCAATTAAAAAATGTTATTATCTCGATATCGAAATATTCGATATCGAGATAATGATGCCTGCTCACTTTTCTGGAACGCATGCTGAAATTCGTACATTGGACACATTCGTCAAGCTGACCCGCTGCACGAATGCTCTCCTGGCACGGCTGGCGGAACGCGCCACCACCGGCGACCTGACCTATTCTCAATTCGCCGTCCTGGAGGCGCTGTACCACCTCGGCCCATTGACGCAAGGCGAGGTCAGCGGCAAAGTGCTTAAGAGCGTCAGCAACATAACAACTGTGATCGATAACCTGGAGCGAGATGGACTGGTCCGGCGCGAACGGGATCGCCAGGACCGCCGGGTGATCCACATCCATCTGACCGAGGCCGGCGAAACCAAGCTGGAGGCCGTTTTCCCAGGTCACGTGGCGGCCCTGGTCGATGAATTCAGCATTCTATCGGAGAGCGAGCAGGAGACTCTGGCGAATCTATGCCGGAAGCTTGGAAAAAGGAAGGATTACGAGAAATGAACGACAGAATCATCGCCGTTACCGGCGCAACCGGTCGGCAGGGCAGTAAGGTAGCGAATAGATTACTGGCGCAAGGTTGGAAGGTGCGGGCGCTCACTCGCGATCCCAATAAGCCCGTCGCTAAAGAACTAGCTGCAGCAGGAGCAGAGATAGTACCCGGCGATCTGGATGTCCGCAGCGAATTGGATGCAGCTTTTCAAGGTGTGTACGGCGTCTTCAGTGTGCAGAATTACTGGCTGCCGACTGTCGGCTTCGAGGGCGAGATCCGGCAGGGAAAAACCGTTGCGGACGCTGCCAGGGCTGCCGGCATCAAGCACCTGGTGTATTCCTCGGTAGGAGCCGCTCATCGAGGCATGGGCCAGAAGCACTTCGAAAGCAAGTGGATCATCGAGCAGTACATCCAATCTTTGCAAATGCCCTACACCATCCTGCGCCCTGTGGCTTTCATGGAAAATTACGAATGGTCCAGGGCATATATCCTGAATGGGACTTTTCAGGGGAGGGGACTACGGCCTGGTAAAACCGTGCAGATCATCGCCACGGAAGACATCGGCGTGTTTGCTGAGCTGGCCTTTGCGCACCCGGAGCAATACCTGGGCAAGACGATTGAACTGGCTGGCGATGAGCTGACCGACGACCAGATCGCGGGAGCATTTTCGAAAGTCATTGGCCGCCCGGTCAAGCTGGCCCCGCCGAACTCGAACGGCGCCGCGCCGACCGCAGAACAATTGGCAATGTTCAACTTTTTCAATACCATTGGGTACGACGCCGACATCCCGGCCTTGCGCCGGATTCATTCCGGGCTGCAAACCCTGGAGCAGTACCTGCGCCGGAACGGCTGGGAAAACGCCCAGCCCATCCCCATTCCTGCTAAAAGCGTCTGGGGTTAGGCCGGGATCAACAGGATTTCTCCGAGGCCCCTTGAAATATCCACGCGGCGCAGGGCGCCCGGCAGGACCTGTACCCGACCGCAGCCGTGGATCGTCACCGGAAAATCCGGCGGCGCCTTATCCGAATCGGCCACGCACAGGATATATTCACCGGGTTTAAGCGCCAGCGAGTAAACCCCGGCTGCGTCGCTGAGCGTGAACTTAACTGCCGGGTCGCGTTGCGCCAGGGTGGTCGACCAGAAGCGCAGGGCCCGGTCGTCAGGCGCCGTTCCGCCGGCAGCCAGGATGGTGCCCGCACTTTCGCCTGGAACAGCCAGGATCATCTGGCCTGCCAGCGGTTTATCCGCCTGCCCGGAGACGTCGCTGGCTGAGGTCACCCGTCCAGTCAATCCAGTGGGTCCGGCGCCGGTGGCGAGGAATCCAGTGGCGGGCTCCGTACCGTTTGAGGTGGAGTTCTCCGGTGAATTATCTGGCGGGGGAGTGGCCTGGTCCAAAATCGATTGCTGCTGGCAGGCTTGAAGGCAAGTTAGCAGCCCTAACAAGATAATCCATTTGACAGTGGGGCAGGGACGCTGCAAGCGTTCCCTGCCCTGTTCAATTCCAATCATTATTCAGGCATCTGGCCGGCGCCAGCGAGTCAAGGCGGCGGGTGCCTGCGGTCCGGCCTGGATCACTGGGTGCTCTTGATGAGCGGCAAGAACGTAGCCTCGCCAGTGACCTGCAGGGTCACGTTCACGTCGAGCGGGCTGTTGCCAGCCTGGGCCGAGCTGAAAGAGATCTTGCCGTAGAACGTCCCGACCGGCAGCCCACTGGGATCGACCGTCACGGACAGGTCGGTGGGAGTCTGCCCGCTGGTTGCAGGCAGGGTCAGCCACGGCACGTTCTTGGAGGCCGTCCAGTTCAGCTCGCCAGCGCCCGTGCTGCGAATGCTGACCGGGGTCTGGAAAGGAGCATCCCGGAAGGCCGCCACCAGGCCGACTCCGAAGGGAGAAATATCCATATTTATGGCCAGCGGGGTGTTTTCCGGTGTTACCACGATTGTTCGATGGGCCTGGCTGGACAGGTGGTTGCTGTCGGTGACCGTCAGGGTAATGATGTGCGTGCCGGTCGAAAGCTCGGAGGTATTTAATGTAGCCCCGGTTCCGAGCACGCCGTCGATGCTTGACGACCAAACGAAAGCGGCATCACCCAGAACGCCATCCTGCATGTCGTAAGCAGAACCTTGCAGGGTGACTTGTTGGGTCGGATAGAAAACCTGGTTCTGATTTGGCGAAAGGATCTGGACGGACGGAGCTTGCAGCGGCACGCCGAACGCCCCGCTGGTATCCTGCCCGCTCAAGAAGCCATCTGACGCCACCACCCGCAGCATGCCCGAGCCGCCGGGAAGCTGGTTCGTGTTAAGCTGGATCCCGGAACCGGTCAGGCCGGTGGCCAGGGATTGCCAGGTTGCGCCGCCATTGTTGCTGTATAACAGACTGTACGTCAGCGGGTCGCCGTCCTGGTCCGAGCCGGTCCAGGACACCTGGAACGGGCCAGCCTTCAACTGGGCGCCGGGCGTTGGCTCGGTCAGCGTAACGGTCGGCGCGTGGGCGCTGGTGGAGCGAGAAGCGACAACCTGATTGCCCAGCCGGATTTCCACCCGCACGGTCCCTTCCGTCCAGGGCACGACCTCGGCGATAACAGCCGGCCTTCCTGAAGATGGCTCGCTGTCGGTCAGCTCTTTGGGACTGAAAGGATAGGTTGCCAGGTCGTTGTTCGCCGAGCCCACCAGGGCGAGCGTCCAATCGCCGGCAACCGGCAGCGGGATGGTGTTGGTCTGGGTGATGAGGGATACGTTATCGAGGTGGGCCGTATTGTTCGACAGGTCGGCCATGCCCTCGACCGCCAGGAATTGGCTGGCTGTGACCGCAGCCGGCTGGACCGTCAGGAATCCGGTTCCGACCAGGTAATTGCGGATGCCCACGTAGGTGAAATCAGACATCCACAGGTTAGAACAGTAGGTCATCACGTCCTTCCAGCTAGGAGGGTAAATGGCGTGGGTTGTGATGTCGAAACCATAGATGGCCGTGTTACCGGTCAAGGTCGGGCTTATCTGGCCGTTCGGATAGGGATAAGGGACTCCACCAGAGGCGCCGCAGAAATCGGCGTGGTAACGGCCGCGGGTGTGTCCGATCTCGTGGCCGCCGTACCAATCGCCGTAGGAGCCATCGAAATCCCAGCCCCAGGTGCCCGTTCCGGTCGGCCCGGCGGCAATCGTGCCGGGGATCGAGGCGGCTTTGCCGCGCATGAAACCGCCGCCGTCATCGACCATGCCGTAGTAAACGATGCGCCCGTCCTCGCTGGAGAAGAGAATGTTCAGCAACTTGATGAAGGCCAGGTAACCGTGCAGGGTATCGACGTCGGGCAGGCCGGCGGTCGGATAAATGAAGGTCGAGCGCGTCACCTGCAGGTTGGAAATTGGGTAGGCCCGGCGCAGCCAGGATTCTAGCATATCCATGTGGAAGTTGCTGGCCAGGTAGGTGGTCCCGCCGGACGTATACTGCACGTCCACGATCTTCAGCCGGAGCGGGGGCGTATCCTGGAAGTTCACGGTCACCGAGCTGGTATTATTGGCCAGGTTGGGATCGTTCTTGGCGTTGTTCGGATCCAGGTTGGCGGTGAGGGTCAGGCTTCCGGCAGTCGTCCAGGAGGAAGGCAGCTCGAACCAGAAGCTGTCATTGATCTGGCCGCGATCCGGCGAGGTGCGCACGGTAATCTGGCTGCCGGGGTTGCCTGGATTCAGGACAGGAGTCAGATTGACGAAGCCGCGCCGGCCGGAAAGCGTTGCAAACACGTTCGAAATCGTAGCCGTCGAGCTGACGTGCACCCGCACGTAGGTTTGTTTACCCGCTACCAGGTCTACGCTGTTGTTTAAATCCTGGACGGCCTGGGTGACTTCGATTGCTTTCACGCTCATATCCGGTCCCGGTGGGGGACCCGAGCCGGCCCACAGCAGATGCACCGGCAAGAAAGCTTCAAACAGCAGCGTTTTCTGGCTGGTATCCCACATCTGGATCCGCACCTTATCGACGTTCAGCGGTCCCGCCGTCAGGGAGAAAGAGCCGGTGCCGGAGCCTGAGCCGGGGGGATAGATCGGAGAACCGCTCGCGGCGTAATTCGGAGACAGGTTCGCGCCACTGAACGGACGGGCGAAGATGAGAACGCCATTTGGCTGATTGGTGCTGTAATTAAAGGTCAGATTTACATTCTGGCCGTATTTGAAAACGTTGGGGGTATCCGGGCGGAATGTAACGCGCGTAACTATGTTCAGTGCGTCCTTGAACCTAAAATAAACCGGGAGGAAGGCCTCGAAGAGCAACGTGGTCTGGTTGGCGTTCCACATTTGAATGCGGATCTGGTCGACCACCACCTGCCCGGACGTGATAGTAAAAAAGCCCGATCCCGACCCGCCGCCGATGGCGTAAAGCGGAGAGCCGCTGGCAGCATAATTGGGGGTCAGGGCGCCATTGGTGAATGGGCGGGCGAAAATTCGCACGCCTCCCTCCGTCCGGGTTGAGTAGTTGAAGGTTAAATTCACGTCCTGATTGAATTGGAGAACGTTCGGCGTATCCGGGCTCAGGGTAATGTCTGTGACCAGGTTGATAGGGTCGCCGAACAAGTAATAGACCGGGATGAAGGTATCGAAAAGCAGGGTAGTCTGGTTGGCGTCGTAGATCTGAAAGCGGATCTGGTCCACCACTACCTTACCGGTCGTTATGGTGAAAGTGCCGCTGCCCGTACCCGTGGCGGACTGCGGGTAAAGCGGAGAGCCGCTGGCAGCGTAATTAGGCGATGGTGAGCCGTTAGTGTAGGGCCGAGGGAAGATCCGGACACCGCCGGCCTGGGTAGTGCTGTAGGAAAAGTTAACGGTTACGTCTTCGTTATTCCGCAGAATGTTCGGCGTGTCGGGTCCGAGACTGATATTTGTAACCAGGTCGTCGCCCGGGGCGTTTACGATGAATGGCCCGCTCCCCTGCATCGCTAAAGCCGAGCCGGCGGGCAAGCTGGCTAAAGGCGCGAAGATAAAGGTGATTAGAATCAAGGTATTGGCTAGAAGCCAAAACGTGGACCTGGATCGAGTTCGCATTTTATCTCCTATCTGAAATTGTCTGAGATTACAGACAAACAAGAGAATTATTATATTTATTGTTGATCTTTTTATGTATAAAGTCAAGACTCAAAATTGCGCTATAATCGCTTAACTTTATGTTCCATGCAACTTTCAATTTTCTAAAGCATCTAAATAAATGAAACCAAAACTATGTCAATCACAGCCTTGAAAGCCGGAGATAAAGAGGCCTTTGCCCGCCTGGTCGATGAGACGTCAGGGCATATTTACCGCGTGGCTTTACAAATAACGGGGAATGCGCTGGATGCAGAGGACGTGCTGCAGGAGACCTATCTGAAAGCCTTTCGAGCGCTGCCAGATTTTGAAGGGCGTTCCAGCCTGACCACCTGGCTGTACAGGATCGCGGTCAACGAAGCCCTGATGTCGATCCGCCGGCGGAAGCCGGAAGCGCTTTCGATGGACGAAGGGGGCTCGGAACCCGATGTCGAGAGCGAAGGGATGGAAATTGTTGATTTTTGCTGCCTGCCCGAAGGCGAGCTGCTGTCGGGTGAAGCCAGGCGGTTCATGGATAAGGCCATCCAGCATTTACCGGCAAACCTGCGAGTAGTGTTCGTGATGCGCGACCTGGAAGGCCTTTCGATCCAGGAAACGACGGAAGCCCTGGGATTGAGTGAAAATAACGTCAAGACTCGCTTGCTGCGCGCCCGGCTGCATTTGCGCCAGGAGCTGTCGGTTTATTTTGGTGGAAAAATAGCGGAGGAAAGCCGCCGATGAGTAAACATCAATATTCTCCACAGTGTAAACAGTTATTGGGAAGTATTTCCCAATATATCGACGGCGAGCTCGAAGCCGAGTTATGCGCCGTGTTGGAAGCGCATTTAGAGGACTGTGAGAACTGCCGGATCGTCGTAAATACCCTGCGCAAAACAGTCGAGCTGTACAAAGAGACTGAACCCGAAGCCGAACTGCCCGGCGAAGTCCGCCAGCGCCTTTTCCTGAAACTACAGCTCGAAGATTATCGCAAGAAACCGTAATCTGCTCAATAATGAACCTGAGTGCTGTCCCCGGCTGCAAATCAGCCGGGGACAGCACCCAGGCCAGCGTCCACGCCGGGCGGGATGCTCCATTTATCCCGGCCGGCCTATTTCTACCAAAAAGATTCAAAAAATGGTAATATAAATGGATTCAAGGTGTAAACCTATCTCAAGCAGGTTGAAAGGAGAATCCCATGGCTTATTCGCACAAGAATTCCAAAGGTGTCACCTATTTCCTACATGGCAAGAACCGCGTGACATCCACTGGTAAAAAAACCACCCTCTATTTCTTCTCTAAAGAAAAAGGGGAAGGCGCCCTGGAGGCAGTCCCAGCCGGATACGTAGTCTCTGAGACGGCCAACGGCCTGCTGGTGTTGAAGAAAAAATAAGAATATTTTGTTAACAATGCGGTTTGCGGCTCATATCGTGAACCGCAAACCGCATTTAAGAATACCAGGCCATTAAATGCCAGAGATCCAACGGGGATTTTATATTTTATTTACTCTCAATTAATCCCTTTTTTCTTGATTCTAACCCCCAAACATCTTATTCTGAACAGGATTCAACATCATGTCACCTTCAGAAACGGCGACTGAAGTGTGAACGATTTTCCATTAAGCCTTATTTGCAGCAGGAGAACCTTATGAATGATCAAATCGTGGTATTTGAGCTGGGCACTGAACAGTTCGGGGTGGATATCAGCTCAGTCGAGAGTATTATCAAAATGCAGGCCATCACCAAAATGCCGCACGCCCCGGCCTTTGTGGAAGGGGTGACCAATCTGCGCGGCAAGGTTCTGCCGGTGATCGATCTGCGTAAGCGTTTCGGAATGGCGTCCAACGAGGTCGACAAGGACAACCGCATCATCGTTATCAGCGTCAACCGGACCGAAGTTGGGATGGTGGTTGACGGAGTCAGTGAAGTATTCACCGTGCCCGACCAGGCAGTGGAACCGGCTCCGTCCATTGCCACGACGGTTGACTCGGCTTTTATCACCGGTATAGCCAAGCTGGACGGGCGCCTGGTGATTCTGCTAGACCTGGACCGGGTTCTGACCATCCAGGAGCAGTCTGACCTGGAAAGCTTGAGAGTGTAAAATTCGCTTTTTTACCGGAGCGTTTCATTTCGATTGTTTTCCCTGAAATGAAACGCTCCTTTGATTTAACGAAAATAAGAACTTGATTAGATTATTTCGCCGGATATCGATTAAACTGCCTCCAGGCGTTAAAATGGAAAGGTACCAGAATTGCGACATTTTGTTGATCGTCCAGGACGCTGATTACGAGGGATAGGAAGAGTGATCGCCAAACATGGCTGGAAAGTTTTGCTCATTGATGACGATGAAGACGATTCCTTCATCATCCGCTCCGCTCTGTCTTCGATCAACGACCGGGAAGTTAATTTGGAGTGGATACCGAATTCGCTGGAAGCGCAACAAGCGCTTCAGCGCCAGGCCTACGATGTGATTCTGGTCGATTATCACCTGGCGGGGGAGAATGGCCTCCAGATGATCCAAACTTCGTCACAGTCTGGCATCAATGTCCCCATGATTTTATTGTCCGGGTTGGGTAGTTACGAGCTCGATCTGGAAGCCATGCAGGCAGGCGCGCTCTTCTACCTGGATAAAAAAGAACTTACCCCCCGCGTCCTGGAACGGACGATCCGTTACGCCATCGAGCGTAAGCAAATCGAGCAGGCGCTGAAACAAAAGGAGATCGAATACGCGAGCCTATATGAGAAAGAGGCGCGCCACGTCCGCCAGCTTGAAGCACTTCATACGGCCACCAATACCCTGTTGGAAACGCTCGACTTTCAGAAACTGACCGAAAAAGTGCTCAAGGCTGTGCTGAATGCCTTTCCTGCCGCCAGGCAATCCATGTTGTTTATTCCCGATCCGGACATGGTCGATTGTTGCACCCAGGGCGTTGCCCAGAAACGTGAAAGCGCTATTCAAAGGAAATTTACACTTCAGCGGGATAATCCTATCGCTGTTTATACCCGCAAAGCAGTCCTCGAAGAACAATCCCTTAAGGTCGATGCTTTCCAACAAAGCTCCAGCGCAGCTATAGAAGCCAATCAGGGATCCCTCTTGATCGTTCCTTTAAAAATCGGGAGCGATTTTTTGGGGGCGATTACCCTGGTGTCTCCCCGGCCAAATTCTTTTGAGGAAAATGACCTGACCTTTCTGGAGAGTTTTGCCGCCACCACCACGGCTGCCCTCCACAATGCCCGCCTGCACGAAAGAATTCAGCAGATCGCCATCACCGATTCTTTGACGCACCTGCTGAACCGGCGCGGCTTTTTTAATTATGCTGAGCGCGAATTCTTGCGTTTCCTACGAACCAGAAAATCGCTTTCGCTGATTTTATTGGATATAGACCATTTCAAACAAATCAACGATACCTACGGGCATGCATTCGGCGATCAAGTGCTGCAGGAGCTGGCCAGCATTTGTACGAAAAGCATCCGCAAGGTGGATTTATTGGGGCGCTATGGGGGAGACGAATTTATTATCCTGTTGCCCGACACCGATTCCTTGCATGCTGTGCGCATAGCCGAACGCGTCCGTGAGAGCTTCGATTCAACACCGTTTAAGTTGAAGGATGAAAGTATCGTTTCTTTTAGCGCCAGCTTCGGAGTGACCCAGGCCATTGATAATACGTCCAGCCTGAATGAGCTCATCCCGCAAGCTGACGCAGCCCTATACGTCTCTAAAAAGCAGGGTCGCAACCAGGTTACAGTCTTCGGGTAATTTATCAGTCAATTTGTTATTGACTTTTTTTTCTCGCTTGCTATAATTATTATATTGATCCAATAAAATAATTATCATCGATATATGAAAAGAAAAATCCTCGCAGCAAACCAGTTGTTCGTGCGTCGAGTTAATGTGGCTGGCGTGATGGAAGCTATGCGGTTGTTTGCCCCCTTGTCGCGGGCCGAACTCTCCTCCCACACCGGGCTTAACCCCAGCACCATTTCCAGCATCATCAGCGAGCTGATTGACAGCAATTTCATCCAGGAAACTACCTTCCAGGATGAAGCCCGCGTGGGACGCCCCGGCATGTTGTTGACCATGAACCCCAACGGCGGGTGTGCGGTTGGTTTTGAGATCGGGGTCGATTTTTTATCGGCCATTCTTACGAACTTTACAGCTCAGGTTTTATGGCGCAGGCGGTTTGCCCTTCCGGAGGACGAAACGCAGGTCAGTTTGTTGGAAAAATCCGAAGCGCTGGTTAGCGAAGCTCTGGAATACGGTCAAAACTTAGGACTCAAACCCTTGGGGATTGGCATTGGTGTTCCTGGTCTGGTAGATACTTTACAAGGCAAATTAGTTTTTGCGCCCAACCTGCACTGGAAAGAAATACCCATTCGCCTGATATTTTCCAACCGCTTTCAGCTTCCAGTATTTGTAGAAAATGAGGCCAACAGCGGAGCCTTGGGGGAATATTTTTATGGCGCAGCCCGGGGCAAGGATGATTATATCTACTTGAGCACCGGCATCGGCCTGGGCGGTGGAATTATGATTGGGGGGAAACTGTTCAAGGGCAGCAATGGGTACGCTGGCGAGATCGGGCACACCACCATTTATGAGGGGGGCGAAATCTGCGGGTGCGGCAGCCGCGGATGCTGGGAAACCTACGTCGGGCCTCGCTATATGATCCGGCGCATCCGCCAGACCCTGGAAGAAGGTCAACCCAGTGTGATTAATAACTTGCTGAACGGCGATCTAAACCGATTGACGGTTGATACCGTCGTTGAAGCCGCCAAGGACAGAGATCAAATTGCCCTCTCTGCCTTGAGGGAAGTCGGCGGTCACCTGGGTGTGGGGATCTCAAACCTGATAAACATTTTCAATCCTGAGCTGGTTGTGGTGGGCGGGGCGCTAAGCCCAGCCAGCCCCTGGTTAATTCCAATTATCCAGGATCAAATTCGCGAAAATGCGCTCCAACCTCTAATCCAAACCGTAAAGATCATTCCATCCCAACTTGGGGTGGATTCTTGCGTCATAGGCGCGGTTGCCCTGGTTTTAGACAATGTCATGCAAGAGTCTTTTAACTTGGTAATTCCATAACACCAAACTCATCCATAAGCTTCGTTCAGGGGAGAACAATTCGAGAAAGGAGGTTTTCAAAACAAGAGAAGAAAAAGCCCGGCGATCTTCCTCTACTGTCATATTTCATTTGAAAAGTAAATAAGGAGAATAAGAAATGAAATCAAGAAAGCTCTTGATGGTCTTTGTGACTATGTTGGCAATTTCCAGTTTTATTGCTGGCTGCGCTGCGCCTACGACCGCTCCTGCTGCCACCCAGGCTCCGGCTGCAACTCAAGCCCCGGCTGCCACACAACCTCCCGCTGCCTCCACCGGCAAGATCAAAATCGGCCTTTCATTCTCCGACTTCGCCACTGAACGCTGGCCGGTTGAAAATGCCCAGATGGTCCAGCTACTTCAAAAGGATGGCTACGAGGTAATTACACAGGAAGCCGACCATGATGTGAAGCTGCAAAGCGACCAGATTGACAATATGGTGACACAAGGCGTGAAAGGTCTAATTGTTATCGCTGAAGATGGCGATGCAGCCGTTACTCCGGTTGAGAAGGCCGTTGCAGCGGGTGTAAAGGTAATTTCCTATGATCGCCTCATCAAGACTGATAAAATTTCTGCCTATTTGTCCTTCGATAACGTCGCGGTTGGCAAGGCGGAAGCCGATGGTGTCGTTAAGGCCCTCGGACTACCCGGCAGCACTACATGGACGAAAGATAATCCGGCCAAGGTAGTCCTGTCCGGCGGGTCTCCGACTGATAACAATGCCATCTTGGTCCGCTCGGGCCAAATGGCAGTCCTCCAGCCATTCATCGACCAGGGTGTCATCAAGGTCGTAGCTGACCAGTGGGTTGACAACTGGGATGCTACTAAAGCCGAAACGATGATGGAGAATATCCTCACAGCCCAGCAAAATAAGATTGACGCGGTCGTTGCATCGAATGATGGAACGGCGCTGGGAGAACTGCAGGCATTGAAGGCACAGGGATTGTGGGGTAAGGTGCCAATCTCGGGTCAGGATGCCACGGCAGATGGGTGCAATAGCATCGTCTTGGGTGGGCAGACTGTCACCGTCTTCAAGGATACACGTTTGTTGGCACCGCAAGCCGTGAAGATGATCGAAGCCCTGGTGAAAGGCCAGACTCCCACTGGTCTGACGCAATACACGATGGCTCAATTGACCAACGATAAGAGCAAGACCGGGAATGTCATGGCGAACTTCCTGCAGGTTGTCGAGGTTACGAAAACTAATGTTTATGATGTCATCGTCAAGAGCAACTTCCAGACTTACGATGCTGTCTATCGCAACGTACCTGCCGCTCAACTTCCTCCAAGGCCGTAATTTGTGTTCGGGCTAAGATTAGCTCCTTAGCTTAAGTCTTCCGCGCCCGATAGCGAGTTTTCGGGCGCGGAAGACAACTTGAAGAAAATCCTTGAATAACAGGTATGCCGATGGACGAAGATATCATTCTTAATTTCCAACATGTTACCAAGAAGTTTCCTGGCGTTACCGCCCTCAACGACGTAAGTTTCCAGATCCGTCGCGGCGAGATTCATGGAATCTGTGGAGAGAATGGCGCGGGCAAATCCACATTAGTGAAAATCCTTTCGGGCGTTTATCCCCACGGAACTTATGAGGGCGCCGTGATCTACGATGGCGAGGAATTAAAATTAGCCCAAAGCTCCATACAGGAGGCAGTTAAGGAGGGGATTGCAATTGTTTATCAGGAATTAATGCTGATACCAACCAGAACTGTTGGCGAAAATGTTTTCCTGGGCAAGGAGCCGGTGGAACACGGGGCAATCATCTGGAATAAAGTATATGCCGAAACACAGGCAATTCTGGCAAGGTATCAATTGGATGTTGATCCGTGGGCTGTGGTTAACAATTTGGGGGTCGGTAAAATGCAGATGGTCGAGATCGCTAAAGCTCTCTCTGAAAATGCCAAGGTCTTGATCCTGGATGAGCCTACCAGTGCTCTCACGAAAGCCGAAGTTGAAAAATTGATGGAAATTCTGAGAACACTTAAGCAGCACGGCATTACCTGTATTTATATTTCTCACCGGTTGGAGGAATTCTTCCAAATCACAGATAGGGTGACTGTCATGCGGGATGGCAAAATCATCACCACTCAACCGATAACAGATGTAACCCAGAATGATCTGATCAGATACATGGTTGGCCGCGAGATGAAGGAACGTTTTCCAAAAGGAAATCGCGCGCCCGGCGATGTTGTATTCGAGGTAGAAGGTCTTGAGGCAGCTGATCCTGATGAACCCAATCGAAAGGTACTGAAAGGGGTAAGCTTCAATGTGCGCAAGGGTGAAATTCTCGGAATCGCTGGATTGATGGGTTCGGGTCGAACCGAACTGGTGACAACATTATTCGGTGAATATGGGATGGCCACTAAAGGGAAAATCCGGATAAATGGGCAAGAGATTAAACCCCGAAGTGCTCATGACGCGATTAGTTCGGGCTTGAGTTTGGTGCCGGAGGATCGCAAAAAGACGGGGCTGGTCTTGATCCTAAGCATTTCCAGGAACATTTCTCTGCCCAATTTGGATCAGTTTGTTAAATTCTTCAGCATTAATGCCAATGCAGAAATGCTAGCCAGTATGCAGCAAGCTAAAAGCCTGACAATCAAGGCACCCAGCCTGGATGTGCTGGTTGAAACCTTGTCAGGTGGTAATCAGCAAAAAGTGGTCATTTCAAAATGGTTATTATCCAAGCCGGAAGTCCTGATCATGGACGATCCAACCCGCGGCATTGATGTCGGGGCGAAATATGAGATTTATAAGCTGATGAATGACCTGGCTGAGAAGGGCGTGGCAATCATCATGATCTCGAGTGAGTTAGAAGAGGTGATTGGAATGAGTGATCGTGTTATGGTGATGTGCCAGGGACATTCCACGACCACTTTACCTGTCGATGAGGCTGACAAGGAACGCATAATGGCTTTGGCTACTGGCGTGGCGGTTGCATGAAAACTGGCGAAGAAGAAAAGCGAGGTGTCCCGTGAAAATTTCAACTCCTGCTAATATTCAGACTGAATCAATATGGTCTAAGTTCCTTCAAAGCGTAAGACACAACATTCAATCCTATATTCTCCTCGTAGCAGTGGCAGTTATTTGGGGAATCTTTTTCTTTCTAACAAACGGGAGATATCTGGATCCCCAAAATATATCGAATCTCTTCCGCCAGATGAGCGTCACATCCTTTATGTCCATTGGTATGGTGTTGGTGATCGTTACAGGGGGCATTGACCTGTCAGTAGGCAAACTGGCAGGCTTCGTTTCTGTAGTTGTAGCTTACCTGCAATTCTATGTTTGGTTCGACCTTTTTCCGGGCCAGGTAGTCCTGCCGGCCATACTTTCTGTCATCTGTGGCCTATTAGTTGGCTTGTTGGCTGGCGTAGTCCAAGGCTATATCATTGCCTATTTGGGTTTACCTGCTTTCATTGTCACTTTGGGTGGCATGTGGCTGTTCAATGGTCTTCTCCTGCTGGTTACCCAGGGAAAAACGATCGCGGCGAACCAGCCGGTTTTTTCTGATATCGGTCAGGGTTATGTCCCGCCAATCTGGGGTTGGGTGATATTTGGGCTCATTGTTGTGGCGCTGATTTGGAATGTGTTTAATAGCCGGCGCAATAAGGTGAAGTATGGTTTTACACCTCGCCCGCTTTACCTTGATTTAACGTCGGTGGGCGCTATACTGGTGTTGATCTTCGCCTATGTTCTCAGTGTCAATAATTACAAGGGTATCCCCGTGCCGGTAATGCTGCTTGCAATTGTGGCAGTGGTGATTGCCTATGCGGCAAACAACACTCGCTTTGGTCGATATGCCTATGCCATTGGAGGCAACAGGGAGGCCGCTCGCTTTTCCGGGATTAGCGTCAGCAGCCTGGTCTTCCGGGTATTTATTTTGATGGGAGGCTTGTGCGGGGTAGCAGGCGTGGTCTTAGCTTCCTATGTCGGTTATGGCACAATTGCAGCCGGCACGGGTTATGAATTGGACGCCATCGCCGCTTGCATTTTGGGCGGCACTTCTCCTTTAGGTGGTGTAGGCACCATTCCCGGAGCCTTGATCGGCGCACTGATCATCGCCAGTTTGACCACCGGGCTTCAAATGTTGAATGTGCAGCCCGCGTGGCAATACGTGGTGAAAGCGATTATCCTTGTCACGGCAGTTTATATCGACGTTTACTTCAAGAAGCATCGCTAACCTAAATAGCGTAAGCCCAGGTGAGGATGATAAGCCTGCCAGTTGTTACAAACTCAAAGAGAGTTTCTTCGGGCGGCGGCTGTAAGCGAACAAGCCGCTCAGAACATTTACAATAAAGAAATTATAGGATCTTTGGGTTTTAGCTTGGTTTCAGGGAGAAAGTGCGCAGCACTTTGCCCCTGAAACCACGGCAACTCCCAAAGGGCCAAATTATACGGATTAAGGAAAAACAAAATGGACATATATAATCCCAAACCCGATGACAAATTTACGTTTGGCCTGTGGACCGTCGGCTCCATCGGCCGCGATCCGTTTGGCAGCCCGGTGCGCGACCCGCTCAGCCCGGTGGAGCTTGTTTACCTGCTGGCGGAGGTCGGCGCCTACGGCGTCAACTTCCACGACAACGACCTGGTGCCGATCGACGCCGCGCCTTCCGAGCGCAGTCGTATCGTGCGCGAATTCAAGCAGGCGCTCCAGCAAACCGGGCTGGTCGTCCCCATGGCGACCACCAACCTTTTTGGCGACCCGATCTTCAAAGACGGCGCCTTTACCTCTAACGATGCTCGCGTCAGGGCCTATGCCCTCCAGAAGACGATGCACGCTATCGACCTGGGGGTAGAGCTGGGCGCGAAGGTTTACGTCTTTTGGGGCGGGCGCGAAGGGACTGAGACGGACGCCAGCAAGAATCCGGTCGACGCCATCAAGCGCAACCGCGAGGCCATGAATTACCTCTCGGAATACGTGCTCAACCAGAAATACGATCTCAAGCTGGCCCTGGAGCCCAAGCCCAACGAGCCCCGCTCCGATATGTATAACGCCACCATCGGGCACATGCTGGCTTTCATAGCCACCCTCGACCATCCCGAGATGTTCGGCGTGAACCCCGAAATGGCCCACGAGCACATGGCCGGGCTGAACTTCCTACACGGGGTGGCCCAGGCCTGGGAGGCCGGCAAGCTCTTCCACATCGACCTGAACGACCAGGCCTTCGGACGTTACGACCAGGACCTGCGCTTCGGCTCGAACAATCCCAAGGCGGCTTTTTTCCTGGTGAAGTTCCTCGAGGACGTGGGCTACGCCGGCAGCCGCCATTTCGACGCCCATGCCTATCGCACCGAGGATTACGAAGGCGTCAAGGATTTCGCCCGCGGCTGCATGCGCACCTACCTGATCCTCAAGGAGAAGGGCCGGCGTTTCAACGCCGACCCGGAGATCCAGGCCCTTCTAAGCGAGATCAACGCCGGCGATGTCACTATGGCGGGCAGCTTTGGAAAATACACCTCTCAAAGCGCGGCCGCTCTCAAAGCCCAGGCCTTCGATCGGGCAGGGATCGCCCGCCGCGGCCTCAAGTACGAGCGGCTCGACCAGCTTACCATCGAAATTCTGCTCGGTGTTCGATAACTTAAGCTGGCCGGCCTTCGGCGGCCAGGCAAAACGAACGAGGGGAGTTTTAGAAAATGCGAAGCATTTTCTAAAACTCCACCCCCTTGTATCAAAAAAGCTGGCCGGCCTTCGGCGGCCACGCAAAACGAGCGAGGGGAGTATTTTGAAAGTGCTTCGCACTTTCAAAATACTCCACCCCCTCGTATCAAAAAAGGAGTGCCATGCCAGTAAAACCGTTTTTCCTTGGGATTGACGTCTCGACCACCAGCGCCAAGGCCATCCTGGTTGATACACAG
>DATKKB010000029.1:0-9908 GCA_035543095.1 Anaerolineaceae bacterium | reverse complement strand
GGCCGTCAACATCGATAAAAGCAAATTGAGTAAAATGAAAGGATACGGATCCCAGGGCTGATTCAGCAAAGAATTCACCAAAATATACACAATCAAAACCACTCCAAAGGCGATCACAAACTTCCAAGAACCACCAAGTTTCGCTACGGCATCAGCTGCTCGATCCCCGGCGGTTTCGGATTCTTCTATTTCGGTGTTCAGGTTGCGTGAAACTCGTGTCCGCATGATCTCCTGCGTTGCCCGCAACTGGGTCTCGATCATTGTCATCATGTCCAGGCCTGCCAGCGGTTTCTTTTCCAGCAAGGTTTGAATGTCATTCCGCTCGATCTCAATTGCACTGGTATCTTCTACGGCGATAGCGGTAGTGAGATGATCGGACCCGGCTAATAATGAAGACATACCAAACACACCGCCAGCGGTAACCTCGTCGACAACGACATTCTCATGTGCAATGTCGGTGATGCTGACAATGACCCGGCCGGATTGAACCAGGTAGGCGATACCGCCGCTATCCCCCACTTTATAGATTATTTCGTCTTTCGCAAAATTTCGGGTGGTGACTTGTTGGGCCAAGATTTTTCGTTCCTCGGCATCGAACAAAGCAAAAATGGGGACGGCATTGAAGAGATCTGGATCTATCATGGGGCTACCCTCCTTCATCTTTTTGATGAGACTTGAGGTCGATTTCGCGCCACTTCAGGCGAAGCCGTGCGGTTTCCGATCGCCTTAACCGCTATCTGCTATAACGAGTGCCAGGCACATATATTTTAACTCATGCTTTTCCATGCGGGTATTACGGCGATCCGGTAAATAACCTGGTGCAGGCCCTGGTCTACCGCACCGGCACTTTTACGCTTATGAGGACTCCGCTGATTGATAATTTGCCACTCATAAAGAAGTAAAACACGGAGGGTAGACTTTCACCGGGCTGGCTGCCAGGTTGCAACCTGGCAGCCAGGTATTTTGTTATAGAAACAAATTTGCCTTTCGAACCTCCAATCCCCGAAGAGCAAAATTAATTGACATTTTTACGACTCGCCCCTACACTTAACCCATGCTCTCACGCGTCTTTTCCTGTGCGGTAATCGGCCTGGATGGGGTCATCGTCGAAGTTGAGGTCGATTACGGCCAGGGACTGCCGCATATGGCGATTGTCGGCCTGCCAGATGCGGCCGTGCAGGAGAGCCGTGAGCGGGTTTATTCTGCCATCAAGAACACCGGTCTGTTTTATCCCCGCAAACCGATCACGGTCAACCTGGCGCCGGCTTCCGTCCATAAAGAAGGCCCGGCCTACGACCTGCCTATCGCCCTGGGGGTGCTTGTGCTGATGGACCAGCTTTCACCCGAGGCGCTCGAGCGGGCGCTGGTGATCGGCGAGCTTTCCCTGGATGGGTCGGTGCGGCATGTGCGGGGCGTGCTGCCGATGGCAGCAGTTGCACGCCAGCAGGGCTTCAAGCGCGTTTTCGTTCCGGAAACCGATGCGGCCGAAGCAGCATTGATTCCGGACCTGGAAGTCATCCCAGTCCCTACCCTGACCGCCCTTTTCAACCATTTAAACAGCAGCCGGGTGATTGCTCCTCATCCATCGATCGAGATCGATGAGCTGGAAGTGATCGTCCAAACGGATTTTCAAGAGATCAAAGGCCAGGAACACGTCAAACGCGCCCTGGAAGTGGCTGCGGCTGGCGGGCACAACGTGATGATGATCGGCCCTCCCGGCGCCGGCAAGACTTTACTGGCAAGGGCGATGCCGGCCATCCTGCCGCGCCTGACAATTGATGAAGCCCTGGACGTAACTCGCATCTATTCCGTGGCAGACCAGCTGCCGCCCGATGTCCCTTTGATCCGCACCCGGCCGTTTCGGTCGCCGCACCACACCATCAGCCATGCCGGCCTGGTCGGCGGCGGCAACCAGCCCCATCCGGGAGAAATTTCACTGGCGCACCGCGGGGTGCTTTTCCTGGACGAGCTGCCCGAGTTCGGCCCGCGTGTCCTCGAAGTGATGCGCCAGCCGATTGAAGATAAAGAGGTCACGATCAGCCGTGCGCAGGGTTCTCTGACCTTTCCAGCCAATTTTCAACTGATCGCCGCCATGAATCCCTGCCCATGCGGCTATTACGGCGATCAGGTCAAGCCCTGTACCTGTTCGTCCGGTATGGTCGCCAAATATCAAAAGCGCATTTCCGGTCCTCTCTTGGACCGGATCGACATTCACATTACGGTGCCGCGGGTGGAATACGAAAAGCTGAGCGACAAACGCCTGGGTGAATCTTCGACCGTTGTTCGCCAGCGGGTAGAAAAGGCGCGCGAGGCTCAGCGGAAAAGATTCCATTCGATGGAACATGCCGGCGGAAAATCAAAGCCGGAAGACATGGTTCTGTGCAATGCCGACATGCACCCCGGCGAAGTGCGCCAGTTCTGCCAGCTCGACGATGCAGGGCGGTCCTTAATGAAAACAGCCATGAACCAGCTCCAGCTCTCGGCGCGGGCTTACCACCGAGTCCTCAAGCTGGCCCGCACCATTGCCGACCTGGCCGGATGCGAGGCCATTGGGCCGGCTCACCTGGCAGAAGCGCTGCAATACAGGCCTCGTATGGAGAACCTTTGATTGAACATCAAGGCCGTCTCTCTTTTCAAATCTTTGGGAAGTAACGGGCGCCATCATCTTTGGGGTAAGATCGTCTTTTTTGCCTCTGGCTTCGCGATGATCTTGTTCTCTGCATTTTTCCGTCGCCCATTCCTGCGACCCCTTGAAAAGACTCAGTTGATTTTTCCTTCTTATTAAGTACTTTTAATAGTTCCTCCATCGACGGCAAGCATAACCCCGGTAATGAATGACGCTGCAGGCGATAGCAGGAATACGGCCGCGTTTGCAAATTCTTCTGTCGTGCCGATTCTGCCTAATGGAATTTCCTCAATCATCCTGGCGCGCTCTTCCTCCAGGGAGGTGCCGCTGGCATCGGCGCGGTCGGTTATGAGATGGCTGATGCGTTCCGTCTCGGTAGAGCCCGGCAGGATCGAATTAAACCGTATATTTTCTGAACCCAGCTCAAGGGCCAACGTTTTAATCAAGCCAACCGTGGCAAGCCGCACGCTGTTGGACAGGATCAGGTTGGGGATCGGCTGTTTTACGGAATAGGACGTCACCGCCAGGACGCTCGGCGATATTGACTTCCTCAAGTAAGGCAAAGCAGCCCGGATCAGCCGCACATGGCTTAAAAAACTGGTCTCAATCGCCTGCTGCCAGGCCTTGTCATCGAAGGTTTCGAATTTTCCAGAAGGCGGCCCCCCCCGCATTTGTAAACAGCAGGTCGATTCCACCAAGCGCCCCCGCAACCTGGTGGATCAATTGGTCCGGAAAGGATGGCTCTGCCAGGTCACCTGCAAATGCATATACTTCATTTTTCGTTTCGTTTTTAATCAAGCGCGCCGCAGCAATTACCTTTTCAGGGCTTCGGCTGTTCAGCGCCACCTGCGCCCCCTCGCGCGAAAGCAATCTGGCAGTCGCAAATCCCAGGCCGCGGCTGGCGCCAGTGACAAGCGCCTTTTTATCTTTCAATCCGAGGTCCATGATCGGTTCTCCTGAAACTAAGGTAACTATTTAATCTACGGGCTACCGCCCGGTAATTCATAAAAGTATATCCAAATTCTGATTAATGTTACCCGAAATTCATGTAAAAATACATATTTTATAATAGGATAAATTAGATATAATTTACTAGTATTATCCAAAAGGGTAATAAATGTCCAAAATTTTATATACCAAATTGATTTAGAGATGAATTGGTTCACATATGAACAATACAAGCCAAGCTGTTCCAAAAACTCGCAGTAGTTATGTCGTTGAAGATCCGCCGCTGGCGCGCTTTTTATTCGGCGACGTTCGCTTAAGCTGGATCTGGCTGGTTTTACGCCTTTACGTAGGTTATGAATGGTTGACGGCTGGCATAGGAAAATTGGGCAACCCGGTATGGGTGGGCTCCAAAGCTGGCGTAGCTATTACCGGATTCGTCAATGGAGCCCTCGCAAAATCAACCGGCGACCATCCTGACGTGCAGACCTTTTATGCCTGGTTCCTCCAACATGTTGTTCTGCCAAATGCCAGCGCCTGGAGCTATCTCATCTCGTTTGGAGAAACCCTGGTGGGAATTGCCCTGATCCTCGGTCTATTTACCGGCGTTGCTGCCTTCTTCGGTAGTTTTATGAATGCCAATTACCTGCTGGCAGGCACAGTAAGTACCAATCCGATTTTATTCATCATCGCTACTTGGCTGGTTCTTTCATGGAAGACTGCCGGTTGGATCGGTCTAGATCATTGGATTTTGCCCCTGTTCGGTACACCCTGGCGTCCGGGCAAACTATTCCAGAAATCCGAAAAACAAGTTCGGGTTTAAAAAAATCTTTTTTTGGTAAAAAAATGATGGCGGAAAAGACCCGCCATCTTTTTTTACCAATGGCACGGGTTCATGGAAAATGTAGTCCCGAAAAAGCATTTTTCAATCCTTCGCCGAGACCTTTAAGGGGATCACATCCGGCCAGAATGACCAGTGCCAGAATTCCCCAAACTACTCTGTGAACGATGCTTTTAAACTTCATAGTAGACCTCCATTATAGGCCTGTAGGAATCCGAATGAGTGCATCCGCGATCAGGGCTGTAAATAGGAACGCCAGGTAAAGCGAAGATACCCGGTAAAGTGTCCAGGCAACTTTATTGCCTTCAACTTTCCAAACCTTCCAGGCTGCATACAGGAGCCAGGCGCCGAGGAGCGCAGCTGAAACCAGGTAAATCATGCCAGTCATTCCCAATAAGGGCAGCACCATTGAAACGACCACCAGGAAGACCGCATAAACCATAATCTGGCGGCGTGTGACGGCCTCGCCGCTGACTACCGGCAGCATTGGGACTCCCGCCCTGGCGTAATCTTTCAGCCGCACAATTGCCAGCGCCCAAAAATGAGGTGGAGTCCACAGGAATATGAGCACAAACAGAACCGCAGCCTCGAGGTTCAGGTGGCCGGCTGCGGAAGCAAACCCCACCAAGGGCGGTAATGCACCGGCTCCCCCGCCGATCACGATGTTCTGAGCGCTCGTGCGCTTCAGCACAAGAGTGTAAATGATGACGTAATACAAGATTCCCACGAGCACCAGCAATGCCGCCAGACTGTTTACAAATCCAGCGACAATGTAAATCGACGCAGTGCACAACCCAAGCCCCCAGGCCAATCCTTCCGCAGGCGTGAGACGGCCAGCCGGGAGCGGGCGATTTGCCGTACGCTGCATCAAACGATCGATATCCCGGTCCACGTACATGTTAACAGCCTGGGCTCCCCCAGCCGCCAGTGCTCCGCCTAGCAGCGTCCAGAATGCCAGGCCAAACGGCGGAATTCCCTGCTGGCCCACCACCATCCCCCCGTAGGCAGTGACCAGCAGCAGCAAAACCACGACAGGCCGGGTCATCATGATTAAATCCCGGGTATGCTGGCGGAAATCAACCCTGGTAGCGGCTTCCTTTTTCTCATCTTCAGGGCTGCGCCCTGCCAGCCCGGTCACGACCACCAGGATCACGGTCGCCGCCCATACGGCAGCGGCGGTCGCAACGTGAAGCGCCAGCAAAAAGACCGGGAAGTCGCGGGTTGTTTTAAGAGCTCCCACGAATGCCTGGGCCAGGTAAAGCAGTCCCATCAGGGTAGCGGCCGGCAGGATGGCCGTTTGGGAGCGCTGGCTCCGCCAGGCCCTGACCACAACAACGAGCACCAGGATAGAACTGATCCCAACAATGAAGCGGTGAATCATGTGGATCCACTGGTGGATGTCGATTGGAAAAAGCATGCCGTTGCACAACGGCCAACCCGCGCACGCCCGGGTTGAATCACTGCCGGCTACAACGGCTCCGCTTACCAGCACCACGAAGACGGCGCCCAACGTCCATAAAGTTGTGCGGGCGAAAGGACTGCGGAATGAAAGCCGGTCCGGAAGATCCGGATTCTGGCGGCGGGAAAATGCCGTTACGGTGGCTGTAAGCATCAAGGCCAGGACGGTTAAAGCGGTTCCAAGGTGAATGGCCACAATTTCAGGCGGCAGCTCGGTCAGGACGGTAATCGCTCCAAGGCCGATCTCAATCGCCAGAAAAATAAGGGCGATCAAAGGCGGCCGGCTGACCCACTTAATAGCCCGGTATTTCCACCAGCCAACGATGGCCGATGCCAGGATAAACGGCGTCGTGAGTGCCGCGATCAGGCGGTGGATATACTCAATTAAAGAATCCAACCGGAGCGGCGGAATGAGCTGGCCGTAGCAGGTTGGCCAATCCGGGCATCCAAGTCCGGATTCGGTTACCCGCACAATCCCTCCCATGATGATCAGCAGGAAGGTAAGGATCGATGCGGTAAGTAAAAGATAGCGAAATTTACCGATTGGCTGTAAGGAGGATTGTTTATTCATAATATCTAAATATTAATACAAAAAGGAAAATGTTGCCATAAAGGTTATAATCAATTAAGTATGAAAACAATATCGATTAAGTTCTCAGGAGCTTTGGCTTCAATCATTGAGGCAAAAAGCATCAGCCTGGTGATTGAGGATGACACGACCTATGCAGGATTGATCCAAAAACTGGGCAAGATTTTTCCGCCCCTGATCGGCGTGATCATCGACCAGGATGGAAAAACAATGTTGAGTTCAAACATGTTCCTGGTGAACGGTCAGGACTTTGTCATGAATGGAATGTTTGACCAATCTCCCAATGACCGGGATCATTTAACATTAATTTCACCTACGACGGGTGGTTAAAGTCAATTCAGGATTATTAAGAAAATTGGATTGGTTTGGCCAACAACATTGGCCAAACCAATCCAATTTTCTTATAATCCTGAATAATTGTTACGGCCTGTCGTTTCGTGTGGCGCCGGACCATTGTTCGTGCAACTCACCGTTGGGCATGATCGTCCCCAGGAGCGATTTTGCACGCAACAGGCGGTAATCGGGCGCGTTTGCGCCTGCAAGGTTTGCATCGGTCAAATTGGCATTTGTCAGGTCCACACCGCCCAGGTTGGCATCAATTAAATTAGTATCGGTGAGGTTTGTTTCAACCAGATCGGCTTCGGCAAGGTTGGCTTCACGTAAATCAGCTCCACGCAAATCGGCCCCGCGCAGGTGTGCTTTTCTAAGGTCGGCTCCTACCAGGTTGGCTCCCTGAAGATTAGCGCCCCCAAGGTTAATTTCAACCATGTTCGCGCCGCGCAAGTCAACGCCATGGAGGTCACAACCAAACAGAGTTGCCTTCTCGAGCGTAACGCCTCGCAAATCCATACCGCTTAAGTCGATGTGGCTGAGCCAGAGCGGCTTAGGCTGATTTAGAAGCATATAAACTTCATAGCGTGAAAATTCTGCCATCGAACAAATCCTTTCGTCGATTCTCTCGCTTAAGAGTAACTTTTTCTTGCCGAAAATTCAAGTCCTTAACAATTATGTTAATTTTACGATAAATCACAAAACAATAATACAAAACAATCCTGATAGTGAGAAAAGAATTCTTAGTTAATGACGCCTGAATTAATAATTATGACCATAGCTGCTTCTAAAACCATCTTCTGCTATAATCATCGGCAAAAAAGGAAACTTGAAATGCCAGAAACCTTGAAATTGTCGACGGTGATCCCGGCTGAGCCGGAAAAAGTCTACCTGGCCTGGTTGGACAGCGGAATGCACAGCGCCTTCACCGGCAGCCTGGCTGAAATCGATAACCGCCAGGGTGGAAGGTTCACGGCCTGGGATGGATACATCGAAGGCACAACGCTCGAGCTCCAGCCATCCAGGCGCATTTTGCAATCCTGGCGAACTACAGAATTTCCTGAAGCCAGCCCGGATTCGCTGCTTGAGGTTTTGTTCGAACCGGAAGATAAAGGAACTTGCCTCACGCTGATCCATACCAACATACCTGATGGCCAGGGCGAAAACTACCGCCAGGGCTGGGAGGATTTCTATTTTGCTCCTATGCTGGAATATTTTGCAGAATAAATTGGCTGGTGCCTGCATAAACGCGACCTCATCTCACGAGACTCAGGCGGCTGAGCGGTAGTACTGCCTGAGCTTAACCTATTTCAAAATTAAGCCAGTCGAAATCAGCGACCTTGCTTCCAGCAGCAGGACCGGATCGTTCCTGAAAACAGATAGAGCGATCTGGCCAAGGCTCATTTCTGCCAGCGGTAAATCTGAAGCAATTTTGACCAGCTTATCCAGGCGATCCTGGCTCAAGCGGGAGAGTATCTTGCGAATTTTATAAAGCGCTTCGTGCATCCTGCCAAACCGCTTCTGCCACATCTGCTCGTAAGGATGCAAAAATTGTGCCCGCACATCGCCGGATTGGACGACCGGTACGGCAACGTTCATTGCCATATCCGCTGCGATCATCGCAAGGTTGATACCGCCAGCGGTTAAGGGATCTGCCTGGTGAGCCGCATCCCCGACAATGACCAGGCCGTCTGCTACCATCTTTTTCAAGGCGCGTGTCACCGGAATACCGCCAGAAATCACGGAAAGAATTCCCGTGCCGGGGTACTTTTTGGCGACGAATCGTTCGAGGTTTAACAAGGGATTTTCATTCCTGGCAGCTTCAGCCGGCATTACCAATCCAACGTTGGCAGTATCCTCCCCTTTTGGAAACACCCACAAATAGCCGCCCGGTGCAAACGAATGGACGAGATGGTATTCACATATCTGGGGGTCCATTTTCCCGTTCATTCCAGCCAGGAAAAGCTCAATTCCCAGGTAGTAATCTGAGAGAGTCGGAACGGTTCGAATGCCGGCCCAGCGCCCGACCTGCGATTCGGTCCCGTCGGCTGCAACGACCAGCCGGGCTGAGATCACTTCCGAGCGTCCAAAAGATTCAACCCGAACGCCTTTGACCGCGCCATCTTCGAGGACAAGTCCAACGACAGCTGTACTGGCGCGGACCTCTGCCCCGGCTCTGGCGGCGCATAACGCAAGTTGAAGATCGAATACCTTGCGGTTCACAACCAGAGTAGGTTCGGCTGGCGGCAGGCTGACACACTGACCGCTGGCGTTATGGATGGCGAATTTCGTGATGGTCGCGTCGACCCAACGCGGGTTCGGCTCGAGAAATTGGCGGGATAAATCTGCTCCAATAGCCTCGGCGCAGCGAACGGGAGAGCCGATTTCCTGGCGCTTTTCCAGCAGGAGCACGCTCAAACCGCCTTCCGCAGCTTTCCGGGCTGCTACCGAGCCTGCCGGGCCAGCCCCGACAACGACCACGTCGTAGCCGGGTCTCATACGATGCTCATTGCAGGGATCGATTCAACGAACAGGGCGCGCACAGGACAGGCCTGTAGACACAGTTCGCAGGCTGTACAGCTATGCAGGTTTATTATAAGCGCCGCATTCCGCAAAAAAATGGCATTTGATGGACAGACAGCCACACATGCCCCACACGAATGGCATAAATGATTATTCACGTTCACGGGGAAATTAATATCTCGCTTTCCAGTCTGGTTTGTCAATTTCCACCTGTCTGAGCGACATCTTAATTCTTACAGTGATTCGATTAAATCGAAAATGCTGAGCTACTCCGCATTTTACAGAAAAATCGAAACATATGCAATATTTTTTAGTTAAGTAGCTTGAAATCGATAGTTGAAGTGAAACGTGCAGCCCACGCCCGGAATCGCGTCACTTTCGGCCCAGATTCGCCCGCCTGACAATTCAACCAGTTGCTTACAGATGGCAAGGCTCAATCCCGAGTTTCCATATGTCATAACACCACTAACCGGCATTTGAAACGGCTTGAACAAATTAACCATGCTTTCCTTTGCGATTTCGGGCCCCGTATCGCTCACAGAAGCATGGATGTAAAATGCTTCATTCGGGACTGAAACAGAATAATTCTCCATTTC
>DATKKB010000028.1:0-13037 GCA_035543095.1 Anaerolineaceae bacterium | reverse complement strand
TGGCCCGCCTGGACGGCAAAGTGGACCCGGACTTATTGGATAAAGTCGTTCGGCGAGTGCTTGCGGAAATGAAATAAGTTTTCATAAAACAAACACAGGGCGACCCGCAGAGTCGCCCTGTGTTTATTTTACGAAAAGTTCCAGTATTATCCTTCAATAAAGATAGAGTCTACTATGCCCACGATCACCGAAATGACGCAGGCGTCAGGGTTTTTCAATATCTGGCGGGCGCCGTTACCCTCTCGGTTTACCAGGACCGTGTCGCCGATGCCGGCCTGGGTGTTATCCAGGGCGATGAAATCCTCCTCCGGCGCTTCGCCCTCCAGTCCCAGCGGCTGGACGACCAGCAGCCGCCGGTTTTTGTAATCCCGGTGGCTGATCGTCGTAACAATCGTCCCAACCACTTTGCCTAAGATCATCATTCACCCATGAAGATTACCAGGATCATTGTGCTCGGAATTTAATTCAAACCGGTCATCAACCTTTGTCGTACCGGCTTCAATCGTTACTTTCAAAGGTTGCGACTGAAGTCGCAACTACAAAGAAGGGCAAATCCGTTTACGTGTAAGGATTCCAACCTCTTCGCATTATGAGGTCAAATTCCCCATCCGGTCGGACCTCGAGCTCGTCCACAACGCCGACCAGGGCTAGGTCGATTGGCACGAATTTCACGTCCGGCAACGCCAGCGAAGCCTCCCGGCTGCGCACCATCACGCACAGGTCGCCCACGCCGGCGTCAACCACGTCCGCCGCCACCTGCAGCACGCCGGTTGGCTCGAGTTTTTTGTTGAGCGGCTGCACAACCAGAAGCTTCAAGCCCTCCGTGCCGGGGTATTTGATGGTGCAAACGGCGCTGCCCTTGACGCGGCCGAATAACATGGGATTATTTAAGCCCTGTGGTCGATAAGACCCGGTTGATAATATTATCCAGTAGAACAGCATCCACCTGGGATCCAAGATTGGCGATCACTGCCGACCGGATCCTGTTTTGCAAGTCGGTTCCGCCGGCGGCGGGGGGCGTGACAATCACCGGCGCCGGGGATGCTACAGGTGGGACTGTCCTTGCGACCGGCGCAGCAGGTGCAGGCGTTGGTGGCTGGGCGAACGCCGGAGTAGAGCGCGGCGCCTGGCTGATATAAGGCCGGACCGGCGCCCCAGGCACTTCATATGGCTGGTTCTGCACCAGCTTCATTCCGAGCTTGTTGGCTTTCTCATACGCCAGCGCAGTCAGCACCACGTCCTCGCCGATTTCCAGGGACATGACCCCGCGCTTCGCCAACTCGTCGATGTCATATTCAGTATAAAATGTTTTTGCCATGCACCCTCGGCTTTCACCGCGCCTTGCGAAAAACCACTTCGCCGTCCACTTCGAGCGAGTCGATGATCGACATGATCACTGCATCGACCGGAGTATCCTTGGTGATGTTCGTCTGGCGTGCGGACGACCCGGCGCAGGTCAGCACCAGGTCGCCGAACCCGGCATCGACCGTGTCGACCGCCACGTAGGGCTTGCCGACCGGGTTGCCACGCTCGTCCGTCTGGCGCAGAATCAACAGCTTGCGTCCCACCAGCTTTTCATCCTTGATCGTTGATACGGTCGTTCCGATAACCCTTGCGATCAGCATGCCTGCATCCCTGCTTTCGTTTGTTGATCAGTTGACCACAGTGGTCAAATTTAGTTAATACTTCCCAGAGGCTGCTGCTGCCGGGGTTTTCTCAGCACTCGGTCCCTGCAATATTTTAATGCCGGCGCTGGCGCCAATGCGGGTGGCTCCGGCTTTGATCATGCTCTCGGCATCCTCGTAGGTGCGCACGCCGCCGGCGGCCTTTACGCCCATCTCCGGACCTACCACCCGCCGAATCAACTCGACGTCGTGGACGGTGGCGCCGCCGCTGGCGAAGCCGGTTGAGGTCTTCACGAAATCGGCCCCGGCTTCCTTCGAGATCAGGCTGGCAATTGTTTTTTCTTCGTCGGTCAACAGGGCGGCTTCGATGATAACCTTTACGATGGCTCCCCCGTCGTGGGAAACCTTGACAACGCCGAGGATATCGCGGGCAACCAGCTCCAGGTCGCGGGCTTTCAAGGCGCCGATGTTGATGACCATGTCGATCTCACCCGCGCCCTGGGAAATGGCCTGCTTGGCCTCAAACGCCTTCACTTCCGGCGTGGTCGCCCCTAACGGGAATCCGATCGTGGTGCATACTTTTACCGAAGACCCTTTAAGAAGCTGGGCGCACAGCTCGACCCAGGCGGGGTTGACGCACACGGACGCAAACTCGTATTTGCGGGCTTCAAAGCATAATTGGGCAATCTGGTCGGGAGTGGCATCAGGCTTGAGCAGGGTGTGGTCGATTATCTTTGCCAGGCTTAAATCCTGCGGGATGACGCCGACCGTGGAGGATAAGCGTTCGGCCCCGGCGCTCACCACCTGCCCGGCGCGGTCAAAACAGGTTCGCACGCACAGGCCATCCGCGCAGTTAAACTTGCACACGGCGCCTTCCGGCAGGCTATCGCGCTCTTTTTGTTCCATCATTGCCGCCAGCACTTCGTGGGTGATGATTTCGACCAGCTTTTCAACGGTTTTCGGATCTGGTTCCATGCGACCCTTTATTTTAGATATTGTTTTTCGATTGCTACAATCTTGTTGACCCGTTTGGCATGCCGCCCGCCGCCAAACTCGGTTGTCAGCCAGGTTTTCACAATTTGTTTGGCCAGGTTCACCCCTATCAAACCAGCTCCAAGCGTCAATACGTTGGCATCGTTGTGCTCGCGACCGTTCGAGGCCGAGGAAATATCGTAAGCCAGGCCGGCCCGCACGCCCGGGAGCTTATTGGCCACAATGCAGCTCCCGATCCCGGCCCCATCGATAATGATACCTCGCCAGGCCTTACCGGTACTGACCATGCTCGCCACCGCCAGGGCAAAGTCTGGATAATCCACGGCTTCCTTATTGTCGGTGCCGGCGTCGATCACATCGAAACCCAGCGAAGCCAAATCTGGCTTGAGCAGCTCTTTAAGCTCGAATCCGCCGTGATCTGCTCCAATCGCCACGACTTTTTTGGGAGCTGCGGTAGTCTCGGTCTTAACGGCCAGGGAAGAGGTGGGCTGCGGAGTAACAGCCGTCTGAGTCTGACTGGCCAGCCCCATGGACTGCGCCACTACCCGCCGCACGATTTCTTCGATTTCGCGATCGTTCATGGCTCTATGATTATCCGCTTTTCCCCTGCCTGCGTCAAGAGATGAAGCCGGGGTACATTCTTATTTTGTAGAATATGCTGGAGTTCTTCCACATTTTCTACGAAAATACCAACTATCGCTTTTCTCGATCTTTGAATCTGAAGAAAATCGGCCTATAATATCGGCATGGAAACGATCCAACTTGATCCGGAGCGCCAAAAAAAGGCTCGCCAATACGCCCGCATCTCTCGCCGCCTGAGCCTGATCAGCATGGCGCTTTCCGGCGCATATGCCCTGGCCTGGTTGATTTTTCGTTGGGGATCCAGCTTGCAGGCTTCGCTCCAAACGCTGAGCGCCAGCCCGGCGATCCAGGTGGCCTTATTTGCTGCTGTTTTCGGCGGCATCCTCAGCCTGATTTCGCTGCCGCTCGATTTTTATACCGGTTTCAGCCTGCCGCACCGCTTCGGCCTATCGACTCAGACTTTCCGAGGATGGATTGTTGACCAGCTGAAAGGCCTGTTGGTGGGCGTGCCGCTCGGACTGGGTCTGCTCGAGCTGGTGTACGCCCTGCTGCGCTGGCAGCCGGATTCCTGGTGGATCTGGGTGGCAGCGGCCCTGATCATCATTAATGTGCTGCTGGCAAACCTGGCGCCTGTGCTGCTGATGCCGATCTTTAACAAGTTCGTGCCGCTGGGCGAAGAATACGCCGAGCTGTCCAAACGCCTGCTGCGCCTGGCCGAGCGGGCGGGCGCAAAAGTGCGCGGCGTCTACCAATTCGATATGAGCCGCCGCACCAAGGCTGCCAACGCTGCCCTGACCGGCCTGGGAAACACCCGCCGCATCATCCTGGGCGACACCCTGTTGTCTGAATTTTCCACAGACGAGATCGAGACCGTCATGGCGCACGAGTTAGGCCACCATGCCAATAACGACATCCTGCTTGGAATCGTGGTAGAAAGCGCGGTCACCCTGGTAGGCCTGCTGCTGGCGTTTTGGGGGCTGCGGTGGGGCGTGGCGGTTTTCGGCTTCCAGGGCCCGGCCGACCCGGCTGCCATGCCGCTGCTGGTTGTCGTGATGGGAATTTACGGGCTGATCACTATGCCGCTAGGCAATGGTTTTTCGCGCTGGCGCGAGAAGCGCGCCGACCAATACGCGCTGCGCTTGACCGGCAATGGCGATGCCTTTGCGTCTGCCCTGACCCGCCTGGCAAACCAGAACCTGTCCCAGGTCGACCCCGAGCCGTGGGAGGAATGGCTTTTCTATTCTCACCCTTCGCTCGGCAAGCGCATTGCCATGGCCAAGAGCAGCACCCATAACAACCACCACGGCTCGCCGGAATAGGGGAATTACGCCGGCTGCTTCTCAGCCAACGCGACGGATGAAGCAGGTGCTGCCTGGGACTCACAGCTCCACTTGGCAAGCATTTGCTGAGCTCTATCATAGCCTGCCTGGATGAGCATTCTCTGCTGGCTAAAATCCCATAAGGGTATGATCGCCAGACCGCGAAAATCCATCCGGCGTACGGGCACGCCTTTCCCCTCAGCTAATTCCGTTTCCAGGCTGATGTGCCTTCGGCTGGATGCGAAGAGATACTGTTCAAAGTATTGGGTTGGCGTAAGGCTTTCTTTTGGGATCCCGGTATCGTCGCCCAGGTCAAGCGCGATAATTTCGGTCGCCCCAAGCCGGAGCGCAGGCTCAATCGGGAGATTGCTCAGCGCGCCGCCATCCATAATGATCTGCCCATTTTTTTGAAGCGGCATGAACCAGGGCGGCACGGCAACCGATGTCAACAAGCCTTCCAGAACAGAATCGGCCGGATCCTTTCCGTAAATCACTGGCTGTCCGGTCTCCAGGTCTGCGCTAACCAAGGCCAGACGGATAGAGGAGATATTTTCAAAGCGCAGATCCCAGGTGAAGCCTTTGGATATGAAGTAACTCTCGATCTTCTTCCGCGGCTGATCGCTAGGGCGTCCAACTAACACGCGCAGGATGAGCTGCCCGACTCTCGGGTTGAGCATTTGCGATTCAGAGGCCTCATGCCATGCACGTTCAAGTCCATCGAGGCCATTATTATCCACGCCCCATAGCGCCAGTCCGGCTGCGTTCGCCGCCCCGATGGAAGTGCCTATCAGCAGGTCGGGTGCAATACCTGCCTCCAGCAGTGCCCGCAGCGCCCCGACCTGCAGGGCGCCGCGCCCTCCCCCGCCACCTAAGACAAACGCCGTACATTTTTCCATCTTTCACCTCATCGTACTTTTATCACGGTTTTGCTTTGGATGTTTCAGGTGAGGATTTACCTGCCTGCGGCTTGGTTTCACCTGAACTGTTACTTTCCTCGATTTCAATTGCCTCATTCTCACGAACTTCACCAGCCTCGTGGCTGATCTGTCCGCCGATCTTTTCAGCATCGGTATTCTGTTCTTTTTCATCTGTTTTCATTGATGTTTGTTTCCGTGGGTCTTCCCGTTTACTGGCAAACCATTTTAGAAAACGATCACTAAGCAGACCACGCATTATATACGCCTTTTTTTTACCTTTCGATAAGGATTCTTTCCCTGGCTGGCGAAGGTTTGCTTTGCTGCCAGCATCGGGGGAGATCAACCAATCTTTGTTCGTTGCTATCTTCAGCATACATTCTCACATGTGCAAAATCATGAATTCAAAGTGCTATAAAAGTATCAATGTCCTTGAGAGACATTGCCTTGGGATTCCCAATCTACTTCGAACGGCACGCTTTGCCCGGCTTGAAATGTCAGGACCAGCCTGACCTCCTGGTTATCCAGCGAGACCGAAGGATATGAATTTCCAACCCGAACTCCACGGATCACCACGCCCTCCGGCACGCGCACATGCAAAACCCGGCTTCCATCTACGATTGCCCGATATTCCCCGGATATGCGGCCGGCTTCAACTTCAAGGCGGATCAAAGGCAGATCGAGCACGAAATGCTCGACCGGTGCGCACGGTGCGATCAGAAGGCCGTCATCAGCTGGCTCGATACCGCATACCCGCAGAAGACCCAACAGCGCCATCGCATCGGGATTGGCATTCATGGCTGGAAAGTCCGTCATAGGAGTTACCGGGCTGGTCCAGGTGCCGCCCGGGTTGGCAGCAAGAGTGCTGTTGATGGCGTCGGGGCCGGTCCAGATATCAAACCAGATTTCTGGGAAGGCCTCAGCGTGTGCAGCAAAAGTGTTGCGCTTAAGCGAGCGCCACGCCAAATCCGGCCGGAAGCGTGTGTAACCCCAGGTCAAGAGCTGCGAAATTGCCGGCCAGATCTCGCCGCGCTCGAGGGTCGGAGCGCCAATCTTTGATGGGGCGTCCAGGCGCGTATTAATCTCCTCGATTAATTGCTCTATTTTTCCTGATTCGGCTGCTGCCCCGCTAATCAATGCCCAGACCTGCGCCTCCAGGTTGATCTGGTCCCGGCCCACTATCACAGGCTGATTGTGAAAATCCCGCAGTATGGCGCGGTTGTACCAACGACCATTCCATTGCGCTGCGACAGCGGCGGCCAGGCCGGGAAGCAGGGCGCGTATCTCTTTGGCCAGGTCTGGATCGCGATCGGCGACGATCGACGTGATCAGTGGAAGGACATGCAGCGCCATCTGGCTGTTCGGCACGGATTCGCCATGAGCGGTTGAATTTAAGAAAGACAAACGCGGCTGTGTTTTCTGCAATACTGTCTCGGTCACAATGCCGTCGTTCCAATCGCCGTCGCCGATCCGGAACAAGCCATGCTCGCCGAAGCCAACACAGTTGAACAGATGGCGGACCGCGACCCGCACGTGGTCGAGCACCGTTGTGCCGAGCATGGCAGGTCGTGCGCCGGGTGGATAGAACGGCACTTCTTCGTCGAGGAATGCCATATCGCCAGTGGCTGCCAGGTATTCGGACAGCGCCAGCATGAAGAACAGGTCGAGATCAGAAGGATTTTTATGTATCCCTGCATCCGAATGGATTCCATATCCTGTCATGGCATAGGGGATGGCGCCAGTTTCAGCGTGGGTCAGGCGCATGATCAGCCTCAGCATATCCCGCGCCAGATCGGGACGCAAATAGACCATCGGCAAGGTGAACAATGCCTGGTCGCGCGGTGCTCCATCAGCCCCGTGAAGGTACAAGTAGGCTGAGCCCTGTGGAACTAAATGCGTATCATAGTAGGCGTTATACACGGTGGCCGAGAGTAAATTATAGGCATGCCAGGCCATCTCGCGTGACAACACCGGGTTGCTTCCAGTGGCGAAGTAAACCAATTGATCTTTCCAGCCATGGAGCGTGCTGTCCAGCGGGTTGCCAGAGCAGTATTTTTCAAGTAACTCGAACGATTGCCCGGGCCGCACTGTTCCATAGGCGTAACGCAAATGGATAGTTGCGCCGGGTTCGAGATGCACCGGGCGGCGTAACACCAGGCAACAGGACCTGGATTCGTTCAGGATCGGGTTGATTTCGCCGGCTCGCCGATCGCGCACGGCGTCGGGTTGCCTGGGTCCACCCTCGCCAAAGAAGGCAGCTTTATCGGTGTAATAAGCGTCGGCCTTACCTGACAGGTCAGCCAGAAAGATATCGGCAGGAGACCAATCAGTGTCACTCGGCTGGTCTGGCAAGGGGACTTGACCGATTGGCTGCTGGTGGAAGCGCAACGCCTGGCGAGGTCCATCCCATATAATGCTGGGTGTGAAGTGATTGTTCACCTCGTGGCGCACCCTATCGCCAATGGCGGCAAACAGGCCGGTGCGAGCCCATTCCAGCTTCAACTGATAGACGTTGATATCCCAATACTCGTAATAATAGAGATCGACCGCCTGATCGCGTTGATTCTTAATCTGCACGTCGGCCAGCAATACCGGGTCGTCTCCTTGCGGAGCGTAGACTTGGCGAGTCAGGTCGATCTGCCGGTAGGTCATCTCTGTTTCATAACAGTCCATGCCGAACACACGGCGCGTCCTGGCTTGCGAGGGGCGATAGCGAAACGCGGTCGCCCAGACTTCATTGCCATCATCAAGAAAGCCAAAACCGCCGGCATAGGCATGGTTCAAGTGGGTACTTTGCTGTCGTTGCCGCCGGGCGTTTTGGCGCTGCCGAGCACCTGGGGCGCGGGGCGAGCGCCGCGGGGCTTTGTCGCCATCGCTGCCAGCTTCGAATCGGTTGAGAAAAGAGCCGCCGCGGTCACCCAGGTAGACCTGAACGGTGCCATCGTTGGAAGCCAGGGCTGTGATATGGTCATTACCAATCTGATACCAGTGATCGTGCCGGGCTCTTCTTTCGCTATTGGGGTAAAGCGCTCGTTGATCTTGATATTGGTCGAATTCATAACTATAAGCGGGTAGCCCGGCCGAATCTATTATCCAGCGACCGAACGCTCCGCTGCCCACATCGGTGGGCTCGAAGTTGCACATATCTCCCCGCGCGGGGCAAAGGTCCGGTCGCAAAGCGTCAATCGGGGTTGCAGGTATTCTTTCGACTTGCGTATAGGTTTTAAGCATAAGTAAATCCAATGAGAGTTTTTTAGTTCAAAGGCCCAACTATCTTTGCCTTTTCTGGCCAAAGTTGGGCAGCCTATTGGCAAAGCCCCACCAGATGTAATTAAAAGGATAAATCAATGGCGACGAGTTGTCATGAATCGAAAGTGCTATAAAAGTATCAAAGTTGGAGAGGGGAGATCATGGAATCAGACCCAACTGGCGCGCTTTCGAAACCGCCTGGGTGCGTTTTTTAACTTCCAGCTTGGCATAGATGTTATAAGCGTGGCGCTTGACGGTGTTCAGCGCCAGGTAAAGTTCGGCAGAAATTTCTTGATTGGACTTGCCATCGGCAATCAATTTCAATTACCAGCGCCTGCAGCACCAAAATCTCGATCTTCGATGTCACCTGATGAAACCGTTCGGCTTCGAGAAACAGCGCTACCAACACCTCGCTCGATGAACAACTCATGCTGTTCATCGAGCGAGGTGATGAAAAGCCGGGCATGCTCCAACCTGTGCAACATGACGTTGCCGTAGCCCGGTTGCGCCTCTGGGTTGACCACTGCCTCCCACAGCGGACCGGAAAGCGTTTCAAGGACAGAGCTCCGCAGCAAGAATTGGCGAACTTCCTCCGGCTGGCGGTCCAGCACTTCTTCGGCCAAAAAATATACCAGGTAGTGGGCGCCTCCCTTAAGGCTGGATAACAGCGAAATAGGGTCGGGTTGTTGACTGAGGGAAAGGGCCGCTATTTGCAGCGCAGTCACCCACCCGTCGGTACGTTTTTCCAGCGTCAGTATAATTTCTGCCGGAAGCTGCAGGCCCATCGACTGATGAAAAAATATCCCGATCTCTTCGCCGGTAAACCGCAGATCGTCTGTCCCAGCTCGACCATGCGGCCTTTGGCGAGCAGGGAAGCCAGATCCATGGCCGGCTCACTGCGCGTGGCGACCACCTGGTGCAGGTTTTGGGGGAGATGTTTGAGGAAGTTGGTGGCGACCTTCAGCATGTTCGAATCCCCAATCACGTGGAAATCGTCCAGTACCAGAACTATTTCCTTTAGAAGGGCGGCAATTTCGTTAATCAGCAAGGTCAGTCCGATTTCTATTGCGCTGCTTAATATGGAGCCGTCACGCATTTTAGAGTTAATCACCTGGGAGGATTGGAAGAAATCGAGCGCCTCGTCCCCCTAAACCGGGTTCCAGAGTTTGTAGCGCGGCGATCATGTACCGTAACAGGCGGCCTTGATAATTATCCGCGCTGTCGACAGTGAGCCAGGCCACAGGGAAGTTCGTTGTTTCCGCCCACTCGACCAGTAGATTCGTCTTTCCGAAGCCAGCAGGGGCTGCGATCAGCGTCAACGGGCCTTTGACGCTCCGTTCAACTCGTTCTGTAAGACGCGGCCGGTGGACAAACTCCGCCTGGATACAGGGGATCGATATTTTATATCAGGTACGTTTTCTGGAGGTACTATTATTATATCTTTCCGTCAACGAAGAAGCCCGATCAATCCATAACTGCTCAAAACAAAAATTGTTTCTCCAATCAGATTGGAAACCACGGTGGTCCAAAGGTAGGTGGACAAGGGCACCTTATAAACGCCACTAACAATGCTTACAAACTTTGAGCCAAACCCGGGCAGCATGCGTGCGAGGATCAGAAAGGCCGGCGAGTTGATTGGAAGCTTGCCGAGATGGAACGGGAGCTTCTCTTTCTTCTTTTCAAAATCGGTTAGATCATCAACACCGCTCCCAATATGAAATTCTACGATCGCCGCCAGCGTATTGCCCACTGTTGCAAGTAGAATTGCTGCAACAGGCCCCTTCCAGGCCAGGACAAGCAAAGTGACCGGCTCAGAAGGAATTGGCGTTACACCGAGGATTGCATACACCAGGAGGACAATGGCCACCCCAAACTGTTCGTATTTTTGGAGGAAATCTTTGAGCTGCGAAACATTAAAGTGTAGGGCGAAGATAAACGCCGCAACCAAGACGAGCGCAAAAAGAATGTAATGAATATAATTGCCAGGTTTCCTCCTGGAATTCTCTTCGTGGGTGGTGTTATTACCCATTGTACGTTATTGGGTCCTAGATTTCGATTTCGCGTCTGGCTGTGGGATCTCCTACTAACTCCATCCCCAGAAAAATCCCGATCAAGCTTGCAATAAGGTAGTAAACTATACCGCCTGTTTTTTTCTGGCCCGCAGCCAGTTGTATTGAATTGTTTCTGTTGCCCGTTCGGGTCGAAGTGCTTTTGTTGTTCATTTTTCAATCTCCTTATATGTCTTAGACTTGCGCCGGGGACCGATCCCCTTTTACTAGCCAAGGATATCACCGAGGAGAGAGGCCGTCATGGATCGAAAGTGCTATAAAAGTGTCATTTTAGCCCTTACTCTCGCCCTGCCTCCGGGCGGAGGTAAAGTCTGTCAACCGGATGCCCAGGCGATCAACCTCGGCGCGGGCGCGCCGATCCAAAAGCACTGCCAATTCGCGGGGACGTTCCGCCCGGTAACCTTCATCCATGGTATATAACTCCTCGTGTTCGAGCGCAGGGTGTACCATTATCTCACTGAGGCCTGAGGGAAGCTGGCGCAGGATGGCGGAGAAATTCGCCAGGGTCGGGTCGTTGAAAAAAGCACCGATAAACCAATCCGGAGCTCCCAGCCGTGCGGCATCATTCCTTAAACGGCGGTACGCAAAGATTTGTGAGAGGAATCGCGTCATGCGGTGCGGTTTTCGCACAAAGGCCCCGCCTATCTCCCGCAGCATTATCCCAAGGTTATCGATACCACCGACTTTGAACCGCCCAGGCACGATTTTGAGAACGGGCTGGCGGACGGGGACATTATATTCTTCGGCCAGTTCAGCAACGACCTCAAAAAGGGGCAAAACCATTGCCATGATATGCTGGTGGTAATCGATGTGGTCAAAGACCACGCCGCAGTTGATCAGGATTTGAGCCTGTGCGGATATTTCAGCGCGGACTTCATCTATTGGGATCTCAGAAAGGCGCGGGAAGATCGCTTCGTAGGGGAGAAAGGTCCCATCTGGACGGACCAGGTGCGGGACCCGCTCTGCCTGCAGGACCGGACGGCCCGCAGTCAGGTTGAGGTGGAGGCCGATAGGCAGAGTTGGATTCCGCGCCCGTGCGGCAGCGATCCGTTCCGGCGCGCCGGGGAGGTTCACCATCGCGCTGGTCGTGGTGATCAACCCCTCGCGGTAACCTTTCAAGATACCCTGGGTAATCGCCTCGTTATATCCGAAATCATCGGCGTTGATGATGAGCGAGCGAGTCTTAATGTCCATTAATGATCAATCAAATCGAAAGCCCCCAAGCAGTAGTTTGCAAAGACCGGGGTATTTATCGAGTACAAGGAGATGCGTGATCTATCACACTTCTGCCGGTTCAATAGCTCTTTCTCTTTGAACCAGGTTTTCAGCGTGCAGCTTCGACCGGCCAGATCCATCGTGTGGAGTGATTCCTTCTCCCGTTCCAGCCTGAAAGGTAATTGCGAGGGTTCCCGGCCCGACATGAACGCCAATTACCGGGCTGAACTCGGCCAAGATGGACTCAATCGGTGAAAATCGTTTCCGTGCCAATTCTAGAAACTCATTCGCTGGTCCCTCCGCTTGCGTATGAAAGACGGAAATGCGGATTGGCGTACGATTACCGATTTCCTCTTCCACCAGATCCAGCATCCTCACGACCGCTTTTCGCCTGGAAATGACGCTGCAGACAAGTTCTACCTTTCCATCTCGGAATTGGAGAACTGGCTTGAGATTAATGGCTGCCCCTAACAACCGTTTCGCGCTGTTGATACGACCGCCGGCTGCCAGGTACTTGAGGTCGTCGACGGATCCATAGACTCCAATATTTGGATAAACTTGCTGTGCGATTCGTTTGCATTTGGATAGACTCGCTCCCGAGTCTGCCGCGCGGGCAGCTGCCAAAATTTGCAAACCTAGGCCCATGCAAACGAGCTTTGTGTCCAGCACCGTCACCCGATCTTTTGGAAAGTTCTGCAACGCGCCAACCGCTGTTTGATAGGTACCTGAAATGCCGCTGGAAATCGGCATCAGCAGCACATCATAGCCTTTGCTTATCAACTCACGCACGTTCGAATTGATTTCACTGACAGAAAGCTGGCTAGTTTGAGGCAGAGTGTTGGATGTAGCCAAACGCCGATAAAATTCCTCTGGCTTTATATCAACACCGTCTCGATAGGCCTGTCCGTCCCAGCTAAGTGTAAGCGGAAGGACACGAATTGGGTAGCGTGCAACCAAATTAGTTGGTAAGTATGCACTGCTATCTGTTAAGATCATTACGGGATGTTCCATATTACACCTTTACTCTTTTTTTTCAAGAAGCAGTTCATGTCGGGGCCAGAGGACATTGCC
>DATKKB010000027.1:0-3781 GCA_035543095.1 Anaerolineaceae bacterium | reverse complement strand
GAATCTTTGGACGGAGGTGGGGAATTAATCCTCAAGAAATGGTGCTGCTCTGAGTGCAGAATGAAAGTTATAATGAGAATTGCCGGTGACCCCATGCTTCGGCACCATATCTTTGAGGTGGCGGTTGGTCATTCAGTCTTTTTAGTCCCCAGCGATGTTAATGTGGCAAAGAAATAATCATGTGGTAAAAATCGTCCTATTTTCTATTCAACCAAATTGCTTCGAAAGATTTATGGAACCAAAGACGGAATAGGTGATGGAGCAAGGGATGGAATTGGGGTGGGTACTAAATTTGAAATATCTAACGTAAGTATTGTGCAACTAGAGCGAAAAGTCCTAAAAACGTAAAAAAACAGAACTTTTACAACCGAATAACCTTGCTCAGATATGCTTATGGCATCTTTATGTGGAGAGAAGCCATGAGCGAAGCCGAAGCACCCCACCTCACCCATCATGCCATGTTGATTGCCTGGGGACAGTTTGCCCAATGTTTGGGACTGGTCAAGCAAATCGAGGCGATTCCCATGCAGCAAAAGGCGGTCGAACATAGCCCGCAAGCGAAAGTGTTGGAATTTCTGGTGGCGAACCTGGCCGGGCTGAGACATCTCAAAGAAATCAGCCTGGCAGCCCATCCCCTGGATCAGGATCAAGCCGTGGTGCGAGCCTGGGGGCAGAAGGGGTGGGCGGACTACAGCGGGGTCAGCCGAACGTTGGCCGCACTCAGCGATGGCGAAACCGAAGCGATCCGCAAGGTGCTGGGCCAGATCAGCACGCCCTTTATCGAGAAAGAAGCACTCCTGGCACTCAAGCAAGAAGGCAGACTGGTCCTGGATGGCGACTTATCCGGTCGACCGGTTTCGGATACCAGCCAAACCTATCCGGAGGCGGCCTTTGGGCATATGAATGACTGTGTGCGGCTGGGCTACCAGGCAGCCCTGGTTAGTTTGCATTCGCCAACCTATGGGCGGCATTGGTTGTCTGTCAGTCAGCACCCCGGAGATACAGTCTCCTGTACCGAAGCAGAACCAATGGTGCGCCGCTCGGAAGCCATTTTGGGGCTGCGCCCGATGCGCCGGGTGGACCTATTGTGCAAACGGCTGGAGGAATTGGAGAGCAGCCAAAGCAGTTTGAGAGAGGCGCACGAGCAAGCGATCCAATCCTTGCAGGAAGCCCAGCGCAGGGCGGAAGAGGTGCGCCAACAGGTGGCCGTTTGGGAGCAAAAGGTGCAAGAGAGTGAAATGGCCTACCAGGCCAGGCAACGCCTGGAACGCCCCTTCAGTCAGTTAGCCCAAAGCCGAGCCAAGCTGGCTCTCTACCAGAAGCGCCAAAAGCGGCGAGAGGCAGTCCTCAATCAGGCTGAGAGACGGCTGAAACGCAGTGAAAGAGACTGGCAGGCGTGGCAAAGTGAGGTTAGCCTTTTACACCAGCGGCTGGAGCAGTTCGAAGAAGACAATCGCACCAACACTGCCCCGATCCAGGCTGTCTTCCGTCTGGATGCGGGCTTTGGCACGGCTGAAAACATCGCTCTGCTCATCGAAATGGGCTACGAAGTCTATTCGAAACCCCACGGGAACTGGCTCGCCGGACGCCTGGAACATCGAGCCAAGGACATCACAGCTTGGGAACGAGTGGGCGAGAATGCCGAAATGGTCGGTTGGGGTGCGCTCTCGCTTGCCGATTTCCCTTACCCGCTGGACCTGGCGCTGGAACGTTTCCATACCGGGCAGCAACTTCGTGAAGGCAGCCTGATCCATTTCGGCCCGGATCAGGTGGCTTCGGACTTGCCTGCCTGGTTTGAGCGGTATAACCAACGCCAAACCATTGAAGCCGGAAACAAAGAGGAAAAACAGGTCTTCGAATTGCATCACTTGAAAGTCCGTTCCCGCTCCGGTCTCTGGCTGCAAGAGCTGTTTGTCGCCTTCGCCGCCAATTTCGTGCGCTGGGCAACCCTTTGGCTATCTCAAGATTGCGCCAATCTCCCCGAAGGTTGGCTCGATCCACTTCAGCCCCACATCAAGGAGCAGGTGAAAATCGGCGCTCAGTCATTCGCTTGGGTCAGTTGGTATGAGCAAGGTTGCATGTTAAGGTTCGAAGATCACAGCGTTTTCGCGGGTCGATCACTGAAAGTTAAAAACCGATGGACTTTTCAACCCGTGCTTCCATTTGCAAAAAGTTGCTTTTTTTCGCTTTTTTGACACTTTTCGCTATGGTTGCACAATACTTACGCTAGCTTGAATGGAAAGCAAATTTCCAGCTGGAATACAGTGCTGCGACTAAAGATACCTCCTGAGGCCGGATTAAATACAATGCAATTTGGTTCTCTTGTAAATATTGAATTGGATAATTTATCTGAATACAAAATAACCTTTCCAGCGGCGGTATAACTAAAGTTGTGTAAAAAGTAGGAGTCCTGGTATCCTTGCAGGTCTCGACACCAAACAAGGAAAAAGCCATGACTCCCAAAGCCAATCATAAGATGCTTGACGGAGAAGGTCAAGCGATTATCCACGATCTGCTCCAGGAAAAGATGCGGTTATCGATCAGATACACTTTGATCGAGGTATTGGAAGAAGAAATCGAAGCGTTCATCAATGCAGCACCTTACCAAAGGACAGCCCAACGACAGGATTACCGGAACGGTCACTACGAGCGAGACTTAGGCACGTCGATGGGCGTGATTGAGAACTTACCCGTACCGAGGACCAGAGAAGGGTTTCGAACACAGGTGTTCGAGCGTTATCAACGCCGGCAGGCGGAGCTGGATGAAGCCATCTGCGAGATGTTTGTCAAAGGGGTCAGCACCGCTCAAGCTGGGGAGGTGTTGGAAGCGCTCACCGGCGATCATCCCAGCCCATCAACGATCTCGCGGGTATTTCACTCATTGGATGGTGAGTTTGAGGAGTGGAAGAAGCGCTCGTTACAGGCGCATTACTTGTATGTGTTTGCCGATGGGACGTATTTCAGCGTGATTTACGGTGAAGAAGGCTGCAAAATGCCGATTTTGGCGGTGGTTGGGATCGATGAGAAGGGCAAACGCGAGGTTCTGGCGTTTAGTGTTGGCGAACGAGAGAACCAGGATGCCTGGGAACAGCTTTTGGATAACCTCAAGGAACGCGGCCTGGCAACTATTGATCTATGGATCACCGATGGGGGCAAGGCCATGTTGAATGCAATCGAGGCCAAGTTTCCCACCGCTCAACGCCAACGCTGTATCAAACACAAGATGGAAAACGTGCTGGGCTACATCCCGGAAAAACAGCACGACCAGGTTCGGCCAGAACTGAAGGCCATCTTTTATCAAGACGATCGGGAGAAAGCCAATCAAGCTATGGCTGCTTTTTGCCTCAAATACGAGAAGATCTATCCCACGGCAATCGAATGCTTGAGGCGCGATGGCGATGCCTGCTTGACCTTTTATGCTTTCCCGAAACGACACTGGAAATTCATCCGCACCAGCAACATCATTGAACGCTTGTTTGGGGAGGTGAAAAAGCGCACTCACAAAATGAGCGCCGCATTCCGCAACGAAAACTCCTGTATGCTAATGTTCTATGCGGTCATCCGCAGTCTGAAACTCCGAAAAATCACCGTTCCTGCCCAGGATGCCGCTCCTACCAATTTACACAACTCTTGACATACCGCCACTCCTTGTTCTGTAACAACCACCTCAGGCACCACACTCGGAAATAATCTTTGTAAACTCGCTGATACATGAACCGGCACTATTTGTTTTCCCGCATTCACACTTCTTCCTGTGGCGGTTGCATTGATTCCGTATTGT
>DATKKB010000026.1:0-42677 GCA_035543095.1 Anaerolineaceae bacterium | reverse complement strand
CTATTCTCCTAATCGCTGCCCTGGAAGTGACCGCGTTTCGCCTGCAAACCACTGGTTGGACGACCAACCTGGGCATTGTTGAAGTCCTGGTGCTGATCGCAGGTGTTTACGGCCTGGCATTGGGATATAGCTCGTTCCAGCCGGGTATCATCTGGTTGTTCGGCCTGGTAAACACCCTGTTTTTCATTCCGCTTGAGCTGGGCTTGACGATGGAACCTTCGACGAATGTTGAATGGTGGGACCGTCTTAATGACCTTTACGCTCGCCTGTATTACTCAATTTCAGATTTCATCCACGCAAAACCGGTCCAGGATCCGCTCCTTTTCATTACGGTCATGGCGCTTTTCTTCTGGCTGATTGGCCTGTTGGCGGGCTACCAACTTACTCGCCACGGCAAACCCTGGGGACCGTTGATCGTTGCTGGCCTTGGCCTTTTGATCGTCGACTTTTACAATCCTTACGCAGCCAATCGAGATCGCTTCAGCGGCGTCTTTGTTTTCATAATCCTGTTCCTGGTAGCGCGCCTGTACTATTTGAAATCGCGACGGGAATGGATCGAGAAAGGCACGACGGTCGATCCCGAAATTGGTTTTGATCTGGGCCGGACCGTGGCAATCAGTGGATTGGCGTTGGTGCTCGTGGCCTGGAATATGCCTGTTTTGGTGGAGGCGCTGACTCCAGGGACTACCATTCAGAAGGAGCTGGCGCGCCAATGGGAGACATTACGGGATAAGCTGCAAAATGCAGTAGCCGGCCTGAAAAGCCCGGTTGTTTCTTCGAGCGATTATTATGGCACGACGCTTTCCCTGGGCGCCGGTGGGACGCGGGACGATCAAACTGTATTTACGGTTCAACTCAAGCAGCCTCTCCCGGCGGGCGTGAGGCTTTATTGGAAGGCTCGCAGTTATGACACCTATGACGGCGCCTGGAGCAACACCGATACCAACTCCAAGGCGATCGGTTCCGGTGAATGGCCATTTAAATACCCGGACTGGAAGGGACGCATTCTGGTCGACCTGACTATTAATGCAGCCAGCAGCGATATTCGCAATCTGTACATTCCCCAGTTCCCATTGCAGATCAATCATCCAGTGGACGTCATGGGCAATGTCGGAGTGGATGGAATATTGGATTACGTTGGCGCCATGGCAGATCCATCCCTTGATAATGGCAATTCGGTCGAAGAGCGGTCCTGGGTTACTTCCGTAGCCATCGATCAGCTTCGCGGCGCCTCCAATATTTACCCGGAATCCATTCGGACCACCTATCTGCAATTACCACCTGATTTCAACCGGCGCATTCGTATCCTGGCGAACCAGATTTCGGCGTCCCAGCCTTCTACTTACGATAATGTTGTAGCGATTACCAATTGGCTTCGCACGAACATCACCTATTCGGAAGCAATCGATCCACCGCCTCAGGGCGTAGATCCCATTACCTGGTTTTTGTTTACGAATAAAAAGGGATTTTGCAATTATTACGCCTCCGCTGAAGTCTTGATGCTTCGCTCTATCGGTATTCCAGCCCGGCTGGCTGTTGGTTATGCCCAGGGGGAATTGGATCCCACCAACGATACCTATACTGTCCGTCGGCGGGATGCCCACGCCTGGCCTGAAGTTTATTTTACGGGGTATGGGTGGGTGGAGTTTGAACCGACCGCCTCGCAGCCGGCCACTCAATTAGCCGCGACTGCTTCCAGTGAGTCGAGCACGTCGTTCAGCCCTACTTTTCCAGCTCCAATCCGGACGCCCAATGCCCCACTGGAGCGCAACGAATTAACTCCTCCCAGGCCTCAACCTACATCTTCTCCAATAAACTGGTGGATGGTAATCCCTCTCATTCTGGTGATTGGATTGGTTGCGTTGTTAGCCTGGCTGCAGCGGCGAGGAAAAATCCGCTTGCTGTCCCAGCCGTTTCCGGTCGTTCTGGAGCAAACCATGCAGCGCAGGGGCTTCCACATTCCAGGATGGCTGCGCCAATGGGCCAGGCTGGCCGAGCTCTCGCCAATCGAGCGCATGTACACCCGGCTCGGATGGACCCTGCCATTATTTGGACAAAAAGCTGATCCGAGCCATACGCCATCCGAACGTTTTGCGCAACTTTCAAAAACGATTCCAGCGGCATCTGGCTCGCTGCGCGATTTCCTGTTTGAATATGAGCGGGCCGAATACAGCCCGAACCCGGTTGACATTGAAAAAGCCAGTCAGGCCAATGGAATTGTCTGGCAGGAGGCCCGTCGCGCCTTCTGGAAGCGCCTGACTCGTAGACCTTGATATCCAGTAGTTATACTTTTCGGACCATCGCTCGCAGGGCATCCAGGCGTGCGACTGCCAGTCCGGGAAGAGTGTCCATGCCGTAAAATGGGCCGGTTCCTTCCACTTTTAAACTGGCTGCAATATTTCCCGCTAATACCCCCTCCAATGGATTGTAGGTAGAATGGTAACCGGCCAGGAATCCACCGCAAAATGTATCCCCGGCGCCGGTAGGATCAACCACTCGGGCCGGATACGCAGGAATAATCCAGCGCGTCCGGTTCGTGTGGTCGTAGAGAAGCTGGCCGCGCATACCACGCTTGATTACAATTATTTCGCAGCCATAGCTTGCCAGGGCTTCTGCCATTTCCCACAGGTCGGTCGTTCTGCCTTGAAATAGCGATAACAATTTATCTTCCGAGGGCAAGAAAGCGCTGATCCCTTTTAGTAACCCAGGCATATCATTCCAGAACGTAGGATCCATATAACTGGGCGATGGATCGACCGTAATGGTGGAAATATTACCCTGGCGCAATGCTGAGGGCAACATGGTGTGACTGACTAAATCCAACGGGCATAAATGTGCGGCTGATGCGTCCAGGTAATCGCTGGGGATATCGTTGATCCGCATCGTGATTGGAGAAGTTGAAAAGCGGTTTTCCAGTTTTGCTTCCTGGTTTGTGTATCCCAGCAGGCTCTTCGGAAATGGCAATCCCAGGCGCGCAAAATGTGAAACCGGATTGTCGGTATGGCAGGTATCAAAATCGGTGTGGGCGTAAAAGGAGCGCTGGTCGAGCGCATCCGGAAGGATATGGATCCCACGGCTGTCGAAACCTTTGCTTTCGATCTGGTCGAGCCATTCATGAGGATAATTCTCGCCTACCCTGCTCAACAGGCCGATACCAGTATCCCATACGGATGCCCCGGACGCAGCATAAAGAAGACTGCCTCCCTGGAGGTCCAGGAAGGCCTTGCCTCCCTGCGTCAGGATAAATTCTCGCCGTAGCTGGCCGACGATTAAAAATCTTAAAATGGGAGGAAGTTCCATTTGTGGGTTTATTCAGGAAAAAAAAGGGTGCTCTGGCGCTCATTGATGCCAAAACACCCATCTGCGTGAATCAATGCATCTTGCTTACTTTTTCGTACCGAGATCGGAGATCAACTTGAGAACGCCCAAAACACTTATGCCTACTTTCACGCCTTCTCCGGCTGACATTTTGGGGCGCGCCTCACTCGATTCCGCTCGCTGGATAAAGATTAAAGCCGCACCTATTCCAGCCAAAAGTCCGGCGATCCCGCCGATGATTAAAGCTTTGGTTTTCCAGGTTTCTTTCGGTTCCATGATCATCCTCCCTGCTAATGAGTTCGCTTTGGCCAGATACTTTCCCACAATTTCGACCAGCCTGCGATCCAGCCATTTACGGTCAAAACCGGGGATGCCAGGCGGTCAGATAAAGCCTGAACGAGCGCTTGCAGCCGGTCTAATGCGTGCAGGACCCGGTTGCCAAGCTGCGGTAGTCCTTGCAATAACTTGCCAGCCGTAAAAACCAATCCGCCTAAAAATGCCAGGGTGAAAAGGCCGCCAAAACAATTTGGAAGTAATACCCAGATGACGGCTACGGGGGCAAGCGTTTTAGAAATTGGGTAATTGTAAACCGTTGCCAGCACGGAAAACACGAATAACGTTATAACCAGCGCAGCCGCCAGGATTACCGGCACCCATATCTGCCAGGCAGCCTGCCTGTGATGCCGCTCCAAAGCTGAAAGCCTGTGCACCTTCCTGACCGGTTCCACGCATATATTTTAACATGAATTATTGATAAAATTCCATTCAAATTATGTATTTTTAATTCCCTTTGAATACCATGAAAAAAGAGTAAATTCAAACCTGAAACAGGAAGTTAAACATATTGTTAAGAAAATAATGTATAATATTAATGAATTTTGAAAACTTCATTTACTCCTCCAGTTAAAACTGGATGGCAGCCCTTGGTTGTGCTTTTGGTGGGTCGTGGGTCACTCTTTGCGAGTGTTGAATGAAATGATGGCGGTATCTGAGATCAAAACTGTACATGATTCTTGTAAGTGCGCCTGGATGACCTGGGGGTGTATCTGTCGAAGATACCATCCTCCCTCAGGTGGCTGATTTATACAGGGTTGGTCTCTTTGCCGGACATCAGGAGGTCGGCATTCTGAGGTACACGAACCAGTTCTTTGCTCGATAAGTTATACCTGCGAGCAAGAATAACTGCTTTGCAGTTTTTCGAATCCTGCACAGCCAATGGTCTGCCAAATGCAGAACACAGGCTGTGTTTTATTTATGGACCGGCACATTACAGCACTAAAAGTGCAAAAGAAAAACCCGAACCGAGTTAATCTATATCTCGACGGCGAGTTTGCGTTTGGGATATCGAGGATTGTGGCTGCCTGGCTCAAAGTGGGCCAGGCATTGAGCGAGGAAAGAATCAAGTCGTTGCAACAAGAAGATGCCCAGGAAGTGGCCTATCAAAATGCGCTCAGGTTGATCAGCTACCGCCCCCACTCAGTGCACGAGGTCCAGAATAAACTACAAGAAAATGGATTTGACGAAAGCGTCATTCAATCTGTAATCGTGCGCCTTGGTGAAAGCGGTCTGGTCGAAGATAAGTCATTTGCCCAGGCATGGATTGAAAACCGCACGGTTTTCCGGCCTCGCAGCCGCCGGTTGATGGCGATTGAGTTGCGTCAAAAGGGGGTTCCTGATGAAGTTGTTCAAAATGCGCTTGCTGATGCTGTTGACGATGAAACCCTGGCATTCCAAAGTGCCATTCTGTTTGCCAGGCGTCTGAAAAAACTCGAATGGCAGGACTTCCGAAAAAAGTTAAGCGCGTATTTATTGCGCCGTGGCTTTTCTTTCGATACTGTCGCTCCAATTGTGCGCCGGGTTTGGGATGAAAAACAGCAGGAAGCAGGCAACGCAGCACAAATTGATAACGAGGATGAATAAGATATGGACTTACGAGAAATTGGAACCTGGCTGATCATAATTGTGGTTGACCTGGCAGTAATAGCTGTCGTGGCTTATTTTGCCACCCGCTTTTATGTGGAGAAATTTAGAAAGGAGCAGCAAGATCGGTCAAATAACGTCATCAAAGTCGCAACCGAACAAGCCAAACGCATCGAGCTGGAAACGAAGGATCGGGCTTTGAAGCTGATGCAGGATGCCGAAGCCGAAACGATCCGGCGCAGGACCGAGATGGCCCGCGAGGAAGAGCGCATGGCCAAGCGCAGAGCCGAAGTCGATCACCGCATCGAAAAACTGGAACAACGCGAGCAAAATATCAACAAGCGCCAGGCTGCCCTGGATAAACGCACCAACGATGTTGAAAAGATGGTGGGGCAGCAAATGACGGAGCTACAGCGCATCGCAACCATGACCACTGAAGAGGCCAGGGTCGAGCTGCTTGCGGAAGTAGAAAAGGATTCCCGCAATGACATGGCGCGAATCATTCGCCAGGTGGAGAGCGAGGCCCGCTCTGAAGGCGAAAAGCGCGCCCGCGAGATCATCGCCGATGCCATTCAGCGGGTTGCCTCTGATCATGTAGCTGAAGTGACCACTTCAATCGTTCCGCTTCCGAACGAGGAAATGAAGGGACGTATTGTTGGCCGCAATGGGCGAAACATTCGCGCCTTCGAACAGGCTGCCGGGGTGGACGTAATCGTTGACGATACGCCTGAAGCCGTGACAGTATCCTGCTTTGATCCGGTCCGGCGTGAAGTCGCCCGGCGAGCATTGGAACGCCTGATCCTGGATGGGCGCATCCACCCGGCTCACATTGAAAAAGTGCTGGGCGACGAGCAGCGCAACGTTGAGAAGGATATCGAAGATGCCGGGCAGCAAGCCGCTTTTGAAGCAGGAGTTGCTGGCTTGCATCCTGAAATTCTGAAGGTCCTGGGCCGCTTAAAATACCGCACCTCATACGGCCAGAATCAGCTTTATCACGCCGTTGAGGTTGCCAAGTTGTCGGCTGTGATTGCATCGGAGCTCGGAGCCGAGGTGGAAATTGCCAAAGCAGGCGCCCTTTTACACGATCTGGGCAAGGCAATGGACCACAATACTGAAGGCACTCACGCCATGATCGGGGCAGAATTTTCACGCCGCTACGGCGTGCATCCAAAGATCGTAAATATCATTGCTGCCCATCACCACGAAGTCGAGCAGGAAAGTGTTGAAGCGGTCATCGTCGAGTCTGCCGACGCCATCTCCGGGGCGCGTCCAGGCGCCCGCCGTGAGGACCTTGAACAGTATATCAAGCGCCTGCGCGCCCTTGAGGAAATTGCCAATTCCTTCAAGGGCGTCCAGATGTCCTATGCAATCCAGGCCGGGCGCGAGGTCCGGATTATCGTTAAGCCAGAAGATATCGACGACCTGGAAGCCACCCGCCTCGCCAGGGATATTGCCAAGAAGATCGAAGAGACCATGCAGTATCCGGGTCAAATCAAGGTGACCGTCATCCGGGAGACACGCGCCGTCGAATACGCAAAATAATCGAATCTTGGTTCGGTTATTTAAAAAATGCGGGAGTTCTCCCGCATTTTTTAAATAATCGAACCTCGATCACTTATAAGTATGGATTATGCTTGGCTTCAGCTCCGACGGTCGTTTCCAATCCGTGTCCGCTCAGCAGGCGCGTGCTGGCTGGCAAAGTCAGGATCTGGGTCCGGATACTGTGCAGCAAGGCAGCCGTATCGCCGCCAGGCATATCGGTCCGCCCAACGCTGCCGTTGAAGATCAGGTCGCCGCACCACACGATCTCTTCATCCAGCGAAACAAACACGACGTGCCCGCGGGTATGACCCGGGGTGTGGCGCACTTCAAAGGAGCTCTTTCCAAGCTTTAAAATTTGCCCGTGAGAGAACTCGATCGAAGGTTCCGGCCCGCTCTCGAAGGCGACCCCAAATTGGGGCGCGCTGCCGTCTTGCTTCCATAATACCAGGTCGCCCGGATGGAGCCCAACCGGAAGAGGCGGCTGGGTCGATTGTGTGATCGTGCTGACGCCGGCAATGTGATCGAAATGAGCGTGGGTCAGCCACACCTGGGTCAGCTTCCAGCCTTGCTGGCGCACTTCATCTATGACAACCTGGCTGTCGAAGGATGGATCGATTACGACAGCTTCACCCGTATCAGAATCGACCACCAGGTAGGTATTATTCTCGAGAGGACCGAGCACAAATTGAATGCAAATGATGCCCATGCGAATCGGGTTACTCCAGGGTGCGAAGCTGGCGCGGAAAGTCAGACAGGATTTCTGCCCTGCTGGCAGTGATCACCACGTTATCTTCGATCCGGACGCCGCCCCGGCCAGCCAGGTAGATACCTGGCTCGACGGTGAAGGCCATGCCTTCCTTGAGGATGCCTGTGTTTTCATTGAAAATGAAAGGTGGTTCGTGTCCTTCCAGGCCGATGCCATGACCGGTGCGGTGGGTGAAGTACTTTCCATAGCCGGAATCATCGATCACTTTACGGGTAGCCTTATCCACTTCGCCCGCTGTAATTTCTGGCCTGGAAGCTGCGCGCCCGGCAGCGTTGGCCTGCTCAACAATGCCGGCGATGCGCTGGAACTCCGGCTCGACCTTGCCGATGGCGAAAGTGCGAGTCAGGTCCGAGATATATCCTTGATAGGCCGCTCCCCAATCAATGACGAGCAGGTCTCCGGCCTGGAGCTTGCGGCCGGTTGGAAAAGCGTGCGGATTGGCGCTGTTAGGGCCGCTGGCAACGATGGGAGCAAACGCCAAATCGGGATCTGATCCGGCTTTGAGGAGCTGGAGAAGAAGCTCAGACGCGACCTCTTTCTCCGTTCTTCCGGCTTTAATTATGGGGAGAGTATTCGCCAGAGCATCCTGTGCGATTTTGACCGCCTTGCGCATCAATTCGATTTCAGAAGGTTCCTTCTGAATCCGCAGCCCGCTAATCACCGCCTCAGCGCTGACGAATTTCGCCTTCACGGCTTCTTCCAGAAGTCTTAGCTCGAGATAGCGCAGCCGCGTAGGCTCAACCCCTACCTTCTTGCCTTCCAGTTGCATAGCCTGGCATGCCTGGTGAATGAACCCGCCCCAGGTAGCAGGATTGTCGCCGAAGGTAATGCCCTTAACCGGCACGTCGGATTGGCTGAGTTTGATGGCTTCGAGCTCCGGCAGCACCAGGACCGGCTCAGCTTCCGGCGAGAGAAAAAGGATAACCGGGCGTTCCATCAAGGAAAACTGCATGCCTGTCAGGTAGGCGAAGCTTGGGCCCGGGTTGAGGACGAGGGCATCCAGACCATTCTGTTGCATCAATGCGTAGAGGTGTGAGATACGGGTTGTTTTCATAAGTGAATTATATCATTTTCCAATATTCAACCTTCTCACGGACCAGGATCTTATAACCGACCAGCTCGCGCCAGAGGGTGGCAGAATCTTCGTGGAAGCGCTCCAGGATTTCATTGACTTGTTTTTCCGGGTAGCGCCTGTCCGGCTCAAAATCCCGGCTGGCGTACCTTAGAATTACCTCCAATTTCTCCCTTTGAGCCGGAATTTCCTTCAAGCTCTCATCCGGCAGAAGGTAATCGCGTAAGCTGGCCGGCCTTCGGCGGCCACGCAAAACGAACGAGCGGAGCATTTTGAAAGTGCGAAGCACTTTCAAAATATCCCACCCCCTCATATCAAAAAAGACCTTGCGGTCGTATGCTTCGAGATCGGCCTCATTTGCCAGGGTCGTAAGGACCTGGCGTGAAAGCAGCCGGTGCGCTTCATCTAATAAAACTTCCTGTTTCGGCCGGTAGATGGAATAATAACTGGAGGCAGCTCCATCGACGAGCCCGGCTTCAACCACGCGCGCCAGGCGGTGGCTGACAAGGGTATAATTCACCCTTATAAATCCAGGTATTGAGCAGACACAGGATAAATCATGAAAACAATTGGATTGATTGGCGGGATGAGCTGGGAATCATCCCTGGAATACTATCGCCTGGTCAACGAAGGCGTCAAAGCCCGCCTGGGCGGGTACCATTCAGCCCGCTGCGTGATGGTGTCGGTCGACTTTGCCGAGATTGAAGCTTTCCAACGTTCTGGCGAGTGGGATCAGGCAGCCCGGGTTCTGGTTGCCGCCGCTTGTGCCCTGGAACGTAGTGGGGCAGACTGCGTGGTGCTGTGTACCAATACCATGCACTTGGTAGCTGAATCGATCCAATCAGCGGTGGAGATTCCTTTTCTGCACATAGCCGATGCAACCGCTGAAAAGATTTGCAAGGCGGGTATCCGGCGGATTGGACTTCTCGGCACGCGTTTTACAATGGAAGAGGACTTTTATAAGCAGCGCCTGGCCGACCGGTTTGGTCTGGAGGTCTTGATTCCAGATAAAGACCAGCGCGATTTAATTCATCGCGTGATTTACGATGAGCTGGTCATGGGAATTATTCTGGAGGACTCTCGCCGTGCGTTCCAGTCCATCATCGCAAGTCTTATCGATAAAGGCGCCCAGGCAATTATTTTGGGCTGCACCGAGATCGGCTTGCTGATTAAGCCCGGCGATAGCCCGGTTCCGTTGTTTGACACAACCCTCATCCATGCCGAAGCCGCTGTAAATTTCTGCCTGGCAGGCGATTATCCCAATCCTTGACAGCTTCCTTTTGATCAGGTAAAATCTAACTACTCTGAATTTGGGCCTGTAGCGCAGTTGGGAGCGCGCTTCAATCGCACTGAAGAGGCCGGGGGTTCGAATCCCCCCAGGTCCACTGGGGCCGGTCCCCTTCAACAGCAGGCTACACGCTGCAGGCCGGTTGAAAAGGTGTAATACAGATCAGATTGGGCCCATAGCGCAGTTGGGAGCGCGTCTCAATGGCATTGAGAAGGCCGAGGGTTCGAATCCCTCTGGGTCCACTAGCAAACAGAAGTCTGAATTAGGCACTTAGGTATTCGAATGGCGAGTTCCGAGGTGCCTAATTGGTATATATAGGCATATTGAGCTTGTCCAGGAGTACTAAGCCATCCGCCAGAGAGCCGGGAGAATTTGGTGAAAACCGGCAGGGCGCATGCGGAGCGCCATAAGGCTCAACTCGCCTGGCGCCCCGATACAGGGCAGGCTGCACCGGTGAATCAAGTAGCCGGCGCCGGGTTTCGCCCGATAGCGCGGACCATAGCGGCCCAGGTCAATTCCTGGGCAAGCAGGGTGGCACCGCGGAGAAACCTCCGTCCCTGTACGGGCGGAGGTATTTTATTTAAATATAATCTTGCTTCGAGGAGTATGAATGGCCAATATCCCTATCTATAACCCTTCCGAAATCGAGCCCCGCTGGCAGAAGCGCTGGGAAAAGGATGGCCTGTACAATTCCGACATCGACCCTAGCCGGCCCAAGTTTTATGCTCTCACCATGCTGCCTTATCCTTCTGGCGACCTTCACATTGGCCATTGGTATGCCATGACGCCCTCGGATGCGCGCGCCCGCTTTAAGCGCATGAGGGGCTACAATGTCCTTTTTCCAATCGGTTTCGACGCTTTTGGACTGCCCGCTGAAAATGCAGCCATTAAGAATAGAACCCATCCCAAGGTTTGGACGTATCGCAATATCGATAAGATGCGAAAGCAACTGCGCAGCATGGGCGCCATGTTTGATTGGCGGCGCGAGGCAGTATCGGCGGATCCCGAATACTATCGCTGGACGGAGTGGTTTTTCATCCAGCTCTTTAATCATAACCTGGCATATCGCAAGATGTCCCCGGTGGATTGGTGCCCGCATTGCAACACCACCCTGGCGCGCGAGCAGGTTTGGGGCGATGATCGCCACTGCGAGCGATGCGGCACACCGGTCATTAAGAAAAACCTGGAGCAGTGGTTCTTTCGCACCACCAATTACGCCGAGGAGCTGCTGCACTACGACACAATCGATTGGCCCGAACGCGTGCGTGTCTTGCAGACTAACTGGATCGGCAAATCGGAAGGCGCTTCGGTTGTATTCCACACCGAGCAGGGCGATCCCCTGGAGGTATTCACCACCCGTCCGGATACTCTGTGGGGCGTGACCTTCATGGTGCTCGCTCCCGAGCATCCCCTGGTGCAGAAGATTACTTCTCCCCAGCAAGCTGCAGCGGTGAATGCTTACGTCAAACAGACCCTGCGCCAGTCAGACCTGCAGCGCGAGTCGGCTGACAAGGATAAGACCGGCGTTTTCACCGGCGGTTTTGCGATTAACCCGGTCAACGGCGAGCGCATCCCGGTTTGGATTGCGGACTACGTCCTGTTAACCTACGGCACGGGCGCCATAATGGCTGTGCCGGCCCACGACCAGCGCGATTTTGAGTTCGCGCGCAAGTTTGACCTGCCGGTCCGGGTCGTTATCCAGCCCGAAGGTCAGGAGCCTGTAAAAGAAGAAGACATGACGGCTGCCGTGCCCGCCATGGGCACGATGGTCAATTCGGGCCCATTGACCGGCACGCTTGGCGACCAATCGTTTGATAAAGCGGTTGAGTACGTTGAGCGGATCGGGGTCGGAAAGCGCGCTGTCAATTACAAGCTGCGCGATTGGCTGATCTCGCGCCAGCGTTATTGGGGCGCGCCCATTCCGATGGTTTACTGCAAGGAATGCGGCTGGAATCCGGTCCCGGAAGACCAGTTGCCGGTGCTGCTGCCTGACGACGTCGAGTGGAAGCCGACCGGCGAAAGCCCGCTCAAACTGCATCCGACCTGGCGATTCACCACCTGCCCGAATTGCGGCGGCCCGGCGGAGCGCGAGACCGACACGATGGATACCTTCATGTGCTCGAGCTGGTATCACCTGCGCTACCTGAGCCCGAAGTATGACCAGGGCCCATTCGATCCGAAAGAATACGATTACTGGATGCCGGTAGATATCTATACGGGCGGGATCGAGCATGCCAATATGCACCTGATCTACACTCGTTTTTTCCACAAGGCCTTGCGCGACATGGGCATCACACGCGGTCCCGAGCCTATGTTACAGCTCCGCAACCAGGGTATGGTCCTGGGCGAAGATTCGGAGAAGATGTCCAAGAGCAGGGGCAATACCGTTGCTCCCGATGACCTTGTTAAATCTTTCGGCGCAGATGCAGTGCGCGCCTACCTCATGTTCTTTGCCCGCTGGGACCAGGGCGCGCCCTGGAACAGCAGTGGCATCGATGGCACCGTGCGCTGGCTGCGACGAAGCTGGTCTGCCATCGTCGAGCCAGCCGATGGAGGCAGCGCCGGTGAAGCGGTCATTCGCAGCCTGCGGCGCAAAGTTCACCAGACCCTGAAGGCTGTGACGCGCGATTTCGAGCAGTTCGAGTTCAATACAATCGTTTCTGGCCTGATGGAGTTAATGAATGAAATGCTCAAGGCCAAGCAGCAGGGAGCCTGGGGCACCTCAGCCTGGAATGAAGCGGTTGAGATCTACCTGCACATGCTGGCGCCCGTCAGCCCCCATATCTCCGAGGAGCTGTGGGCCTATCTGGGGAAACCCTATTCGATCCATACTCGCCCCTGGCCCGTTGTGGATGAAGACGCCGCATCGGTCGAACAGATCACGCTGGTGGTCCAGGTCAACGGCAAGGTGCGCGACCGCATCATGGTGCCGGTGGATATCAGCGAGGCGGATGCTAGGGCCACCGCTCTGGTGAGCGATGCCGTACAGCGCAATTTGGCCGGCCGGAGCCCAAAGCAGGTGATCTACGTGCCTGGACGCCTTGTGAATATCGTTGGATAATCCTGGGGCAGCCGGTAAGGCTGCCCCAGACTTATATTTTTGCTATTATCGGTTTTGAGGGAATCAGGCATGAGCCAAACATTGATCGAACGCGCTCTTTCAGAAGGCACCCCGTTAATCGACGGGACGACGGCTACATTCATCTGGCAAGGCGAAAGCGCCCCGGCCATTTTGGCCGATTTTAACGGCTGGATTATGAGCCCCCAGGCCGAAATGACTCCCGTTGGAGAAGACGCCTGGGCGCTTTCAGTGGAGCTGCCGGCGGACGCTTACATCGAGTATGCCCTGTCGGTGGACCAGGAGCGAATTTTCGATCCCTTCAATCCTCACAAAACGCCGAACGGATTCGGCAAATTCAATAATTATTTCTATATGTCCCAGGACGACGAGCTGGAAGAACTGGCGCGCCGAAAACCGGGTGTCCCGCATGGGCAGGTATTTGGGCGGGATATCCAACCTGGCTTTTATTTTGGCAGTCGTCCGCGACGGGTACATTTTTACCAGCCGCCGGTGGCAGAACCCTGCCCGCTGGTAGTGGTATGGGATGGGCAGGATTACCTGCGTCGCGCCCATTTGCCGGTGATCGTCGACAACTTAATTGCCCAGCAGCGCATCCAGCCGGTTGCCCTGGCCATGGTTGAAAACAATCGCAGGTCACGCGCCATTGAATATTTATGCAGTGAAGCCACCCTGATGTTCTTGACCAATTCGGTGTTGCCGGCCGCACACGAATCGCTCAACTTGCTCGATATTGAATCGCAGCCGGGCGCATATGGGGTGTTGGGTTCATCGGCGGGTGGGTTATTGGCTCTCTACACCGGCCTGCGCCTGCCCAATATTTTTGGAAAAGTCCTGGCCCAATCTGGGGCTTACAGCCTGTTCGGGCGTGAATTCGTCGTCTGGGACTTGCTGCGCCTGGTGGACCCACGGGCCCTGAAAATCTGGCTGGCGGCTGGTTGCTACGAAATGCTGGTAAGGATCAACCGGCAGTTGGCTGAAGCATTGAAAGACCATGGCTTTGACTTCCATTACAATGAATATAGCGGCGGTCACAACTACCCTTCCTGGCGCCGTGATGCGGCGATGGGGTTGGAGTTCCTATTTGAAACGAACAATTCTTAATTCGATTTTTCGGAGATCCGATGCGCCTGGATGAATTGAACTGGATGGATGTGGAACAGTACCTTAAGACCGACGATCGCCTGATGCTGGTTATCGGCGCTTGCGAGCAGCATGGCTACCTGAGCCTGCTGACTGACGCTAAGATCCCGCAAGCTCTGGCGGATGCCGCCAGCAAACGCAGCGGTGTGCTGGTGGCGCCGCCCTTGAATTTTGGAGTAAGCCCTCATTTTGGAGCTTATCCCGGCACCATTAGCCTGCGGTTGATCACATTTTTAGATGTGATCGAGGACATGATTCGCAGCGTCTACCGGCACGGGTTTCGCCGGCTGGTTATCTTGAATGGGCACGGCGGCAATGATCCGGCCCGGACCCGCATCACAGAAATCCTGCCGGAGTTGTCGGGCTTGAACGTGCGCTGGTACGCCTGGTGGGGGGCGCCTCACGTGACAGAGGTTGCCGAGAAGCACGGCTTGAAATCCTACCATGCCGCCTGGATCGAAGCATTTAGCTTTGTGCGCGTAGCTAACGTACCTGCCGAAACCAAGATCCCGCCAGTTACCCCCGAAATCCTTGATGCTGCCGGTTACCGCCAATTCTACGGCGATGGCGTCTTCGGCGGTCCCTACCAGGTTGACGACGCCATCCTCGACGAAATCTTTACCGTTTGCGTGCAGGACATTATCGACTTACTTGATAAGTAGAATTTCATTTATATTTTTCTCAATCCTCTGTGTCTCAGTCGTGAGAATTCTACTTGTTTATTTCCAAACTGCAAACCATATGTGAATCAAGTCAGATACGGGTCCTTTAAGTAATTCTTTCGCAATTGCTCCATCTTTTTCCATGATCGCTGCCAACCTCAATTGCTCCAGTGTGGTGATTTGCTCCAAACCCTCCAAAGAAAATTGGCCAATATCGTGTAGCCGATCATAAATCGCCTGCTCGGTTATGCTTCCCGGTTCGGGCAGTTCTGCGCTTGCTGCTGCTGCCGCGGCTGCATGTCCAGGATGGCGGGTCGCTTTCGCCAGCCTGGCAAATGCCATCGCCCGCACGAATACCGCCTGCCCGCTGCCGGTATTCATTTGCAGCCATGCGTAAGCCCGGCGCAGGATTTGGCGGTAATTGCCACCGGTCGTCGTGTGACCGTGCCGGACAAAAGCCAGCAGGGCGGCGGAGGTCATTTCTACCTCACTATTCCAACTGCCATCTAACTGCTGGGTACGCGCCAGCCAGCGAAGGGTTTCTTCTATTCCGGAAGTAAGTATATCTACTGACTCTACCTTTTCAACCGGTTCAGAAAACCCCGGTGTTGGTGGAAGCGGGGCCGCGTTGGATTCAAAGTTGGCGCTTCCGCTCGTTTCACCGATCCTGCCCCGGTTGAGCTTGCGCGGAAGGCTGATCGCAGCCATGCGGGACAGGGGGAAGGGTGTGGCGGGTTGGCGAATTCCATGCGCTTGCGCATCGAAACCGCGCCGGTCCAGGTCCTTGGGCAGGGGTTGGGCCACGTGGATCACCTTGCGTTGGGTTGCATCTATGACCACTGCCTCCTGGTCGATCGCCACAAACGCCGTGAAGGGCGTGACCAGCCTGGCTGCCAGGGCGGTGCTGATGATCTCGGCCCGCAACCGCGCGCTCTGGTCCGGATGGCACACCAGTTGGTCGAGCAAGTCGTCGATCCGCGCCCGGCCCCATACGCGCCGCACGACCTCCCTGCTGGCCTCAACGGGCTCCAATTCAAGCTTGAAATCAACTGGCTTTCCATCCCGCTTTCCATGCACACTGAGCACGGCCGGGCTATTATCCAGGCTGGCCCTGGCGCAGAACTCGAGCGGCTGACCGGCATACAGGTCCGGCAGTTGGGCGGGATAGACGTCCCAGCCTTTCGCTCCTTTCCAGGATATGCAGAGGTCGGTCAGAATCGGGAAGGATACCCGGTCCTGGAAACGGATAATGGCCCCTTCGATGTCCTCGTCTAGCTGCAGAAATTCAGCCGTTCCATGACCAGTCCGCGCCATCCCGTTTAGCAGGGCCCGGTTGACCGATGGCCCGATGCCAAACGTGAACAGGCGCGCCTCGCCGATCTTCTTGCGGACTTCCTGGAGAGCGCGCTCTTCGGCCGACACGGCTCCATCGGTCAGGAAAACGATGTAGCGCGTGTGGCTTCGGACAGGAGCCCGAGTAAAGACAGCTTCCAAGGCCTTTAGGATTTCGGTGCCGCCCCTGCCCTCGACTTCAGCCAGGTAGCGATCAGCCTCATCGATATTCTTTTGCGTGACCGGGGCGGGGTTCTGTCGAAACCAATCTAACTGGTCGTCGAACAGCAGGATGTGGAACAAGTCGTCAGGGTTCAGCGAGCGCAGGCAGGCCCGCAGCGCATTGCGCGCCTGGGCGATGGGCTCGCCGCGCATAGAACCGGAGCGATCCAGCACGAACACGAACTCGCGCCGCGCTGCCTGGTAGTCTTCGGGCAAGGCAGGCGGAAATAGCGCTGCCAGCAGGTAATCCCCAGATGGGTCCTGGCTGATCCAGGCATTCGCTGCTGGATTGGGCCCCGCCAGGGCATACCGCATTACAAAATCGTGGTCAGGCCGCGCCTGACCCGCCAGGCTCACCTGAAAATGCCTTTCGTCCTGGCGCGTGACCGCCAGAGCGTGGGTTGGGCTTTCCGGCCCATTCACGGCGGCGCCGGCATCGACCGACACCCGGATCTCCACCGGGCCGATCTCTTCACCCGGAACGGCTACCGGGGCGCTCGTCTGGCGGGCTTCTTCCTGCCCGTCAGTCGTGTGGTAACGCGGTGTCAGGCCCATCGGAAAGACCAATTCGAACGTGCCATCCGTAAACTTTAACCGGTCCTGGTACCGCAGGGCGGCCTGGATCGTTTCGCCGGGCAGGATATTTGTCAGGTGAACGGCAAACAGGTTAGGGCGGCGCTGTTCAAGCAGGCCCGCTCGCTGGCCTTTCCGGCTGGCTTCCTCGTATTCACGGCGCGCCTGGTCCAGCTCCTGCATCTCAGCTTTGACGATCCGGCTGCCGATCTGTAATTCAAAATCGACGATGGCAGCCCTCTCTGGCAGCGGGAAAAGGTAGTCCAGCTCGGCCGGGCTGCTGATAGGATTCGAAAAAAACTGGTTCACAAAAACACTGACCAATGGCCCGGTGATTTCAGCCTCGATGGTCGTCTTTTTGAGCGGCAGAGCGCTGTCCATTTCTCCGGGGATTATGAACCTGCCTATAATCGATTCAATCTTCGGGGGCTGAGTCATGTTTATCCTTTTCTTTAAATTTATCCTGGATGATTTTGATAATTTCTTTGATCCGCCGCGCATCTTTAGCGGCCGTTTCCGCCGGTACGATCAGGGTCATCCCGCCTGGCAGGTTATACACAATCCCGCTCATGCCCTGCGGAGGGGGCGCGGCGGGCGATTTCATCGCCACCCTGGTAGAAGACTGTTCCTCTAGCAGGAGCTGTGTTAATTCTGAAGGGTCCTGCTCGTTGAGGAAGGTACGGATCTGGTCGAGCCGTAAACTGCGCCGGCGAAGGTAGGGAATCAGCTTCAGACGGACCAGGTGTTCTTGCTGGTAACGGGTGGACAACCCGGCGCCTTGCGGAGGAGGCAAAATCCCCTGTTGGGTATAAAAATGGATCGTCCGCCTTGGAACACCGGTCAAATCACTTAATTCCTGGATCGAATACTCATTCATTGTCACCTCAGTTATCAGTGTTATTATAACATGTAAATATAACAGTGTCAATATACACTGTCATATATTTTGCTTCTATTTCACCTATGAGATTCATTTCTTGCCTTCAAATTACAACCTTTTTACACAACCAAAACACCTTCATCATCCTTTCAGCCTACAATGATGTTTGGAAGTAAAAAATATCTGACAACGGAGAATCCAACATGAAAACCATTCAAAAATCCATCCTGATCGCTGTCTTAGGTGTATTGGTTATCGGTGCGGCCTTATTCGCCCTGCCGACCAGTACAGTCGCTGCTCAAAGTCCTACCCCGCCAGCAGCCCAGCCCCAGGCGACCCCGGCGCAGCCAGATAAAGCTGCCGCACGCATCGCCCGCCTTGAGAAAGCTTTTCAAATCGAGCAGAAAACGCTCGAGCGCCAGTCAAATTGGGGGGACCGGGCTGATAAGGTAATTACACGGGTGCAAACCTTTATCGCCAAACTTAAGGCGAAAGGCATTGATCCGGCAAAATTGGAAAAAGCTCTTGCCAATTTCCAGGTCAAATTAGCTGACGCCAGGGCCTTTCACGCTTCTGCAGCCGGAATCTTGTCCACCCACGCCGGCTTTGATGCCAACGGCAAAGTGACCGACGTCGCCCAGGCTATGGCGACGGTCAAATCGGCTCACCAGATTCTCAGCGATGCCCGCAGCGCGATGTCCGGCACGATCCGGAATCTGCTTGAGGCTTTAAGGGATATGCGCTCAAGTTTGAAGCCAGCGACCCAGAACCAGTAATTCCCCCTTTCTTGCAGGCGGCGGATCAATCCGATCCGCCTTTTTTCTTATTAACTCACGCTATAATATTCATCTAGCCGAAGTTTTAGCCCCCAATCCTGGTCGGAGAATCGCAATCCAATCTTTACCCCGAAGACCTTTATTCTTGAATCTCGACCGGCGCCTTTTACGCCTGGCTGTTTCCGCTCGCTTTCTCCTTGCATCGGTGATTCTGCTCGGCTTCCTAGGAGGCCTGGTGATCATCGCCCAGGCCGCTTCGCTCAGCCAGGTCATTGCTGAAGTTTTTCTGGGTGGGCAGACTCTTTCCCAGGTTTCCCCCTTGTTGGGGATACTGCTCGTCATCATCCTTGGTCGCTCGCTTTTAACGATTTTGGCCGAGGGAGTCGCAGCCACAGCCGCAATCAGTATCAAGACCAGCCTGCGCGAGGAACTGTTCCGCCGCCTGTTTGCGCTTGGCCCGGCTTACCTCCAGGGTCAGACCAGCGGTTACCTGGCGACACGCGCCCTGCAGGGTGTTGATAACCTGGAAGCCTATTTCAGCCAGTACCTGCCTCAACTGGTCCTGGCGGCCGTGATTCCCCTGAGCATCCTGGTATTTGTATTTCCGCTGGATGCCTTAAGCGGCATCGTGCTTCTGGTCACGGCTCCGCTGATCCCGTTGTTCATGGTCTTAATCGGCAGCACGGCCGAATCACTAACGCGCCGGCAGTTCAGCGCTCTCAGCCGCATGAGCGCAGTTTTTCTGGATACATTGCAGGGTTTTGCTGCCCTCAAAGCTTTGAACCAATCCCAGGCCCGAGCCGGAAAAATAAAACAAGCCAGCGATCGTTACCGCATCACCACCATGAGCGTCTTGCGCATCACCTTTCTCTCCTCCCTGGCGCTTGAGCTGGTTGCTGCGATCAGCACGGCCGTCGTAGCCGTTGAAATTGGCCTGCGCTTGTTATACGGGCAGCTTGCCTTCCAGCAGGCCTTCTTCATCCTGGTGATTACGCCCGATTTTTACCTGCCTCTGCGCCAGCTTGGTCTGCGATTCCATGCGGGCGCAACCGGCATCTCTGCCGCCCGCGCTATCTTTGAGATCCTCGACATTCCCCCAACCAATAATGCCCGCGTTCCTGGGATCGACTCAGATTCTCTTACTCCTCGAAGTCGTGACTTTGCAACCCAACCCCAGGAGGGTAGAGGTCATCCCCAACAAAATATTAAAATCACAAACCCTCCTGCCATCATTTTTCAAAAAATCAATTTTCATTACCCCGGGCGCGCCAATGACGCCCTTAATGACACTTCTTTTACAGCTTACCCCAACCAGGTCACGGCTCTGGTAGGCGCCAGTGGATCCGGCAAGAGCACCTGTCTCCAGCTCCTGCTGCGTTTTTTCGAGCCCCAATCGGGCCAGATTAACGTAGACGATCGTCCGCTCAATTCCACCGACCCGGCCGCCTGGCGTCGTTCGGTTGCCTGGGTTCCGCAGCAGCCCTATTTATTCCAGGGCACATTGGCCGACAACTTGCGTATAGCCAAAGATAATGCAACCGAAGTTGAGATTCGCAGGGCAGTTCAATTGGCCGAGCTGGCCGAATGGGTCGAATCGCTACCCCAGGGCTTTAATACCGTTCTGGACGAACGGGCAGTCAAGCTCAGCGGTGGACAGGCTCAGCGCCTGGCGCTGGCTCGGGCTTTTCTGAAGGATGCTCCCGTCTTGCTGCTCGATGAACCGGCCTCTCACCTGGATCTGGACCTGGAAGACCGTATTGAAAACACTGTCTGCCGCCTGTGCCAGGGGCGCACCGTCATCCTGATCGCCCATCGCATGCAAACGGTTCAGCGAGCCGATCAGGTAGTGGTGTTGGAAAGCGGCCGCGTCATCGAATGCGGCAGCCACTTTGATCTTCTGGCATCCCGGGGTTTATACGCCCGCTTTTTTTCCAGTGGGAGCAAGATGGCGTGAGAATCTTCTTGCGTCTGCTCGGATTCCTGAAGCCTTTCAGCGGGTGGGTAGCTTTATCGATCCTGTTGGGCGTTGCCACGATTGCCAGCAACATCGGCCTGTTGGGTACGTCGGCATTCTTGATCAGCCGTGCAGCCCTTCATCCCTCCATTGCCGAGCTGGAAGTAGCAATCGTTGGCGTTCGTTTTTTTGGCGTTGCTCGCGGCCTATTTCGCTACCTCGAGCGGTTGGTTTCACATTCGGTCAATTTCCAGGTATTAGGGGAGCTGCGGGTCTGGTTCTATCGCAAACTGGAGCCACTCGCCCCAGCCCGCTTGCAGGATATTCACAGCGGCGATTTGTTGAGCCGTTCGGTCGCCGACATCGATACCCTCCAGGATTTTTACGTGCGGGTCGTTTCGCCTCCCGTGACTGCCCTGGTCATCACGACCGGGATGAGCCTGTTTCTCAGCCAATATCATCCTGGCCTGGCGTTCGTATTGGTCGGCGGCCTGCTCCTTAGCGGCATCGGCGTGCCCTTTTTGGCTGGTTGGATAAGCCGGGGTCCAGCCAGGGCCCAGGTTGCCTGCCGGGCCGAACTCAGCCAGGCGATCGTGGGTGGCCTCCAGGGCATGCCGGATCTGCTGGCATTCGACCGGGTCGAGCAAACCATCCAGGATTTTGCCGGGTTGACATCCCACCTGGGCCAGGCGCAGCTCCGATTGGGCTGGTCCGGTGCCGCTATCAGCGGGATCAATTTGCTCGTCGTCAACCTGACCTTACTGGGAGTTTTGCTGGTCGCCATTCCGTTGGTCTCGTCAGGCACAATCAACGGCGTCATCCTGGCTGTACTGGCGCTGGTTACTCTCGCCAGCTTCGAAGCGGTCGCGCCGCTAGGCCAGTCCGCCCAACAGCTCCAGTCCAGTCTCAGCTCGGCTCAGCGCCTGTTCGATGTCGCCAACCAGACCCCGGCTGTGATTGAGCCGGCAGCGCCGGCCTCTCCACCGCTTTCCATGGCGCTTTCGATTCGGGACCTGACCTACAGTTACGAGCCTGGCCTGGCGCCGGCCTTGAAGAATATCAGCCTGGAGCTGCCGCCCGGAAAGCGCATCGGCATCCTTGGCTCGAGCGGATCCGGCAAATCAACGTTGCTGCGCCTGCTGCTTCGATTTTGGGATTGCCCGGACGGAAGCATCCTGCTGAATGGCATCGATCTCAGGCATTACGCTTCTTCCGATGTCCGGCGAAAAATCGCGGTCATTTCCCAGGATACCTATCTCTTCACAACCACTTTGCGAGAGAATCTGCTGCTGGCCAGGCCAGGCGCTTCCGAAGGAGAGCTCGTTAGCGCCCTCGAACGGGCGCAACTACAGGACTGGTTTGGCTCACTTCCGCAGGGGCTGGATACCTGGATCGGTGAACACGGCGTCCTGATGAGCGGCGGCGAGCGCCAGCGCCTGGCCGTCGCCCGGGCCGTGCTTCAGGATGCCCGCCTGTATTTGTTCGACGAACCTGCCAGCGGCCTGGATCCCGAGACTGAAGCCCGGCTGGTGGAGATGCTGCTGGACCTGACCCAGGGCCAAAGCGTTCTGTGGGTGGCCCATTCTCCCATCGGGATGGACGCAATGGATGAGGTCCTGGTACTGTCCGGAGGCCGGGTCGTTGAGCAGGGGAAATCTTTTGGCCTATTAAAGCACTCAGGCTACTTCACCAGGTTTGGCGGAACTTTCGAGGACAGGCCAGCGTCTTAGCTTTGGGCAGCCAGGTGCAATCATTCGGACTGGTTCCCGGAGGACGTTATGCACAGACGCATCTGGATTTCCTTGATCGTTGGTCTTGCCGGTTTGTTGGCATTGGCCTTTCCCGTTCAGGCGGACGGAATCATCATCCCCGAACCCATACCCTGCCAGGGCGGGAATTGCCCGGTCGTGCCCCCATATCCTTGCTTGCAGCCTGTTTGTCCTCCTTGCGTACCTGGAGCGGTCTGCATGCCCTGCCCGGCGCCCCGGCCTTGCCCGCGGCCCAACCCATTCATCCAGCTCGGGATAAAATATCATCACGTAACCGTCTCGATCGATAATCAGATCGCCACCACCCGGGTTGACCAGGTCTTTACCAATTCGAACGCCTATGCGATAGAAGGAACGTATATCTTCCCACTGCCACAAGGCGCTACTGTCAATAATTTCACGCTGTGGGTCGATGGCCAGCCGGTGGAAGGCAAGGTCATGAACGCAGATCAGGCCCGCCAGGTTTATGAAGAAATCACCCAGAAACAGCGCGATCCGGCCTTGCTGGAATACGTCGGGCGAGGCGCCGTGCAGGCAACCATTTTTCCCATCCCGGCGGGCGGCGAGCGCCGCATCCAGCTCGAGTACGTCCAGACCCTGACGGCTTCGAACGGCCTGGTGCAGTACCTGTACCCTTTGAACACCGAGAAATTTTCCTCCAGCCCGATCGGCGACGTGTCGGTCACACTCGATATTGTGTCCCAAAAACCATTGCGGGCGATCTATTCCCCCAGCCACGCTGTCCAGGTGGACCGCAAGGACAACAACCATGCCGTGGTCAGTTATGAATCCCGGGACGTCAGGCCCGATTCCGACTTCAGCCTGTTCTATTCACTGGGCGAATCCGAAGCGTTTCACCTGTTTACCTTCCGCAATCCAACAGACCCCAGCGATCCGGATGGTTTCTTCCTGATGCTGCTGGCGCCTCGCCCAGATGCAGGCCAGGAACGCCTGGCAAAAGACGTCATCCTGGTGCTCGATCATTCCGGATCCATGGAAGGTGAAAAGTTCCAGCAGGCTCAAACAGCCGCCCGTTACATCCTCCAACACCTCAATTCTGAGGACCGTTTTGGATTGGTATCTTTCAGCAGCGCGGTCAATTTGTATGCATCCGGGCTGCGCAGCGCCGGCGAAGCCCCGGAAGCAGTCGCCTGGCTCGATAAAGTCAGCGCCAGCGGCAGTACAGACATCAACCAGGCCCTCCTGGACGCTGTCTCGCTGGCCGATTCATCCCGCCCGACTTACCTGATCTTCCTGACCGACGGCCTGCCGACGGTCGGCGAGACGGATCGTGACAGAATTATTTCAAATTTCCAGAAAGCTGCTCCTGCCAACATCCGCTTGTTCGCCTTTGGCGTTGGCTACGACGTGGACACTAACTTGCTCGACACCCTCACTCAGGACCACCATGGCCTGTCCACTTATGTCCAGCCGGGCCAGAAGCTGGACGAGGAAATTTCGGCCTTTTATGAGAGCATCAGCACCCCGGTAATGACCGATCTTTCTCTTGATTTTGGCAGTCTTTCAACGTATGACATCTATCCCAACCCGCTGCCGGACCTGTTCTCCGGTTCCCAGGTGGTGGTCGTGGGGCGCTACCGCCAGGGCGGCAGCCAGCTGGTGACGTTGAAGGGCAACGTGAACAGCGTAATGCAGGCGCTATCCTTCCCTGCCCAGGATTTCAGCGCTGACAGCCGGAATGGATCGGATACACTGGCCAGCCTGCCCCGCCTGTGGGCTACCCGCAAGGTGGGTTACCTGCTCAACAAGATCCGCCTGCAGGGTCCTGACAAAGAGACAATCGACCAGGTGGTCAAGTTGAGCATTCGATATGGCATCGTCACCCCCTACACCTCATACTTGGTGACCGAGCCGATGCCGCTCGGGCTTGAGAACCAGCAGCGAGTTGCACAGGATGCGTATAACCAGGCTCTGGCCACTCCGCAAGCTTTTACAGGCAAAAGCGCCGTCGACCAGGCTGCCGGGGCTGGCGCAATGTCGCAGGCCCAGCAGGCGCCCGCCATTCCGGCCCCGGCCTCAGGCGGCAGCGCTGCTGTTCAGACCGTCCGGGTGATTGGAGCGCGCACGTTTGTGTTGAACGGTGCCACCTGGCTGGACACGGCCTACGACCCGCAAACGATGCAGCCGGTCAAGGTCGCATTCTTATCTGCAGAATATTTCAAGCTGGCCGAGTCCGACCCGGATTTGGCCGCCGCCTTCGCCCTGGGAGATCAGGTAATCGTAGTGGCCGACAGCAAGGCCTACCAGGTCGTTGACGACAGCGCGACCGTCTCGCCGACCGCAATCTCCTCTGGTCTACCAACACCTGCTGGCTCAACCGATCTTCCGGTCAAACCTACACCTGGTATCGTGTACCCTTCAACGCCTGTTTCCACCTCCCAGCTCGATCCTTTTGGCCAGCCAGCCCCCTGGTCGCCCCTGGCCTGGGCCGGCCTGCTTGTCGCCGTTGCCGCGGCGGCATTTCTGACCTTGCGACGGAAAAAATAATCATCCCCGATAGCGAATATGCGATATTGCGGTGCGCAAGCACCGCAATATCGCATATTCGCTGGCTATTTGGCTTTATTTTGTTGGGGTTGCAGTGAACAAGAATTCGTCCGGCGAAGGCGTCGCTGGCATTTCGGTGCTGACCGGCCTTCCCTGGAGAAAGGAAAAGAAGCTGCTGGCTCCCGGGTGGATCACGATTTCAGTTGAATAATCTTTCTTGTCATAAGTCCAGGAAACCTCGTAATTCCCCGCCGGCAGATCGCTCAGGACCATATTTTCCTGGTAATAATCATCGCTGCGCACGTTTTTTGGGCCGTACGTTTTTACCTGCCACTTCTGATTGGTTTCCAGGTTGCGCACGTCGACCATCAACGAATACAACGGCGATTTATCCTCGCGCAGCAGCCGGCCCACGAGCACGCCCCAACCTTGCGGAGGAACAAGCCACAATTCAGGATTGCGGCTTGTGAAATAATCGCCGTGTTGAAAGCGTACCTCGAAATGGACGTGCGGGCCGGTTGTGTTGCCGGTCATGCCGACGATGCCGAGCTGCGTCCCGGCGTCGACGTGCTGTCCAACCGTGACGTCGACCCGGTCCATGTGCCCGTAAACTGTGCTCAGGCGCACGCCATTGTAGCCAAAATCATGCAGAATGGCTACTGCAATGCCGTAAGGGTCATTAACGTCCTTTTCCGAGCGCAGCAGGCCGTACCCGGCCCAAATCACGCGTCCAGGACCTGCCGCCAGGATTGGGGTGCCACGTGAGGCGTCGATGTCCACCCCGGAATGGACGGTATTCCCCTCGCCAAATGTTCCGCCGTAGCGGTAATCCGGTAGCGGCCAGTTAACCTCGTCGGCTGCGATCGGCCGGATGAAGTAAAAATGATCGAACGGCGAAAGGGCCCAGGGCACCGGGTATAACGGCGGGCGCCAGCCGGAGCTGGCAACGGCTCCTGGGGTCGGAAAAGAAAAATGGGCTGGGGCTTCGTTGTGGATATTCGGCGCAACCGTCGGTTCTGCGGTTGGCGTGTCGTGAATGGGGGTTGCTCCTGCCAGGATGGGCGTCGCCGAAGCCGTAAGTGCGTCGAATGGAGTTGCCGGCGCTGCTAAAAGCCCCTGAGGTGGATTAACTGCCTTGCAGGCCGAAAGGCTCATCAGGCAAACAAAAAAAGCAATCCGCGCCAATAGTTTCATAATAGCTCAGGGCGTGCTTTTTGGCGGCGTCAGGGTAGGCCGCAAGCTAGGAGTGGCCGTCAGGGAGGGGGTGAGGCTGGGGGTGATATATTTAAAAAACCAAGGTGTGCGTGTAGGTGTAGGGGTGGTCGTGAGCGTGATCAGGGGCGTTGGTGTTACCAACGCCTCGATCGGATAGAGCTGCGCCATGGCAGATTGAAAGTTCAAGTTTTCGCGCAGTACGAACAGGTTAAACCGGCTGGCCTGGTAAAAGGTACGCCAATCGACCTGAGCGGGCAGGCGTTCCCAACCGAAGCGGCTTGCCAGCTCCGTAAAATCGATCCAATAGCCTTCCGGAACGGCACTGTATTCTCCGCCCTGGTCGTATGCACTCGGGCTGCCGCTGTTGCGGGCATTCAGGTCCCAAGCGATTTCAGTCAGGGGGATTCCCTGGCTGCCATCCTGGTAGCGCGCCCTCAGGAACAGGCGCCAGTAGGTTTGCCCGGCGATGTCCTCGCGCAGCGTTACCATCCAGCTTGCGTTGAGTGGAACTGAATTGACCGCTATGGCGCGCCCGGTGTTCAGCCAGTTCTCTCCTGTCCCTGGCGCAGCGGCAACCGTCAGCGGCACGAATGCATTTTCGAGGTTTGCCAGAAAATCCCAGCCTGTAACTTTACCGACCATTTCGCGTAGCCTAAGGAAGGATTCGTCGACCGAATCATCCAGGTATGGAAACGGCACTTCCACCGCGGTCAGTTGCACGAGTGTATCTCGCCCCAGTGGAGCAGTGGTCGCAGCAGAGATTTTTCTCTGCCACAGCGGAGCGGCAGCCGCCCGCGCCGAGGGCGGCAGTTGTAATCGCGCTACCAGCTCCACACTCGAGCCCGATCGCCAATCCCAACCGTTCAGGCTGCCAGGAAGGCGGGTCAGCGGGTATAGCAGCTCGGCATTTTCCGTTCTATAGGCGGTTAGCGAGGTCGAATTGGCGCCCCGCACTTCAGCCAGAATGGCATTTCCAGTCGGTGACCAGACCGGGTTGGTGCCCGGCCCGAGTGTGTGCGGCAGTTCTTGTCCCTGCGTATTCCAGGTTTGAACATCCATACCATCCGGCAGATCAGCACTCCAGGCCAGCAAGCTGCCGTCCGGGGACCAGCGCGGCTGGCGGTGGTTGCCTGGGAAAGCGCCCGTCAGGTTGATGAAGCGGTCGTCGATCCTGTCCAGACGCGCAAGCCAGACGTCTTCTTTACCGCCTTGGGTTGAGACGAACGCAACCTCCCCCCTTCCTTCCCTTCCATTCGATGACCATTGCGGGTCGTAGCTGGGTGCGTCGAATGTCGTCAATTGGACCGCGGCCGCGCTTTTATCAGAAATCGGCATCAAGAAGATTTGCAGCTTATTCGCCAGCAGGCGCTCGATCGCCAGCCATTGGCCGTCCGGCGACCAGCTAGCCGGCGCCTCGTATTCCGGGGTATCGGTCACCCGGGTCGATTTCCCGTTCGCGAGATCGTACACGAATATATCCCAATAGCCGTTCTGGCGCGAGCTGTATGCAATTTTGGTGCCGTCCGGGCTTACGACCGGATGGATATCATCCCAGGGGTTATTGGTCAGGCGTGTCAGTTGGTAAAACTGCGGGTGGTAAGCAAACAGGTGGTAATTGGCGCCGTCGCTCATTGACAGGAACAGGATGCCCTGTTGTTTCAACGATTCCAGGGCTGCCTCGGGCGGCAGGGTGGTGGTGGGAAGCAAAGTCGCGGTTGGAAATGTTGTGGACGCGGGAGTGCTGCTGCTGGTTGCAATAGCGGTGCCGGTGGGAGGTTCAAGTGTAGCCGGCGGCAGGCTCTGGCCTGAGGCGAATGGTCCAGGCCACACAAACAGCAGCACCAGGGTTGCATTTGCCAGCACCAGAAAGACTAGGAGAGGAATAAAGAATTTAGGGTTCAGGCCTATACGTTTATTCATGCTTTTTGTTGCTCAGGGAGCTTCAGGTATCAATATCTCCGGATCAAAACTTGCAACTATATGCATAATTGCTGGTTGCAATAATTGTGCCTACCGTGCTCACGAAATCTTGTGGTCGATCTGTCGTCAAAGCATACCTTCGTAGTAACGACTTCATTAGTATTCTCGCTATATATTCGGCCTAAAAGCCGGCTTTCGACCTCACCTCATCCCCCACCCCTTCCCCTCCCCACGTAGTGGGGAGGGGAAGGGGCCAGGGGTTGGGGTGAGGTAAACGCGCCGGATTTAGCGAAAGAAACATTCAGTCGTTACTGTCGGATGGCAACGACTAACCCACATGGGGTGCTTCGCGAAGTCGTTACTACGAAGATAGGTTCACCTTTGACAAATCATTACTATTAATTTCACATTAATTGTACCTGACCATACGGATAGTAGGCCGTTAAATGGGATTCAATTCCGATTGCAGTTTCGTAAGGTGGTCATTAAATGGCTGCGCCCGGCTCAGCAGGATGGCTTCAGTGACGTCCTGGCGCGAACACAATTCGCCCATCGAACGAACGGCAAAATCTACCCTATCTCTGCGTTAGTCTCGAACGGAATCGAACGGGAGTCGACCTGGCCGGTTTCTTCGTAATTTAAATTTGCCGACAGGGTATACGTCCCATTTACGTCCATCCCCTTAATGTGCATCGTGAAAACGAAACGGACGTCCGCCGTTTCGATGATGCTGGCGCGAGCCACTTCGTTCCCGGCCGGATCTGTAATGACGGCCTCGAGGTTAGGATTCTTTTGAAAGGGAGTTATGGATACGTGGACTCTCACCCGCCGCCCGTCCGGCCAGGGTTCCACCCGCAGTTCGGTGAAGCGCACACCCTGTGGAGGGCGCGCCTCCGGCGATGGGGTAAAACGGTTGCGCTGGAGCATGTTATCCGATCTCGCGACATTCCATATAGAACCGTTTTTCCCTCGCTTCGCCCATTGAGAAAGTCTTGCGGGGCAGCGCTCCATCCAGCAAGACGGTCCTGAAAAGGGCGCTCTTGGGCATGGCCGGCAGGTAAAATCCCAGGTTGCCGGGCTGCCGCCCGAGCCTGACCACCACATCCTCGCCGTGAACGTAATCGATTTTATCGGCTGATTTTACTTTCAGCCACTGGTCTAAGAAGGGCTGGAGCGTTCCGACCGGCAGATTTGAGATCGGGCGGGCAAAAATGGCCAGCTCGAACCCCCTGCCTGAAACCACGCCGATTGTTTGCCCTATCCCGTGCTGGCGATTGACTGCATCCACCATTTCTGCTAGGAAATTAACCGTCTTGAAGGTTACGTCATCCCCATAATAACGCCGCATGGCCTGCCTGTAGTCCTCAGTCGTATTGAACAATACGCGGTGGATCGGCTCGAACACCAGGCCGGAACCGTGCACGTTTTCAATTTCCACCAGGGCATAGCGGGCCGGATGATCCATCCCGACCTGTGCTTTTATCTTTTCCCAGATCGCCTTGGCCGTCGCGAAGGAGTGGTTGCCGTCGCCCATTGCGAAAAGCAGCACGCCTTCATCTATCGGCAGTCCGTATTTGCTGTGGAAAGTATCCGGCGCAGCCAGCTTTTTCAAAGCATTGATGACGCCATGGGTCAGGCGCTCCTGGTTGACAAAATAACCGTTCAGGTGCCCGCTCCCCAGCATAAGGTCGAAATCGTACAGGCGCGGTAGCTCATCCCGGAATTCCAGCAGCGGCTCGATCACCGTGTACCCCGGATCGTCGATAAGCACCAGGATGTGCGGCAGCTCGATGCTTGCCCCCTCGCGAATCTTGATGCGCGGCGGTAGCCTATCCAGGATTGTTCCTTCGCTTGCCCGGATCAGCGTTTGCGACCCGGCGGCATAATTGTATTGTTCCAGATCCAGCGCCAGCATCAGGCCGTGCCGCGTCTTCTCGTTGACAATGCGCTCGACCAGCACCAGGCCTTCATAGGATTGAAAAAGTCCTTCGTCCAGGTATTTGCGCATGGCTTGTTGGGTCGATTGGACCCGAGCCGCCTCTTCTGGCGTTCCCAGAAAAACTTCCGGCAGGATCATGCGGTAGGTCGATGGAGCCGTGCCTACCAGGCTTTCAACCGCCTGCCAATATTCCGGCTCGGCCGTAAATTGGTCGCAGGCGATCACGGCCCATTTTTCAAGCTCGATGCCCTGCTTCGGTAAAAGAATTTTCGGTATCTGGACGCCAATTTCGGGAACGTTTTGCATTTCTCATCCTCAGTGCTGGAGTGGCTGAGGATAATTTTACCAGAATCTGCTGGCGAGGGATTCATAAATTGCGGATTCTTGGCCGCACTTTAAGGCGCGGCCAAAAATCCGCAATTAATTAAAAAGGCCCCCTCTCCATTTTATGGAGAGGGGGTTTGGGGTGAGGTTGATTTTCTGGTTATTAAAAAGGTCAAACTCCAGTCCGTTATATTTAGAAACCCCATGATGCCGCTCCAGACGCCAGGAACTCAACGGCGTTGGCTGCGCTTACGATCCGCGCCCAAGCGTCCATCGCAGTTGAATCTGCTTAAAGGGTATCTTCTAACAACCAGAGTTGGGCAGGACCGGGGATGGTCGATCAAAAAGGTTGCCTATTAAGCCAGGTCGATTGGTTGAAAAAGAATTGGAATCTCGATTCTGAAGGTGCTCCCCTCGCCCAAAGTGCTATTGACACTAATTTTCCCATTATGCAGGTTGGCAATGTGAGCAGCAATTGCCAGGCCAAGCCCTCTTCCACCGCCGTTATGGCCGGTCGTTTCAGGATTTCGATAGAAACGCTTGAACAGGTGCATCTGTTGTTGGCTGGAAATGCCCAGGCCGTTATCCTGCACTTCAATAACAATCTGGTCCTGCCTCTTATGAGCAGATAATTCGACAAACCCTCCAGGCCGGTTGTAGAAAATACCATTTTCGACAAGGTTGGCAATCATCCTATGGAGCAGTATTTGATCCCCCAAAATTGCCAGCTCGATTTCGCCGCTCATTTTCAAAGAAATGTTGTATTCGCTGGCGATAGGACTTACCTCGTTCAGGATTTCTTCGAATAAGACCCCCAGGAAGACCGGCAGGCGAAGGATCTCTTTTTCCCCTTTACTGAGCAAGAGTAAGTCATTGACCAGGCGTTCCATGCGGTCGACGCTGCGCGCCGTGACCCCTAAAAATTCGTAATAATCCTTCTGGGTTTTATGAGGGAGAGATGCCAGTTCTTCGATATTCATGCGTAAGGATGTTAAAGGAGTGCGCAGTTCGTGAGCAAGGTTCGAGTTGAATTCGCTCTGGTCTTTGAAGTTCAGCTCCAGGCGCTGCAACATCGAATCGAAAGCTTCGGCAAGATCTTTAACTTCGTCCTGGGCTCCCTGGTAATCCAGGCGCTGCCTCAAGTTGTGAACATTGATTGAAAGGGCAGTTCGGCTGATATTTTCGACAGGCTCTAATGATTTCCTGGCAATCCATTGAGATGCAAAGAATCCGATGACCCCAATGAGGATGACGCCAACCACTGAAAGATATTTAACCACAACCAATGGATCACCTGGCAAAGCTGACGCAAATCTTTGGACAGTGTAGCCTGCTGGCGCGGGGGTTTCTTTAATAATGGTTACGGGGTATCCGGCGGCGTCTGTCCCCGTCGTAAGAATTATTGTATTGGGGATACTGATCTCGTTAGCAAGGAAGAGCGGCGCTGCAAGGTTGATAAATAAAACCAGGATGACTCCAAGCCCAAGAATCAGGCCAGCGTTCATGAAGGCAATCCGCTGGCGCAAGGTCAATTTACCGATAGCCTCAAATGAAAACCTCAGGTTCTTCATGTATTTCGCCCGTCGAGAAAGGGCAATTGGATTCCAATACTCAATCCTCGCTCCTCGATCTCATTTCGGGTTAGCGAAACGATAGCCGATGCCGACAACTGTCGTTATGTATTGAGGTTCTATGATGGTATCACCCAATTTTTCACGGAGCGATTGGATGTGAACCCTGACGGTGTTGGAAAAGACATTGTTAACGGAGCCCCAGACGTTTTCTAATAAGTCTTCTTGGCTAACCGCTTCACTTGAATGACGCATCAGGTATTCAAGGATGTTAAATTCTTTGCGGGTCAATTGGAGCCTGTGACCAGCTTTCCAGACCACGCGTTCTACCGGATCAAGTATGATATCTTTGATACAAATCTGTGTCTCCCGGTAGCCCAGATCACGCCGGAGTAAAGCGCGCATTCTCGCCAGGACTTCTTCGAAGTGGAATGGCTTGACCAGGTAGTCGTCTGCCCCATGGTCCAACCCGGTCACGATATCCTCAATCTTATCACGCGCCGTCAAGATTAATAGCTTCAATTCTGGCTGCTGGCAGCGCGCCTCACGGCATACCTCCAATCCATCGATATCCGGCAGGTTCAGATCCAGAATCATCAGGTCATACTCATTGACGGCCAGGTAATCGAGCGCCTGTTGTCCATCTGCCGAGGTATCTACCGCATACCCATTACGAGCCAGCCCCCGGCGGAGGGATGAGGCGGTATCCTTTTCATCCTCAACCAGCAGCACCCTCATAAATTAATTATATGTCCATCTTTCAGATGAGGTATCGTTATCCAGGGATCCCATTGAAGAACACCCTGTATGGCAGACGATAAAAGCGCCACCATAGCTCGTGTTCTGGTAATGGTAATAATAGTTACAGTTTGAATAACCCCTGGCTGATGAAACCCGGTCATCCCAGCCCGAAGGCATGGTCGTGACGCCGTATTGGATCGAGCTCGAACATCCATAATCATTGGCGGCCCAGATATTAGAGCTGCCTCCGTAATTTGTGTAATCCCAATCAATTCCAATGATGACCTGTGAAGCAGGCAATGATCCGTTTTCACTCGTGTTGAGCATTGCATCGGTGACGTCTGCCGGTGTGATGGATTGATCGAGCTCGACGCGTCCCTGGGTGGCGGCTTTTATCGCCTGAGAGAAAGTATCGAAACAGGCAGATTCAAGCATTTGTGAGGCGCCGCCCGAATTTTCATCTACCGGGGAAATCAAGGCGTAACAATGTTTTGGATTGGTGGTTTCAGGGCTGGTGTTCGCTGCTATAAGCGCCAGGGCGGTTATCAAACTGCCAATGATATACAAACTGGATGTTGTGTATCTCATTATATCCCTCCCGATCAGATTTCATCCATCATACCTTAAACCATGTTAAATCTTTATAAAGTTTTAATGTTGATGAGAGTTTTCAGAAAGGGCCCAATACATTAAAACTTTACAAAGATTTAACGCCTCAATTGTTATACTGTTATTAATTCAAGTGATACCATCAATTACTTTTTAAGGAGGATAAGAAATGCAATCTCGAAAAAGTGTGCGGGTTAGTTTTTGGATCCTTGTTAGTTTAATCTTAATCCTCTTTATAGTGCAAGGCGTGGTTGCTGCGCCGGGAAGTAATGTTAAATATATTTATTATGGCAAGGAATGGTCACCTCAAGAAATGCTAACCCGTTTTGCACATGGAAAAGGTAAACCCTTTCATTGTGTTCAACATGTGACCTCGGCTGCCTATCGTGGTGAATCTGCCGATTTGTTTTACTGCTGGGATACAGAAGAGGAAGCGAAACAGGATAGTATCAACCAGTCATATGAACAGGCCAAAGTGGACGAATATTTTAGAACCCATCCATGGCCTGGCGTGACACCTCAGGATAATTTGCCGGCGCAACCTTTAACGATTTGTGGACATTGGGCCCTTTATTATAACAGCGGCTATAATGGTTGGATCGGTGATTATTGCAATGGTCAAAGTAATTCAAATATCGGAGGGGGTGGCGTTTGGTCGCTCTGGAGAGATGGAAATCCCAATAATATAACGATTTACTATCTGGCAAATTTCGGCGGCGGAATTGATTACACCTACACAAATGCTCAATGGACGCTAGTTGGCTTCCCGTTTGGCGGTGGAGGTGGGCATTCTGCAAGAGTGCCATGATCTGGCAACTAAATTCGAAATAATAGGCAAAGTACAATTAATAAATGGTCTTGCTTGTTTCATAGTAATTCTAAGAGAGGAGTAAGCAAAAGAAAAGCAGTTTACGGTTCTTAATAATCATTATCACTCTGTTGGCGACATGTTCTACAGTTTTTAATGTCTCCGCTGGAAGTACGAATTCTGGAATTAATGATTCCAAAATAACCCAACTTATGCCAAATATTACAAATATACTATTTGATTACAGCCAGCTTCTGTCATCAGGTAAAACAATTTATAGCTCATTCTATTCGCCGCAAATAATTGCCTTGGCTAATGAGAGGAGAGGATATTATGGGGAGTTTTTTGAGAAAGGTCTCCACGCCAATTTATTGACCGTAAACTCAAAATTTATTACTAATACTAATGTTGAAGTTAATTTAATCGGGAGCGAATATAAATTAAATTTAGATGAGGTTGTAATATTGTCAGGGAAACCTATTATTACACAACCAGAAAAATTCCCTTTAATTATTGCAGCAAAATGGGCTCTTGCCAACACAAACAATGATATAGTAAAAAATGAATTATTTGATTACATTTCATCGATGACTGACGGTGTGAATATGTCAGTTCAAGAAGGTGTAACTACTTCGCTTACGATTCATCATGAATTATTCTTGTTGATGGGGGGATTACAGATCGTACAAGACACATTCAATGATAAGAATAGTGACAACCCTAATGGTTTCGATAATGTTAGCTGGAATAATGGTGTAGCCATAAGGCAAAAGCCTGACTTAACGAAAATGCCTGATTATATAATAAACAATACGGCCGTTGAAACTTTAGGCCAATCATTATTATTAGATTTTACAAATAGTATTTCAGAAGTGTTACCGAATACAACAGGTTTCACATATAGTCATAGTGCTGCATCAAGTTACGCACAACAATATTCGTCGGAGGCAACGACAGCTTGCACCGGGACAACAGATATATGGAAGAACACAGCTTACTATAATTCTGCTTATTCAAGTGTCTGGGGAAGTACGGGGTGTGATGATTGTGCAGATTTTGTGTCTCAAGCCCTGGTTCGAGGTGGTTTCCCAACCGACGCAACATGGTATCCGTCAATTGCTTCGTATGATTGGATTAATACTTTTCATTTACGAGACTATCTAGTAGGGTTAGGTGCAATAACCTCTTACTCAGTGAATCAATCCTCATTGCAGGTAGGAGATATTGCATTAACGACAGATGATAGTCATATTGTCATGGTGACCCATATAAATCCATATTACTATAGTGGACATACTAGAGACCGTAAAAACCATGCATGGGATCCGTCACTAACAGATTACAGGCATATACTTACAAATGTGCCATAACTAAAGTTATTAAAAATATTACAGATTTGTGATTTCAATGATTTTTCGTAACCGCTCAGCCCTAGTAAACAAGAACCAGCACATGTGGAGAGAGTGGTCGAAATTACAATTGTTTGCCATATATAGCCATCCTAAATGTGGCGTTTTTTAGCTAATGCTAACACATGCTGCCACCTGTTGGGCTTCTGGCTTTTTGGCTGAGTAGTTACGATTTTTCTGCAATCAATAGAAGTACTCCAACATTTGAAATTTTAGGTTAGGTTTTATGATTTAAGAATTCTAATTTGATTAATAGATTTTGAGAATTTCAATTTTTGGAAACTGATGTTTCAGGGATACTATATTACCTGGCTCAATCAATCGTTCATTCAGGTCTTTATAACTTGGTTCGGATAAATATGTTCAATTCCTTTTGGAAAAATGTCATAATTTTCATTTTGATTGTAACGCTTATTGGTGGAACTTTTTTTGTTATCAGTTCTATCCAATCATTTGGGCAACCGATTGTCCATCCAATCGTCCTTGCCAACTTAAGTAATACCACACTTCAATTTCTTTGCTTAGGTTATTCATATCCTTGCTACAATCCTATCGATGTTGGAAGTTATATTAATATTCGACCTGACTCTGTCAAACAAATATTTTTAGATTCTATTTATTTCAACAATGCGTCCAGTATCTTTGTAATAATTGGCCCCGCTGATTACGCTTCACTATTAAATATTAACCCTTCTACCAAACAAGTCAATTCTACTTCCCTACCACAGGGTATTGATCAAAGATTAATTTTATATAACTCTGGCAGAATGATTATCGGGACTAATCAAGGGGAAATAAACATTTATCAAAGTGATTTATCAGTAAAAAAAATCCGATTAAAACTGAGCGAAAATGGTTTTATTGGTCATTTAATACAACGAAATAACAACGAAATTATTGCTATAAACCTTTCCCCAATAATTAAAGATGGATTTAATTATAATGAAGTTTTCATTGTCAATATTAATAATGGAATTATCGCCCAAAAACTATTACAGGGACCCGTAGTTAATGAAACTGGCCTTGGCGATACTCCTGTGCCGGGCAAGAAAATTGCTGTAGTCTTCGATAATATAGATGAGGATTTGAATAATCTTTATTACTTTTCAGTCTTAGGAAAGCTTACAGGTGGGGGAAGCTACATTCTTAGTAAATACAATCTAGGTCAAATGGCTGATATTGCATCAACTAATATAGATGAATGTGTAGACTGGAATTCAGGATACTCCCAATATCATCATATTTTATTCTCAAGCAGGAAATTTTTGGAGGGTAGTACAAGCGCCGACATGTTTGATATGGATAATTTACACTCTTTATTAAACACAGGCATCATTCTAAATAATAGTAGATTCACCAGAGTGATCATTGCACCACAGGGGGAGGATTTCGTGGTAGGTACCAATGATACAGTCTATGTTATTTCAATTAAAGGACAAATCCTTAAACAATACCCAATACAACTGGATTGGACGAAATTCGATTATTTGATCATGGAGGATCGAAATTAACTCTAAACTTCTTGCCCTGCTCACATGTTGGCAGGTCTACAAGGATTGGATCAACCCGACGACAGGACAGTAAATCCAATTTCAATCGTTCTGACGATTGGAAGATGGTATGAGAGGATTGGCGGATCAGTGGTTATTGAAGTGGTCAAAGTAATTCAAATATCGGAGGGGGTGGCGTTTGGTCGCTCTGGAGAGATGGAAACCCCAATAATATAACGATTTATATTCTGGCAAATTTCGGCGGCGGTATTGATTATACCTACACAAATGCCCAATGGACGCTAGTTGGCTTCCCTTTTGGCGGTGGAGGTGGTCATTCCGCAAGAGTGCCATGATTTTTTTTGGGGGGTAGTCCAGAAAGGGCGGGAAATCGAATTGGCAGGCCACAAGCAAAGATCAAATACTTAATATAATGTTTTTTTATTTGAATGGAGGTGAATATGAATAAACGATTATTTTCCCTTATCCCACTATTAGCCACATCAGTTTTGGTAGGTTTTTTGATATTCAGCATAAATATTGGTAATGTTGGAGCGGCCGGTCGCTACTACGCTGGCTATTTTTACGGTACATCATCCGTCACGGGAGTCCGCGCAAATATCTCAAATGCTAACCCTAATATTCCGATTAGCGGTGGTACTTCAAGCGAATGGGTAATGGCGGTCGGCTCGAGTTCAAGCTACTATACACAGGCGGGATGGTTAAAATTTTATGGCGATTCAGCGCCAAAATATTGGGTCGAGTATGCACCAGGATGTGGTAGCTCCTGCCAGTTCCGGTATGGCACGATTGATTCCAATCCTCATGAATATAAGGTGGAAGTATCAGGTTCGGTTTTTTGTGGATATATCGATGGAATTCAGAAAGCTTGCAGCAATGGGGGATTTACGACCACCTCAAATGAACAGTTTTTTGGCGAGTCATCAGATACCTCCGTCGATATTGGCGGAACGCAGTTTATCCATTTGAGAATGTCTTATCTTTGCACAAAATCAGGAGCCACCTGGACACAAGTGAATACAGGCTACCTGACAGGAAAGGTGGACAGCACAAGATATCACATCGATAAGGGATTCACAAACCCGTATACTTGGGCAGACAATTGGACACAATGAAGGATTATTTATAAATATCCGTGAACCTTTTTTATAACAAGAAAAGGAGACATATTATGAAAATAATGGGGAATCCCAAATACTTACTTGTCATCCTGAGCGTTCTGGTTTGTATAATCGTTGGATTACTTCTTGGACAGAAACTCGCTAGCGAAAGAGTTCCAGTCCAAGCTCAGATAAATACCCCCGAAGCCAACATGCTTGTACAAGGCCTGGCTCAAGAAGGATGGGTATTCACGCCTGTTGACCCAAATAATCCAAAAGATTCAGGTGTCACTCAAACTTTTATATCAGAAGAAGCGGCAACTGCTCAGGCGAATAAAATAAGTCCATCTTTCCAGAAATCGCCTGATCTGACTGGTATTACGGCTCACCTTGGCAAATTGAATAATGCACGATTGCAAGAATCGGCTCAAAGGGGAGAGAATGTTGACCCTGCGTTTCTCAAACCTCGTCTGGTATGGATTGTGACCTATAACGGAGTAAAGACACCTATACAGGGTACTGAAGGTACTTCTAATGAGATGAATGTCGTGATTGATGCAACAAATGGTGAGTATTTAATGGAATTTATCTGGACCCGGTGAGTTAGGGTGTAGTAAAAATGCTGCAATTCAGTCTAGATTTTAAGGCAACTATTCATAAACACATCACTAATCTTGGGGATAAGTTCGCAAACGTACAATCTGTTTCAAAGTTTTCTAATTCGGAGGACCTATGCTTAAAAGGGTAGGAATAATTCTCATCAGTATATTTGTGGTTGCTGGGATTGTGGCGTTGATTGAAGCCCAACCAACCTTCAGTTTTTCCCAAACATCACAAACCGACTCAATAAATCCTGTTCCTTCAGGCCAGACGGATTCTGAACAAACTTTAACAAAAACACCAAAAATCCAAGTTGTTGAGATGACGCTGACTCCTACATCAATAATTAGTCCAACTACCTCCAGTAATACTCCAACGCATTCTAGCCTAACAGAAGAGAATATCGACCCAAACATATTGATCGCCAGATTGAAAATCTTAACAGATACATTTGCAAATTCAACATTGAAGGCTGGCTGGCTTCATCTATCAAATGAATATTATCAATATGACGATCACTCAGCCGGCACATTATCAAACGGGGTTGCCATTCCGAAGGCCTATGTGCTGGAGGAGTTTTACCATATTGACGGAGGAAACAAATTGGTTTTTGAAGGCGTCACTTTTATGAAAACTTTGGATGGAAAAGTCATACAAGCTAAATTATTCAGAAACAATGTGTTCAAGGATTTAATAACTACTGAACCAGATGTTCAAGTGGAGCCATTTCTGCCTATTCTTGATGGGGGCGTTACAAGTGATTTTTCTAGATTGGCACTGGCTGGCTTGGCTAATTCTCAAAATAAAATTGAAGAAACCTCGCTAGACGGTGTGCCTGTAACACAATTTGACATTTCTTTAATGTATGATAAACCCATGAAATTTGCCAATTACGAACAGGCTGTTTACGGAATTGAAAAAAGGGCCTATATCAGTTCCGATGGTAAATTGGTCGAATTGGATGTGTTTAATTTCTATCAGAATGGAACTGAAATACTTGCGGGAAGCAGCAAGAATTTTATCGTGGAGATTTTACTTGATCTACCTATAGAAATCCAACAATATATGAAATAGGAGGAGAGAAAAAATGAATAAAATAAAGTCATCACTTGTTTTGAAAGCGGGGATTATTTCACTCGTTATGTTAATAATATCAACCAATTTAGCTTCTGCATATGGATCGATTTGGACGAATACTGTCAATGGCAAACCGGTTGCAGCCGAATTGGATGTAAATATTGGAGTTCCTGCCTGGTCTGGAATGATTTGGAGTTATTCAAATTCAAGCCCAAGGCAGGCTATTGGAACTCTTGGCTGGAGATGGTGGACAAATCGAGAAAGCTGCGCAGGTATAATTGTCACTCAAACTCAAATGGGAGGTTATGTTGAATATGGCAACACCCTCGTTGAGACTTATAACTATAATTCATGGTACAGTGGGAGTTGTGGGTCTCCGCATTTTATAGCTGTTCTTGCAGGAAACGATATAAAAGACGGCGCTGCATCCTGGGAACCAAATAACCTTGTTTATCAATATACGTTATAGCGAAAATTGTTAGAATTCGCCTAAGAAATTTCACATGATAATCCAAACCACTTAATTTTGAGTGCACTTCATCGTGTAAAAGCTTGTATCCCTGCGAATCCCCTCTCAGAAACAATTGCTTCTTGCTCTATACTTGGAAATAATCTTTTTAAATTCGAGGATACCTGAACCAATACCGTATCATTTGTCAAATCCACGCTAATCTGGGTGACCATCGCATAAATCCCATACTGCGCCAGGTAACTATTATTCATGCTCGCAAAGGCCCGGGCATTCGCCCACGTTCGATTTGTGGGGGTTAAATTCCCACTGTTTTCAAAGACCCTTTGGTTTATCTCCGCCGCAGCCGCCAAAGCTGCCGCATCTGCCGCCTTAGCGATCTCCGCTCGGGCATAGAAATACCGACCTAACTCGATCCCCAACGCCATAATAGGGATCATGACAAAGCCGAAGAAAACAGCCCAGAAGGTCATTGAATAACCGCGGCGATCATTCAGAATTTTCATCACCATCCCTCCTGTCGGAACGATATCGCAATCGCCGTAAACGATTTTCGCTCAGGTTCAACCTCATCGCTGCAATTTGCAACCTCGAACTTTCCCTCAAGAATTGACCGACTTTTGCAAGAGGTCTATTATAGTATTCAACTGTTATCACCCGAACAAGCAATTATAAGTTGTCAACCTAACGAGATGGAATGAAAATGAAAAAAAACACAATTTTACTAGTCATTAGTTTGCTGCTTTTATTTTTCTCGACTTCTTGTGACCGTCTGATACAGACAGTTGAGGTCACCCGATTGGTACCACAAACTGTCGAAGTCACCAAAGTGATTTTCCAGACTGTAATACCGTTTCAAACAAGTAATGTGACTATTACCGAGACAAAAGAATCTGATCTCACTTCTTCCCAGAAGACTCCCCAGGTTGTGGATTCAGCATATTACCAGGGGATCATCGTAATTTCACAATATTACACGTTTTTAAGCCAAGGTTTGTACCAAGAGGCATATCAACTTCTAAGTACTAACGCAAAAGTATATCCTTTAGAAGAATATATTAAAAACCAAAAATCTGCATTTACGGTATTAAAAATAATCTCAATACAACCTTTCTTTATTCAGCCTAACCAAAATCGATCTACACCAGAACCAAAAACCAACAAATGGTTTATTGTGGCAATTTATGCTGAAGGCGAAGGAGGGATGTCAGGTTCAGTACCAAATGGTGACCAATCTTTTTACATGGAAGTGACGCAAGAAAACGGCATGTGGAAAATATATAAATGGGCGACAGGTATTGCCCCCTGATAATGGCACCTTTTGAATGATTTAATTACGATTTTAGAACAAATCCAATACGCATCGTACAAAACAAAAATTAAAGCCTACTTCGAAATACGATACGCTCTTTCCAAGGGTTATTTTCTAGGAAAGGATAATCTAGCATGAGCAACTTTAAATGTTTATTTATTGCATTTCAGGCTGCCCTCCTTATGGTACTTATAAGTGGGTGTGGATTAACGCAAAATAATCAAGCAGATAACAAACTGAACCCAAAAACTGATAGTACTCGTTCAATCCCTCTTGAGACCAAAACATTAACTCAAATTACGATTAATACAGAAATTGCGCCTAAACAAGTACTCCTAGAGGGGAAAATATTAAGATATGGAGATAAGAGTCTTGAAATTTCTCAGGGAGAAAATAATTATACGCTTTTACTAGTGCCTGGAACAATAATTTGGGATGGTATTCCTTGGATAGCAAAAATTCCCATTCAAAACGGCGATTGGGCGACAGCTTGGGGAGAGTGGAACCTCGATAAAACCTTCACAGTTGATAAATTATGGATAAATATTGTCAACCTACATGGAATAGTCGTAAAAATTGAAGACGATAAAAATACAACAAGCATTTATTTTAATGATCAGAATCAACGTGCCAACCATATTTTGGTTTCACCGTTAACGGTTATAAGTAATTCAACTTTTAGTGAAAGCCATCAATTGCCGAAGATTGGTGATTATATTGAGGTTATTGGAAGAGAATATAAAGCTAGCGATGTACAAGCTGTAAATATTACGATAGCAACTTCTAAATGAAAGAATTATCATTTCGCTTAGGATGGATAGGTATATTATATTTAAAGGCATAAACTTCAGGCTTACTACCTGGATGTTATGTATCTCATTATTTCCCTCCCGATCAGATTTTATCCATCATACCTTAAACCATGTTAAATCTTTACAAAGTTTTAATGTTGATGAGAGTTTTCAGAAAGGGCCCGAAACATTAAAACTTTACAAGGATTTAACACCTCAATTGTTATACTGTTATTAATTCATCTGTGCAGCCCATTCAAATCCTTGGGTAGATCAGATTGTTTAGGGGAGTGGTTATTATTCTGGAGGTGCGGGATATTAAATAAATTGAATTGGTAAGTTCAAGCGGTCACAAATCAATGCCCTAATCTTAGTCTTACCAGACTTAGCGAAGACTAGTAGTAACTACGCAGGGGGTTGAGAAAGCTGGGGGCAAGAAAGATCTAAACAATAAAGTGGCGTCGGAGGTTCCTGGGC
>DATKKB010000025.1:0-5952 GCA_035543095.1 Anaerolineaceae bacterium | reverse complement strand
AGGAGACGTTTCAGTAAACGTAAAGCATCCAGAATGAAACGCTCTTCCTGATTTGCGAGATAACATGCAATTAATAACCGCGCAAAAATGATGTGTTCGAATTCGTGCAAGTAGCTGGTTTCATCGTCAATTGAAAGCCCGTGGTCATGCACCCAATCCCAGGCTTTGTTGAGATGGCCTTGTTTGATGTAGATACGCGCCATCAATGCCTCGGCCGGACGAGTCTTCGGGATGGGTGTATCGACATAGACACGCCTGGCTTCCTGCAGGTGGTCGAGTGCAGCATCGAAATCCCCTTGAGATTCCTTGAACTGAGCCAGCGCGATCTGAATGCGATAGGGCGTATCAACCAAAGTGGATTGCGGTGCCAGATTCACCCCTTCTTCGAAATACTTTGTAGCAGCCTCCTCGTCGCCCATCTCATGAAGGATGGTTGCCAGCCCTATATAGTGGTTTGCGATGACGCCGCGAGCCTGCTCGTGCCTTGCTGCCAATTGCAAGGACTCTTGGATGGTTCTTTTCGCATCTTGAAGACGCCCCTGCGCTATCAGGATATCTGCCAAACCAAATCCGCTGGCGATGGCAAAGATGAAATTGCCTGATTTTTCAGCGTTCTCCAGCCATTCTCGCATCGATTGGGCAGCCGCTTCCAACTTGCCACTGCTCCAATAGGCGCTACCCAAAACCGCCTTGATCTGAGCTTGTAAAAACGGTTCATCCTCAGGCACAAGGGCAAGAGCCTCCTCGGCGTATTTCACCACGGCGGGGTGAGGACCCGTGATCAGGGAATTATACGTGCGGGCAAAGGCAATCCTGGCAGGCAGGGCGCGAAATTGTTTCTCATCAATAACGATCATGTCGCCCGCATGACCCTCAAGGCACCTTTCCGCGTCCTGCAGCCAGGACTCGCTGGCCTCGGCCTGACCAGAGTCTGTAAGTGACCAGGCGATCTGTGTGCAAAGCACGGGGCGAACACGGATCACATCCTCTGGTAACTGACGCGTCCAGGTGAGCCAGGCTATGGGCTGGAGACTGGCATCCATCCCTTCCCAGGCCATTTCAGCCAATCTCGCGGCCCCGTTGAAATCCCCTGCGGCGATGGTGTGGTGAAAGGCTTCGGACAGGTCTCCATTTTTTTCGTACCATTCGCTGGCGTGGATATGGTATTTCGCGATCTCTTCGGTCGGCACTGACTGCCCCAGACGTTGACGAAGCAAATCGCCGAAAAGATGATGATAACGATACCATCGCCGCTGGTCATCGAGCGTGTTGATGAACAGGTTAGCGTGCTCAAGATAATCCAGAGTTTCCTGGCTGGAAACCGCCGCGTCGTTCAAGAGCGCATCGCAAAGTGAAGCACTCATACGGTTGAGGATCGATGTCCGCAATAGAAAAGCTTGTGTGCTTTCGGGCTGTTTTTGTAGAACCTCTTCGAGCAGGTAATCCAGCACGAAACGGTGTGTACCGGCGAAAGACTGAATGAAAGCATGGGCATCTTGATTTCCTTGAAGTGAAAGCGCGGCTAATTGCAAGCCGGCAATCCAGCCTTCAGTACGAGCTTCCAACGCGGCGATATCGTCTGCCGATAAAACCAACCCCATCGTTTGGTTAAGAAATTCCATCGCTTCTGCAGGGGCAAAGCGCAGATCAGCAGCTCGCACCTCCGTGAGTTGACGCCGTGCGCGCAGACGTGCTAAAGGCAGGGTTGGGTCATCTCGACTGGCAATCACCAGGTGCAATTTCGTGGGCAGGTGCTCTACCAGGAAGGAAACCGCCTGATCAATTGGTTTGGAATCAATTGCGTGGTAGTCGTCAAGCATGAGGATAAAACTCTTCGAAACGGCGACAATTTCATTGGTCAGTGAGGTCAGAAGCGTTTCAGCGGATGGAAGCGGATGAGATTGAAGCATCCCCAAGGTATCGTTGCCAATATCTGCAATCAGTGTCTGCAAAGCCGCGATGAGGTATGTAAGGAAACGCGTCAGGTCACTGTCCTCTTCATCCAGCGACAACCAGGCTACCGATCGTTTACAGTTGGCAATCCATTCGCTGAGCAAAGTGGTCTTGCCAAAGCCAGCCGGGGCAGAGATCAAGGTTAGTTTGCAGCTTGAATCCAGTCCCTCGTTCAATCGCTCGATCAAGCGCGGGCGAAAGATCATTTTTTTAGGGGCAGGAGGAGGATAAAGCTTCGTGGCCAATATTGGCGCGCGCATATGTTTATTATAAAGCACTCATCAGCGCAGGTGAAACAGGCTTAAAGTAAATTACGAGAGCGTAATCCAGCGTAATGGAAACAAAATCAATACTGCCTAGATAAATAGAAAAGTTGTCCGAGATACTTCTAACAGAGAAGGATTCCGGCCGATTTTGGCTTGAGATATTGATATTACAATCTCCAATTATCTGCCGGGCTAGCCTTACGATGGGCCTGGGCTACGTCCACTTCCGCAATCTGGGCATAATGGCGGACCATATCCAGCGAGCTGTGGCCAAGTAAAGCCTGCAAGGTGAAGATATCACCACCAGAGCGGAGATATGTGATTGCAAAGGTATGGCGAAATTTATGGGGATAGGCATTTTTCACATCGCAGCGTTCGGCTGTCCCTTTGATGAGCTGCCGCAGTGAGTTGGGGTTGAAGGGCCGGCCATTTTGGGCCAGAAATACCGGGGCTTCCAGGTCATTTTCATCTTCGCGTCCAGATAAATAACGCCATAAGGCGCGCCGCACACTTTTTCCCAAATATACTGTTCGTCCTTTCCCGCCCTTGGCTCCACCGATCACGCCGTGTTTCGCCTCAACCCGCCCGGTTTTTAGATCGATATCTCCGATTTGCAGCTTACACAATTCCATCGCCCGCAAGCCGGTATCCAGCAGGGTCAGGATGATCGCCTGGTCCCGGTTGGCATTGGGCAAATGCATCACGAATCCTTTGCGGTTGCCTGGTTTGACCTCGCGCGAATAAACGCAGACCTTGAGCATGCGCTGAACTTCGTCCTGAGTTAGCGGATCAATGGCAATCATCTTTGTCCGCGGTGCAGGAACATCCTTCATGATCTGCTTGATCCCCAATTCCAGGGAAGCCCAGGAAAAGAAGGACGACAGAGTCGCCCAGACATTGCGCAAGGTCTTGGCAGCCAACGGATGGGTTTTCCCGCTGTAGCGGTGGGGTACGTACTCATTCCGCAGCCAATTGATATAGGCTATGGCTTCTTGGGAGGTTATATTCTGTAGCTCTTTATCGCCGGTATGCTCCAGCCATTTGGCAAGGATGCGTTCGTGTGAATCGATGGTCCGGGCGGAGAGTCCTTCGGCGTTTTTGTAGTTGATGAAGCCGGGGATGGCCTTGCTCAGCATCAACGAGCCCGAGGGTCTTTGGTTCATGGCAAAATCCTCCATTCTTCTGGTTTTGCCAACCGATCACCATCGGGCCAATCAAAAAACCATAGCCCGACGAGCTATGGTTCTTGGTTAGTAGCGGGGCTTGGATTCGAACCAAGGACCTCCGGGTTATGAGCCCGACGAGCTGCCACTGCTCCACCCCGCATCGCTACCTCGTTTTCGAGCGGGCTGCATTATAGCATGTCGGGATGTTTGCGTCAAGGCGCTATGGCGAATGCTGGCCGAAGAAAAGCGAATACCACAACTGCCAGTTTTGGACAGATTCTACAGTGGGTTGGGGTGTTGGGACCGGCGTGGGCGGGCTGCCCTCTTCAATAGGGATTGCCAGGTTTTCGCCGGGTTTCACCAGATGCTCTTCCTCATACGCCCATTGAAGCACTCCTGCTGGAGAAGTTGCAAATGCAATCTGGGTTTTATATGCTTCCTGAGTTTGTACCAGTGAAGTGGCTGTGGCGCCAACCAGGACTTCTTCTGATGACAATTGATGCAATTGGCTGATCCGGCTGTTAAAATCGACGATCAACAACACCAGGATCGCCAGCCCGACCGCAATAGATATATATCGAACTGTCACACGGCTCATAAGGATGATATTACACCAACCCGGAATTTTCTGCAAGAAAAAAATCAACAAAACACCCTTCGAACCTGAAAGGTAAGAAGGGTGAAACCTGGTGCCGAAGGTGGGACTTGAACCCACACGAGCGTAAGCCCACTAAGCCCTGAACCTAGCGCGTCTGCCAATTCCGCCACTTCGGCGTGTCACGAACAATTCGGCGTGCGCACGAACAATTCGGCGTGCGCACGAAATTTTACCCTGAATCCCGGTTTTGTCAACCTTTGAAGTCATTCTTGCCAGGGTAATCGCATTTGGGCGACTTTCTTCACTATATGATTAAGTTGTAGGCTTTTCAGCTTGACCCAGGGAGTCAAATGCGATCGCCCTCCCGTTCGCATTGGCACACTTCTGGCATCAGCGTGCTATAATCGTCTAAAGGGCCGTAAGCGATGATGTTATTTATCCAACAAGTGTTCTTACTGCTAACTACCAACCCGGGTAATTTGGCTTATCACTTGTTGCTTGCTTTTGCTATCGCCGCAGCGCTGCAAACAGCGATAACCCAAACTACAGGAAATCCGAATCGCAAACGCCTCGTTTTTGGGTTTGGTCTCCTGCTGCTGGTCAGGCTGGCCCTCTTCATTATGGCTGCCCTGGCTTGGCAGAATATACTCCAGCCTCGCATTATCCCTCCCATCGACCGCGGCGTTACGCTGATCAGCCTGATCCTGGTCATCTGGTTGTATGTCTTTCCGGAACGGCTGCCATTTGCCGATTTTGCCACCGCTTTGCTTGGCCTGCTCGTCCTGATCTTCTCCGTATTAACGGTAATTTGGTGGCAAGGTCAGGATCAAACCCTGGCATATAATGCTTTCTGGGGAGAAACGATCGGCCAGTGGATTGCAATAGCTTTAGCAGTTCTGGGAATCTCCACCCTGCTCATCCGCCGTCCAGAAAATTGGGGGGTCGCCTTAGGGATTCTGGGTACGCTTCTGGTCGGTCACTTGTTGGATTGGTTTATCCCCACCCAAAACAGTGATTTCCCTGGCGCGGTCCGCCTGTCCCAAATGATTGCATATTCGCAAATATTGATTTCTCTGCCCCAAATGCTTTCTCTCTCGTCGCTGGCTACTACGCGGGACCACGCAGAGAGTGGGGATGAGAACCCATCCCTGCCTTCGCCCCAATTCTTGCAGGGAATAATTGAAATGGCTCGAGAGACTTCTCCAGAGAAAATTGGCCCGGAGATGGTCCAGGCAGTCGCCCAGCTCACTGGCGCTGATGTCTGCCTCCTGCTTTCGGTAGAAAATGACCAAACTCAGCTCGCATTGAAGGCCGGGTTTAATCGCACCAAGGATAAAACCATCGAGCCCATGTCATTAGAAGGGTTTTTAGCACCGAATCTCTTGAACGCTTTAAAAAGAAACCGGCCTCTTCGCTTGCCGGACGTCAGCACCGGCGCCGATCTGCCCCAGCTATGCGAGGTCTTGAACACACAAAGGGTCGGTCACCTTCTGGCTGTCCCATTCCCAGAAAATGACGCAAACTCGATTCTCGGACTCGCTCTAATTTCGCCATATACAAACCGAACCTGGAGCTCCGAAGACCAGATTCTTCTGGTGAATACCTGCGCATTACTGGCTCCATTCTTGCATCGAGGAGATCAACCTGTAGCTCCTTCGAATGAAGTGGATAGTCTTCGTCTATCGCTTGAAAACACCCAGCTCCAGGTCGAACAGATCCACGGCGAGAACGCAGAGCTTCTCAGGCAGCTCGAAACAACCCGCCAGCAGCATGTTCAGGAACATGACCGTGCAGAGAGCCTGGCGGCGATGATCGCAGCTCAAGAGGCCTCGCTGCACGCAACTGCCCAGCCCGAGGCTGGAACTCAGCAGTTGGAGGAACAAACTGTCTCTAGCCCTCAGGGTCTCGCCGAGGAAAAGGAACATCTCGAAGCAGAATTACGTCTTGCCTTGGAAGAGATCGCTCGTCT
>DATKKB010000024.1:0-27759 GCA_035543095.1 Anaerolineaceae bacterium | reverse complement strand
TCCACTTCGGCATGATTTAAGGCCATCACGCCGGTAAAAACCTGTAAAAATGGTGAAAAACAAGATTATTCCGAACAAGGAAGTTCGAAAGATATATTTGGGAGGATCCCATGTCAGAACCAATGAAAGCTGTGCAAACCGTCAACCTTCCTCCCGCTCCTAATGAATTTATCGACAAAGGGATTTGGGGCGGTAGGGGAGACAAACCCGTTGAAACCAGCGACCCGGGTGTGAAACTACTACCTCCGAGTGAGGCTGCCAAGAGGAAAGGACTCGTCGCTGGAGCCAACCCGGTGCAATCCGCATCACCCGGCCAGAAAGATAAACCGGTGCCGTTGGCTCAAACCAACGTACGGCTGAAATTTGAAGTGGATTCGAAGACCAGAGAAATAAAAGTCCTGATCCTGGATCCAGCCAGCCATAAAGTCATCCGGACAATTCCTGCAGATGAATTGAAGAATTTCCGTGATGGCGATATGGTCGAGCTTTTTACCTGATCGACCTTAAACGCCTGTTGGGTAAATTTCAAGCGGCAGCTAATGCTGCAAATTTTCGCATTAAGCACACATCTGGTTTTGGAAAAATAAACTAATTTTGATATCGCTGGCGGATGGCAGGAATCAGGTACTCACGAAAGGCCCGGTCCTGGTCGTATTCCGGAGCCCAGCCCCAATCGCGGCAGGCTTTCATGTCGTCGATGTCAGCCGGCCAGGTATCGACGATCTTCTGGCGGTTAGCGTGAGGCTGGAAGGTGATCTCAGCCTGCGGAAAGGCGGTTAAAACGAGATTGTAAATCTCCTGGGCGGACACGCTGAAACTGGTCACGTTATAGATCAATTGCGAAAGGCTCTGCCGCGGAGCCGCTTCAAGCTGAAGCAAGGATTTGACCGCATCGGGCATCGCCATGAACGGCAGGCATGTATCCGGGCGAACAAAACAGGCATAAGGGGAGCCTTGAGCGGCGGCATGCAGCATTTCAGGCCCGTAATCGCTGGTTCCGCCGGTTGGAATGGTGACGGCGCTGATCAACCCGGGAAAACGGATGCAGCGGAAATCAATCGTCGTCCCGCCGGCATCGGCGGCAAGCTGGCGGTAATGGCTGGAATAATAGCGCCCGAGATGCTCGCAGTAAAGTTTATTACAGCCGTACATTGTGGTGGGCACCAACCATTCATATTCCTTAACCCGCCCAATCCGGTTTTTGGTATCCAAATTGGGCAGGCCATACGCAGCGATGGAGCTGGGGTACATGAATTTTACCGACCGCCCCTGCCATTGGGATTGTTCGACGCCGAGGCGAAGCAGGTTTAACGTGCCCTCGACGTTAATGCGATGGGCGGTTTCGGGGTTGTATTCGGCCTTGGTTGAAAGAATGGAAGCCAGGTGGTAAATCGTGCGTATCTCGTATTCCACGACCAGGCGACCGAGCAGCATTCCATCCAATATATCTCCCTGAATGAAACGTTCGCAATACGGCCTGAGTGAATCATCGATTGGCTGGACATCCAGCGCAAGGACACGCGTATCGCCGCGCTGGCCAAGGTGGGTGATCAGGCCGTGGCCGATTTCACCGTTTGCGCCTGTTATCAGGACTACTTCTTTACGCATGGAAAATTCCTTTCAATTCAACAGTCAGGGGTGGGATACTTTAACACCATTCTCAACGAGAAATGCGATCACCTGGTCAATCACTTCTGCCGGGGTCAGGGGATCAGTGAACAGGTAGAAATGGCAGTTTTGGCGGGCATGGGCCAGCCTGCGCTGTTGTTCCTGGTATTCTTCGTAGGTCCAATTCAGATTTCGCCTTTTGATCGTTTCCGGATAGGATGCATCGAGAAAGATGAGGTAATCCGGATTGGTAATGCGCAGCCACATCGTCGGTACGTATGAATGCTCCTGAGCAATGTGCCGTGTCTCAAGACCATAAGGCTTGAGCGCATTGACGAGGGTGGTCTTGCCGCTGCCACACACGCCAACTACTCCAATCAGGGGCCGGTCACGTATGGTTCCCATTGATTAAGGCAGTTATTTTCTCCGGCTCGCCCAGAATTGCGAGCGTATCCCCGCCAACGAGCTTGATCTGGCCGTTCGGATGAAATTCGGAGGCGCCCTGGTGCTCGAGGTAAACGATGCTGACGTGATAAATATCCTCAATATCTGATATGGTCTGGTTGAGCAAGCTGGATTGTTGGGCGATCTGCAGCCGGGCAAGGCTGTTGGCCCGGCCCTCGATATTGATCGGCGGGGTAATATCCATGTTAGCGGCTGCGGAAGCGAAGATAGGCGCTGCCATTCCGGTCGCGCTGAGAGCAGTGAAGCCGAATTGATTATGAAGGGCGGTGGCAAAGTCGTCGTCAAATATGCGGATGATCACTTTGATATTATGGTTAATGTTGCGCGCTTTTACGGCAGCTTGCAGATTCAAGGCGTCATTCTGGGTGCATAATACAATTGCCTTTGCCCGGTCAACCCCGGCGGCGCGCAAGACTCCTTCGCCGGTTGCATCGTCATCGATGACAGGGATGCCTAATTGGAGCACGTTTTTCACGAGATCCTTGTGCGGATTGAGCTCGACTACGACGATTTCCTCGCCGATTTCCTGCAATTGTTTCACGACACGATATCCCAGGTGGCCCAATCCAACCAGGACGACATGGTTCGAAAACGTAGATGCAACTGCCATTTCCCAATCCTTCCCACGGGCGTGCCGGTTGAAAAATAGAATACCAAAATCTGCGAGGCCTTGAGCCAGTATGCTGATTCCCACGATCGGCAGAATAAAATAAAAGAGCTGCAAATACCAGGTGCCTGGAAATGAGCCTCCGGACTGGAGAAAAGAGGCTGTCAGGACCACGTAAAAAGCCTCGACCAGATTTCGGACAGGTTCACCTGCTGAAATCGCCAGGAAATAGTATAAGACCCCGCTGCCAATCATTATGAAAATGAACCACAATAAAGGCCGGCGGAATTCTCGCAGCAGCAATAGCGTGTCACGCCAGCTAGCTTTAATCCTTCTCCAGCGCAGTCGCGCCGCTTTATTTTTTGGTGGAATAATAAAAGAAGGTGATTGAGGCTCATACTGCACATCAGGTGCATTTTGAACCGCATTCACCTCCTGGTGAGCGGGGAGCTGAGGGTTACTCATTTCTCAAGAATGGAAATATCGGGGCTACCGGCAGCTCAACCATCATGCGCCGGATCTGGTCGGTTTCCTGGTTGGAGATTCTCAATACAACCACGCTCATATCGTCATTTGGCCGACCCTGGTCCAGGCGAATGGCTTCAGCCAGCAGAGTGTCGGCAATATACTGAGAAGAGGGATTTTGGTCTTCAAGCATCGAATCGAGCAGCGTGCAAACATCCAGGGATTGCCCGTAGCGGTCGCCGGCATTGACGATCCCATCGGTATACAGTACGACCGTAATGCCTGCTTCGAGCTGGAATTCTGAAATGGCCGGGCGGATGTTGCGTGAGGTGCCTACCGGCATAACTTCCGTGCTCAAGCATTCAATCCGTTCGTGAGAAGCAACAAACACGGGCGCCGGATTATTACGGGTAATGACCAGTGTGCCTGTCTGCAGGTCGGCTGAAAGAATATTGAGGCAGGCCGTTACTTTTCCGGCCCGCTCCGTGTAAAGGTAATCCGAGGCAGCCCGCGCCGCCGCGCCGTCGCGCACGCCTTCAGCCAGCAGGCTGATCACCTTGCGCACGACCATCGATGAAATTGCTTTTGCGCCTTTTCCCGAGGTCTGGCCGTCGGCGAGAACGACCGATACCCCACCGTTAGGTCGTTCGACGACTTCAAGCGTGTCGCCGCTCTCCGATGAAGCATACTTGTTGATTTTCGCGACAGCTATCCGAATATCCATGAATTGATTTTATTACATTTTACCCCTGTAGGGGAGGGAAATTCGAGTTGTCAAACAAAAATCAGGTGTTATTAAAGGCGACAATGAATAAGAGACGCGAGTCAGGCAGCTCCAGCCAGCGAGTTTGAGGGGTGAACCCGGCTGCAATAAAAGGCGAAAGCAGGTGGTGCTCGTTAAAGGTATCCGGCGGCACCTGTCCGGTGACCCGAAACAGCCATGCTAAAAATCGGCTGAAGAGCGAACGGTCGGTTATCCAGGCCGACAGAAGGATCACCAGGCTGCCGCCCGGCGTCAGAAGGCGGTGGATTTCGGCCAGGGTGTCAGCCTGGAAAATGAAAGTGGTGGGGAAGGTTGAAATGATGTTGTTGAATGACGTGCAGGCGAAAGGCAGGGCCTGGCTAACGCCGCAAACCAGGCCTGGTTTCGGCCGGAGGCCGGCCAACCTTTTTTGAGCTATGTGAAGCATCTGGCGGCTTGCCTCCAAACCGAACACCGAAAACCCTTGTTCTTGGAGAGCCAATAATAAATGGCCGGGCCCGAAACCCAATTCAAGGATGCGAGGACCCTGCACAAAGCCTTTCATGCTGCTGGCCCATCCGATCCACCTTCCACCGGAAACAAAAGCAGCCACAGAATCGTACGTCCAGGCAAACCTGCCGTAGAGCAGGCGAAAAAAAAGACGGAGCAGCGGCGTTAAAAAACCCAAACCTTGACAGTTCCTTTTGGTTCTAAGTATAATTCAACGGCTTTTAAAAAGACTAACGGGCAGGGTAGATAAACAGGAGTAATACAGGATGGTTCCGCAACCGAAACGAAAATTATCAAAGGGCCGGCGAGATCGCCGTCGGGCGCAGGATGCAATCCAGGCGATTAACCTGGTGCAATGCAGCAACTGCGGGGAGATGCGCTTACCGCACACGGTATGCCCCAACTGCGGGCATTACCAGGGGCGTGAAGTAATAAACATGGAAAAAGAAGAGAAAAAGAAATAATCGAACCCCTTTCGCCCTCATCGATGATCTGAGAGCGGCCGCCTGTTCAGGCGGCCGCTCTCGTATTTATAGCGCCCAGGCCAGCATCAGTCCAAAAATTGCAATAATGGCCCCGAGGTGAAGGAAAAAATCTGTCTCCATCAGCCAGCCTGACACGGCCAATTTCAGGATGAAATTGAGCAGGATCAATAAAATGCCAGCAATAGGGAGGAGCCCTTTGCGGGAAGCAAAAAAGGTTGAAGCTCGATCGATCAATTTCGATAGCCATTGAGTCATACGCGCCGCTCCTCGAGTTTTTCCTTTAGTAAATAAGGTTGAAAGCGAACGAATAACCTGCCGGGGATCGTTCCATGCATGATGACCCCACCGCGCCCGTGCTCGATATGGGTCACCTGGCCTTGCTCGTGGAATAATGAGATTAATTGTCCCTGCAAATAAGGCAGGCGTACTTTGATGGGTTTAAAGGTCTCAAAGAGCTGGTTTTCGATGGCTTTGATCAGATCGGGAATGCCGGTGCCATCCAGGCTGGAGATAGCAACGGCATCGCTGGATTCGGCCAGGGACTGCCGGGCAGCCATGGGGTCAGGCAGGCGATCGATCTTATTCAGAGCCGTGATCACCGGGATTTGACCGGCGCCGATTTCCTGCAAGGTTTCCTGGACAGCCTTAGCCTGGGCAGAAGCATTTGGATGGGTGATGTCGACCACGTGCACGAGCAAGTCGGCTTCAGCGATTTCCTCCAGGGTAGCGCGAAAAGCAGCTACAAGCTGAGTGGGGAGTTTTTGGATGAAACCGACCGTATCAGTGACCAGGACTTCATGGCCACCTGGCAGGCGAACGCGGCGAGTGGTGGGGTCGAGGGTGGCAAAGAGCTGGTCTGCCACGAATACATCAGCGTGCGCGAGGCGGTTGAGGAGAGTAGACTTACCAGCATTCGTGTAGCCAACAAGGGAAAGGACTGGCATACGAGTGCGTTTGCGCTGGGCGCGATAGCGCATGCGATGGGCGCGAACTTTTTCAAGCTCGGCCTTTAAATTCGAGATAATTCGCCGGATATCACGCCGGTCGACCTCAAGCTGGGTCTCGCCTGGGCCGCGCAAGCCGACGCCGCCGACGCTTCCAGACCGGCCCGATGCTCCACCAGATTGGCGGGCGAGGTGAGTCCAGGCGCGCGTCAGGCGCGGCAGGCGGTATTCGTACTGGGCCAGCTCCACCTGCAGGTAACCCTCGCGGGTATGGGCGTGTTGAGCAAAAATATCCAGAATAAGCGCAGTACGGTCGATGACCTGGACAGGTCCACCGAACCGGCGCTCCAGCTCGCGCAGATGGCGGGGGGACAGCTCATTATCGAAGACCACCACATCGGCCAGGTTCTCTTCGATCAAGGCTTTGATTTCGTCGACTTTTCCGGTGCCGATATATGTCTCGGAATTTGGATGGTCGAGGGCCTGGGTGGCCTCGCCGACCACATCCAATCCGGCTGTGTCTGCTAACAGGCTCAGCTCTTCCATCGAATCAGAAAGGGTCAGCAGGGATGGTTCGCCACGAATCTCAGTTCCAACCAGGAATGCCCGCTGGCGGGGTGGAACGGCCGGCTCAGCCTGTTTTTTTGCCATTTATTTTACGGATTCAAAGAATTGCAGGCGAAACTAATCTTCGTAGTGGCGACTTCAGTCGTTATCACTGGACAGTAACGACTAAAGTCGTCACTACAAAGTTTTAATTTGACGAATGATGCACCACCGGCTTTATTAATCGAGATCATTTTAACCAATTCACAATGCGATCCATGGCGACTTTAACCCGGTCCGTGGCGATGCCGAGCGAAATTCGGATGTATCCTTCGCCGGAATTGCCAAAGACTATGCCGGGCGTGGTGCTGACGCCAATCTCACGCAACATGCGGTCGCAGAAATCCATACTGTCGGTTTGCCCGGCCGGAAGCTGAGCCCAGACGTAAATCGCAGCAGGCGGGGTGTCGGCGCTGAAGCCGGCTTTCCTCAACCCGGACAGGACGATATCCCGCCGGTAACGGTAAATATCATTACGCTCTTCGAGCCAGGTTTGATCGCCGGTAAGGGCTGCCACACCAGCATCCATCATCGGACCAAAATGGGAGGTATCCATCTGGCTTTTATAAGTATGGAGGAAACCGATCACCTGGGGGTTACCGACCACCATGCCAAGGCGCCAGCCGCCCATGTTATAGGCCTTGGAAAGCGAATTAAATTCGACTGCCACCTCCTTTGCTCCAGGAACCTGTAATATGCTGGGCGCAATGTAGCCATCGAAGCAGATGTCAACGTAGGGAGCGTCGTGGGCGATCACGATATTGTGACTGCGGCCGAATTCTATGGCCTTCTGGAAGAATTCAATCGGTGCAATTGCCCCGGTGGGATTATTGGGATAATTTAAGAAGAGGAGACGGGCGCGCTTAAGGATTTCGGATGGGATTGAGTCAAGGTCGGGCAGGAATTTGTTTTCTTTGCGAAGCGGAAGGTAGAAGATTTCTGCGCCGGCAATAATCCCACCGGACGTGTAGGCCGGGTAGCCAGGGTCCGGAACGAGGGATACGTCGCCGGGGTTAAGCAACACCTGGCTCAAATTGAACAGACCTTCTTTCGAGCCTATCAAGCCCAGGGTTTCGCGCATCGGATCGAGCTTGACCTGGAAGCGGTTTTGGTAATACGTGGCAATTGCCTGGCGGTAGTTATTTGTTCCACCCATAGGTGTGTAGCCATGCGCATCCGGCCGGCGGGCGTTTTTCGTTAATACGTCCACGATGAAATCGTTCGGCGGCAGGTCCGGGGAGCCCATATCAAGACGGATGATGTCAACGTTCTGCGTTTTTAATTGATTAATCTTATCTGTAAGAACCGCAAAGAAATATGGCTTGAACGAGGCAATCCGGGTGGACGGCTTGATGAAACTTACAGGAGCTCCCATGATCTTATTTTTCCTTTTCCTGTGAGGTCTTGATTAACGGAGCGAATAATTTCGCCAACTTTGCATCAGGTGGTTCGGCGCGCAGGGGAATCAAAATGTGAAACATCGAGCCTGGATAGCTCAGATCATCGAATCCGGCAGATTCAACCCAAATCGATCCGCCGTGACGCTCAATAATCCCTCTTGCGATGTGCAGACCGAGACCGGGACCGCCGCCTTTATACTTGGTCTTGCCGCTTGAATGCTGATCAATCGAACCCAAGCGCACAAATTTCTCAAAGATCAGCAGCAAATATTCGGGATCAATCCCGATGCCGGTGTCGCTGATGGTAATCTCGATAAATCCAGGCAGTTTCCGTCCTGTAACTGTTATGCTGCCACCGTCCGGTGTGAATTTAATAGCATTGATTAATACGTTGCGAAATACCTGGAGCAGCCGGTCCGGATCGCCATAGGTCATCAGGTTCAACCCCTCAAACGGCTGTATTTCAAATTTCTGCTTCCGTTCAATTAGGCTGGGCCGGATTTCTTTTTCCAATATCGCCAGGAGCTGGTTCAGCCAGATGGGTTGGAAATTGAGATTCAAGATCTCATTATCGATCAGGGATACGTCAATGGTGTCATTAATGATGGATTGCAGACGCTGAGCACCGCGCTGGATGCCATCCAGGAGCGTCGCCTGATAAGAGGTTACGCCAGCTTGTTCCAGGTTTTCCCTGAGCATAGATGCATATCCATCGATGAGCGTCAGGGGTGTGCGCAGCTCGTGGGCAATAACGGCAATAAAATCAGATTTGCTGTGATCCAATTTCCCGAGGGCTTGAATGTTCCTGGATAGCTGCTCGGTCGCGAAATTTACCTTTGCCTTCGATTCGACTTCGGCGGCGCAAGCAAAGGCATGGCCAAAGGCCGGCAGGAAAGATTGAACCATCTCAAAATAACTGTCCGAGGAGGAAATTGATTGAAGAACCTCGGCAGTGATCTGCATTAATTCATTCAGGTAATCGGATAAACTGCTTGAGGAGCTTTCCAGGTCCGACTGGGTCTGGGATTCGGACCATTCCTGGATGAGCGGGTCGAGGCAGGTGGATTCTCCGGTCTCGACGGCTTGAGCGAAGAGATCATAAAACCGCTCGAGCTCAGGCTGAAGGTCCAGGCCCGGCAAGGTACTCGTGGCCAGGCTGGTCTCAGCGCGTTGGAGCCAGATAGGCCGGAGCGTTTTCAGCAGATCATGCAAAGACATGGTATTAGTTTAAGCCATGATTGAAATTTTGCCAATTGTTACGGGGCCTGCACCCAGCGCAGGAGAGTGTCGCCGACAACTTTCAGGCTGGCGGAAGAGACCTTATCTGGCGTATCGGAGGTGGTGTGCCAGGCTGGATAATCAAAATCGATTATATCGATGGCAACCAAACCTTTTACAAGGAATGGGGTATGATCATCCTCCATGCGGTACTTACCCTGGTTAATGAATTGATTCTGATATCCCAGGCTGGCAGCAACACTCCAGATAGTGTCCGTCAAAGCCGGGTTTGAGTTCAGCTCCCGGTAAATATTTAAATCTTTATCGCCGATCATATCGATCACAACGGAAGCATCCGGTTTGCCGCTCAATGAATCGACGAATGCTCGCGACCCGAGAATCCAATCCCAGCCGGGAATGTCGCCCTGGTCCTCGGTATCAAAGAAAACCAGCCAGATCTGCTTGGACTTGAAGGTTTCCAGGTTGCGGGCCAACTCGAGCAGGACTGCCACGCCGGAGGCGCCGTCGTTTGCGCCCGGGACGGGCTGATTGCGCTTCGAGGGGTCAGGATCCTGGTTGGCCCACATGCGCGTGTCGTAATGAGCGCCGATGATGATCCAGGGCTTAGCGCCAGCAGCGCCATTTTTGGCAATAATATTTTGAATTGGATGATTCATGAGCGATGTTTGTTGCACCTCTACCTGCCAGGAGGCTTTTTTGAGCTCAGAGGTGATCCATTGGATGATCTGGTCATGGGGCGGCGTGCCAGGGATGCGAGGGCCGAGGCCAACCTGATATTTTACGTCTGCATAAGCCTGATCCCCATTAAAATCCGCAGGTGTAGGTGCATGCACAGGCTGCCACGTTAAAAACAGGGTAATACCGGCCGCAGCCAGGGCAAGCACAACAATTGCGACGATGACAATTGTGCGCCGGTTCATGCAGGAACCTTGTTAGAGGTGAAATGGATGCCATCCAGGTACGTTTTCAAATCTGCGGATCCCCTTTTGACGTATAAAATATTGCGGTCTTTGCGCACCCGAGGCGCATCGACCAAAGGCGGCAAAATTCCAAAATTGGATTTCATCGGCTGGAAGTCTTTTAAGTCTGAATGGGTGATGTAATGGCACAGGGCACCCAACATGGAGGTCGGTGGAAGGCGGATTAGCTCTTTACCATTCAACTGCCTGGCTGCATTAATTCCGGCTAACAGGCCAGTGGCAATATTTCCCATGTAGCCTTCCACGCCGGTGATTTGACCGGCGAAGAATAAATCAACCCGGTTTTTGAATTGAAGGGTGGCATCGAGCAGAATTGGCGAGGCGATAAAAGTATTGCGGTGCATCTGGCCGTAACGGGCGAACTCGGCCTTTTCAAGGCCCGGAATGAGGCGAAAGACTCGTTTTTGCTCGGGGTAAGTCAGGTTGGTTTGGAAGCCAACCATGTTATAAAGACTGGCCGCCAGGTTATCCTGGCGAAGCTGCACGACCGCATAAATGCGCCTGCCAGGGTGAACTTTCCGCAGGCCGATCGGCCGCATTGGGCCGAAAGCAAGCGCCTCCAGGCCGCGCTGCGCGATGACTTCGACCGGCAGGCAGCCCTCGAAAAATGGATGCGCGCCGGCTACCACTCCCTGGTCAATTTCATTTTCGAAGTCCCGCAGAGAAATGCGTTCGGCAGAGCGGAGCTCGTTTACAAAGCGCAGGTACTGCTCTTCGTCGAGGGGACAATTGATATAATCACCGTCCGCCTGCTCGCCGAGGCCGTAGCGGGAAGCGCGGTAGGCGATGGTCATGTCAATGGAGCTGGCTTCGAGGATGGGGGCAATGGCGTCGAAGAAAAACAGGTGCTTCGATCCAGTCAGATTGCGTATAGCCAATGATAAGCCAGGTGAAGTTAGCGGACCCGAGGCAATGATAGTGGGTTCGAGGGGGATTTCGGTCACTTCCTGGCGGATTAGCTTTATTTTGGGGTGATTGCAGATTCTTTGGGTTACAAGTGTGGAAAAGACAGTCCGGTCGACCGCCAGAGCCCCACCAGCCGGAACCGAGCTGGCACGAGCGCATTCCAGCAGTAGCGAGCCCAGCAGCTCCAACTCGGATTTCAACATGCCAGGGGCGCGATCCGGTAGTGTAGACCCGAAGGAATTTGAGCATACGATTTCCGCCAGCGAATCGGTCAAGTGGGCACCCGTCTGAACGAGCGGGCGCATTTCAAACAGGTTGACGGAAATTCCCGATTGAGCTGCCTGCCAGGCCGCTTCGGCTCCTGCCAGACCGCCTCCAACTATGGTTAGGTCCATCATCCACAATTCTACCATCAGAGGGTAAATTTGGCCTGGCATAGAACTTGCAACATTGCGTATATATTGCTATACTTCATTAAACCGGGGTGTATAAATGTTCCAAGTACCTTATACGACCATACGACCTCTCACAACAGCCCACTTAGCTCAAACGATGACCCTGTTGAGCCTGACGGCGGATGAATTGCGCCAACAAATCGACAATGAGCTTGCTGCTAACCCGGCCTTGGAGCTGCTGGAAGAACGGCGCTGCCCGACCTGCCACCGTCCGCTCCCGCCGAAAGGACCATGCCCGGTTTGCAGCCAACCATCGGATCAACTGAACGATGAGCCCATCGTTTATATTTCGCCTCGCGAAGATTTTTTCAGCGGCGGAGGTTCGGGAACCGATGATGACGAAATGGAGGATCCTTTTTCCTCCTCGGCAGAGGAACTTCCGAGCTACGTCCTACGACAGGTAGGACCTGACCTGGACCACCAGGATCGTAAAATCGCGGCATTTCTTTTGAGCCACCTCGACGAGGACGGCCTGTTAACGATCCCCTTGATTGAAGTTGCGCTCTATTACCACATACCAATCGCTAAAGTTGAGGCCATCCAGCGCATCATCCAGCGGGCAGATCCCATCGGGGTAGGTTCGTCCACCACCCAGCAGGCGTTGCTGGTGCAACTGGATATGCTGGCAGAAAATCAGCCGGTGCCCGAACTGGCGCGCCGGATAGTTAATGACTGCATGGACCTGTTGAGCCGGCGCCAATATACCGAAATGGCAAGAGTATTAAAGGTGCCATTGCGCCAGGTGCAGAATGCAGTGAAATTCATCAGTGAAAACTTGTACCCGTTTCCGGCCCGATCGCATTGGGGCGACGTCCGGCAGCCTGCCGCCAGCAACCTTCAGGTCTACCAAAAACCAGATATCATCATCGGCTATCAGAATGAAGACCCAAAGAAAAGCCTGTTTGTTGAGATCATCATGCCGCTGAACGGAACCCTGCGCATCAACCCGCTGTTCAAAGATGCGGTCCGGCAAGCCACCGATGAAAAGAAAGAAGCCTGGCGGGCTGACCTGGAACGGGCGTCTTTGTTCGTCAAGTGCATCCAGCAACGCAACCATACCATGTTGCGCCTGATGCAAAAAGTCGCGTCTCTCCAGAAAGATTTTATCCTGCACGGCGAAAAGTTTATGAAACCGGTCACGCGAGCGAGGCTGAGTCACGAGTTAGATGTGCACGAATCCACTATTTCGAGAGCCGTGGCAAGCAAGACCGTGCAGCTGCCGAACCGGAAAATTATTCCTCTTTCAGAATTCTTTGACCGCAGCTTAAATGTACGTACAATTTTAAAGGATATAATCTCGCAAGAAAGCCATCCACTCAGTGATACCGAGCTGATGGATATCTTGCAAAAAGAAGGGTATAGCGTGGCTCGCCGCACCGTAGCTAAATATCGAGCTATGGAAGGGATCCTACCGGCTCACTTACGGCGACCCTCATGTTAAAAATGAGCACCACTCCTCCAATCACGTCTCGACCGCTGTTCTGGAAAGCAAAAGAACCAGGGCTGGATGAGCTATCCAACCTGCTCAATTTCTTTCCGGAGGCCGCGCTCCTGTTGGACAGGACGAAAAACACCATCGTCTACGCAAACAGTGCGGTTTTAAAGCTGACAGCCTTCGGAACGAATGAGTTAAATGGCAAACCTATCAAAGCGCTGCTGCCGGACCTGGAAGGTGTTTATCTTGAGGCGGGCGCTACGAGGGTATTAAACGTGCTGCGCAGCAAGCGCAGTCCGCTGGCGGTTCAGCTGCAGGTCAGCAGCCTGGACAACAACGGCCGGTGGGCCCTGGTCATCCTTGCGCCATCCCAGCGCCTGGCCCAATCGGCCTGGCAAGAGAAGGCATTTCTCGGGTTTCGGGAGCTGTCATCCATTGCAGATGACGCCAGTCCTTATAATTATTTAAATCGCGCAATTGATATCATCCAGGAAATTGTGGATGCCGAGCTGGTGTGCGTTTATCATGATTTTCCGAACATAATCAAGCTGGCCGCAAGGGAAAATCCGCCCGTTTTTCCGGTTTCAATCACAACGACAGACCTCGGCCAATTAAGTTCGTTCACGCTCTGGAATCCCGGCAAGCGGGTGCAAACCGATATTCACCGGGCGGCGCGCCTGGCAGATGTAAATTACGTTGCTTCTATCCCGCTCGGAACAGACAGCACTGTGACCGGTCTGCTGGTGGTGGCAGACTTCGAAAAGCAGCCGGCGCCTTACCTGGCGAGCTTGTTGGCTGTATTCGGCTCCCTGATCAGCAACGCCCTCCAGCATTTCATCCTCGTAGAGACGCAGCGGAACGAAATAAATCAAAAATCCGGCCAGGTAAAGGTGCTGGAAGCGTTCATCGACAATGCCCAGGAAGGCATCATCCTGCTTCAACCCGATTTGAGAATCAGCGATATGAATCCGACAGCCGAGAAATTGCTGGAATACGGGCGGTTGGAAGTCAAAGGGGAGCTGGTTGACAAAATCTTAATCGGATCAGAAGGATTGTTCTCAGCTCTTGAAGCGGCCAGCAGGGGCGTGTCGACCTTTAATACTGGAAATTCTTTCCTTAATAAACGCTACGGAAATACTTTTGCAGCCCAGATTCAAACTATCCCGGTCCTGGCGGATAGCCAGGTCCAGGCCATCCTGGTGTATATTCTCGACATAACCGAATACGAGGAGTTCCGCGCTAAAACTCAGCAGCTCGAGCAGCGGGCAGTTTTGGGACAATTTTCAGCCATGATTGCCCACGAGATCCGGAACCCGATTAACAATATTTATTTGAATCTGCAATATATTTCAAGGTGCCTTGATACTGATGATCCAACCCAGGAATCAATCAAAGCAATGCAGCGTGATTGCGAGCGGTTGTCGGATATGGTCGGGCAAATCCTGACCTATTCCAACCTGGAAACTTCTTTCACCAGCGTGAATTTGAAGGAAATAATTACTTACCAGTATAATTTATGGCGACCCAAATTCGCGACTCTGAATGTTACGCCTACCTTTAAAATTGCTGAAAATGTGCCAAATATCTGGGGGGATCCACGTAGCCTTGAGCAGGTGTTTGCCAACCTGATCAGCAATGCGGTGGATGCCATGGCCGGCCCGGGAGGCACCCTGGCAATCAACGTAAATCTTAATAACACGATCGAAGGCGTAAATCAGGTAGAGATTACCGTTTCAGACAGTGGGCCGGGTATTCCGGATGAAATTCGGGACCACATTTTTGAGCCATTTGTAACCTTCAACAAGCGGGGCGGGACAGGGTTAGGATTGGCAATCACCAAGCAAATCATTACTGCCCATCATGGCAGTATCACGGTAAAATCATATCCAGGGGTGACGATCTTCACTGTTTTGTTGATGGCTGATCGGAAAGACAATTTAAATCCGGAGAACACAGATGGCATTCACAATCCTGGTGGTTGATGATGAAGAGAACGCGCGTAAACCTCTTGAAGGACTTCTGACCAAATTTGGATACGAAGTTGTCCTGGCCGGAACAATGGCTGAGGCTCGCGAGAAACTGAAGCATGGCGTGGGGGACGTAGTTGTGCTGGATGTATTGCTGCCAGACGGATATGGGCCAAACCTGCTGCTCGAAACCGCACGCATGCCAGATTCGCCCCCGATCATCATGATCACAGCGCGCGGAAACATCGAGATGGCAGTAGACGCTATGAAGAACGGCGCGCACGACTTCCTCCAAAAACCGATCGATATCAACCTGCTGGAACAGTCGATCCAAAAAGCATGCGCAAAAGTAAGCATGAAGCGAGAATTGGACCACTACCGCCAGATGCACCAGTTAAAAGGCAATTTTGTGGCTGGTAACAGCCCGGTTATGATTAAGCTTTTCGAACAGGCGCACAAAGCTGCCCAGGCTGCAGTTTCTGTGTTGATCACCGGTGAAACCGGTGTAGGCAAAGATATCATGGCTCAGTTCATCTGGCAGAATGGACCGCGCGCGCAAAAGCCTTTTTATCCGATCAACTGCGCTGCCATCCAAAATACGATGCTCGAATCGGAATTGTTCGGTTACGAACACGGAGCCTTTACCGGTGCAGACCGCCGCAAAATTGGTCTGATGCAGGAGGCCGATACAGGTGTTTTATTCCTGGATGAAATTTCTTCAATGCCCCTGGATATGCAGGCCAAATTGCTTCGAGCAATTGAAACCAAGGCTTTTATGCGGGTCGGCGGAAATACCCTGGTAAAAGTAGACGTGCAGATCCTGGCTGCATCAAACCGTGACCTTAAGAAGATGATGCGTGATAACCAATTCCGCGAAGACCTGTATTATCGCTTGAAATTTGTCGACCTGGATGTTCCACCGTTGCGAGAACGTAAAGAAGACCTTCCGGAACTGGTCGGCTTCATAATTCGCCAGGCAAACATGCAATATGGGAAACGGATCCAGGACGTTACCCCTCGGGCAATGAAAGCGATCATGGAATACCATTGGCCCGGGAATATCCGGGAATTGAGAAACACGATTGAGAAGGCCATGATTTTCTGCGATTCAGATGTAATTGATATTGCCAACCTTTCCTTGGATGTCATAAAAGTAGAGGCGTAACAAGCCTCTGGCATAGAAGTTGCATCATTGCCTCCTGAGACTATATTCTCAGGAGGCAATGATGTTTTCAGGACTGAACACAAGCGAAATTCTCAAAATCATTGTCGTCGCATTATTTGCGATGGGGGCCATAAGCCTGGCCTTAGGGATTTACATTCTCTTTAAAAAAGTGATGGGTGACGAGATCAAGATGATTGCCGCCCAAACTGCAAAACTGGCCCAAAAGGGGCTGGCTGAGGAAGTAGCCGGCCTGGTCGGTAATGCTTCGTCCTTGTTAGATGCATTAAACCAGTTGGTAAAAACTGCAACAGGCGTGGGGGTTTTCCTTACTTTGATTGGTTTCATTTTGATGGTTGTTTCTTATTACCTAGCTCTACAGCTTTAACTTATTCTGGCACGCTTTAAAAACAGATCAACGTTCCATCGAGCATTCGCACCGTTTCAGCCTGCCTAACACTTACAGGAGCCAGGATTGCAATGATTAACGTATTAAAAGAGTTCCGTGAAAAATTGCCCGCGCAAGAAGCGCGCTGGGTTTCGACCAGCCTGTGCACGGATCCCCTGGTCTTGGCAAGTTTGCAAAAGGTCCGAATCTTGGAAGACGGATCGCAGTTCGAACCGGGAAGTTATAAGCAGTGGAGTCCGGCCGCGTTAGCTTTGCAGGCGCTGGGCAGCTCCATTACACCGGGGGAGCTGGCAAGGGACTTGAGCAAATCGCCGGATATCGATTTGCTGCAAATGAGCCTGAAATTTTTTCAGGAAACTCGTCGCTCCTTACGCGCTCCTAAGACGCTGGCAGAAGCGGCACTCCTGGCAATCTCGCTCCGCCAGCACTGGCGCCTGGACAGCACCTGGAAAGGCCTGGTCAACCAGTTGACCATCAGCGGAAACGAACCGGATGCAACCAGCATAGCGGTGTGGAGCACGGCGATCGCCTGTCTGTACGGGATGGTGCCCGATCCGGTGGATATGCTGCGGGGATTGTTCTCACGCCGCCTGACAGTAGGTTCTCTTTCACTAGCGACGCATGCCATATTAAGCAATCCACTCAGCGAAAGCGAGCAAGTCCAGGCATTTTACAGCTTGATCTTCAGCCTGCCGCCGTTGCAGCAAATTAGCTGGCTGCGCTTCTTAAAGAATAAGGGTAAAGACGGTTTGGTGGAGGAATTGGCGCATTCAATCCTAAGCAAGATTCCAGCCTCAACTGCCTCAGCCCTGGTTGATTTTAACCCGGATGATTGGGACCTGGAAAATTTGCTTTTAAAGTCTCTCGAATTACAACGCATGGCTGGGCTTTACCGGTATGGCAACCAGCCAGCTAACGCGCGCTCTATGCTTGACAAGGCGCAGACAGCTCTTCGCCATTGGTCAGCGGGGATAAACCTGCAGCTCGCCGAGCTGGCTTACCTTAGCGACCAGCCAGCCGAGGCGGACCAATATGTCAAAGACTCTATGGAGCCGCTGGATAATGCAGCCCATCTCCAACAAGAACTGATGATGATCTTGAAAGGTCCGCAATCCGAATCACTCCTCGGGCGGATCTCCCAGGTGAGTCCGGACCCTATGACCCAAATTTTTGAAGCCGGCGCATTGGCGCATGACCGCAAGATCAACCTTGCAACCGCCATGGCACGCCAGGCAGTCCAGCAGTGGATGGATCAGTCCAGCCGCCTGCCCGAAGTAGCCTTGCCCAATTTTGCATTCGATTGGCAGCCACGCGGCGCGGTCCAGGTGTTGTTGGACATGGGATTGCTTGTGGAAGCTTTGCAGGTTTTGAATACATTACTGGTCGTTCGCCCGGTGGACGGCGAATTGCTTGAATTGGCCAGCACCGTTGCCGAGCAGCTGGGAAATCTCGATCAAGCCCTTTCCCATTCGGAAATCCTGGCGACGCTGGATAATGAAAATCCTGAAAAACACCGGCGGTTGGCGAACTTGTTGGCCAAAAAAGACGATTGGCAACCCGCGTTCGATGAATACCAGCGAGTCATAAAGCTTGCCAATCCTGCGGACGTTGGCGATTGGACGAACCAGGCCAGCGCTGCCAGTCACCTGGGTTTGTGGCAAGAGGTCCAGGATTCGGTAGCCCAGGCTCTTCAAATTAAGCCCGACAATGGCTTTGCATACGCGCTGCTTGGGCAGGCGAAATTACAGACCGGAGCAATGGATGAGGCAGGTCAGCTACTCCAGCAGGCAACCGTCATCACACCTGATGAACCATTGGGCTGGTTGATGCTGGCGGAATATTACGAAAAAGCCGGCGATAGCCAGAAATCGCTGGAAACCTTACGGGCGGCAGTGTTGGCTGTGCCTGAATCGGCAGATGTGAATTTTAAGCTGGCGCGGATCTGTCTACGCCAGGGCCTGCTCTCAGACGGGCTGCCGTTCATCCGCAAGGCTGCAAGCCTATCGCCCGAGTCATTGGATGTGTCGCTTGAGCTTGGCCAGACTCTGTTTTCACTCGGACGGCTCGATGAAGCCTATAAGGTGCTGTCGCAGGCGCACGAAAAATGGCCTTTCCAGCCGGATCTGGCTTTCACGTTTGCCCAGGCGGCCATAGCAATGGGCGACCGCGAGAGCGCTATTCCGGCGATGGAATCTGCTTTAAAGAAAGAAAACCCCGACCCTGAATGGTACGTACTGTTTGCAGAGACGCTGATCGGGGACGATCCATGCTCCATTGAAATGCCTGACCTTGCTCAATCCTATCTTTCAGCAGCAGATCATGCGCTGGATATGGCTTTGGAAAAAATGCCGGATAATTTCGAAGCCAGGGTTTTGAAAGCAGAAGTTCTCTCTGAAAAAGGCGACCTCGAACAGGCGCATAGCCGTTACCTGGCACTGCTAGATACGCCCGAAGCCAATTCACCATCGGTGCGCAGCCGCCTGCAGGCCGGGTTGGGCAAAGTCTCCTTGAAAATGGGCCAGGTATCAAATGCCCTGGCATCGCTGCAAGAAGCTCTGCAAAACCAGTCTGAAAATATCGGGCTGCATCACCTGCTGGCGGAGGCCTTCCAGGCTGGGGATCTGGTGAGCGAGGCAATGACGGCGGCGCGCACTGCATTAAAGCTGGCGCCGGACAATCTTGAAAACCTTAGCTGGTTTGCGGAATTGATGATTTCAATGGACGAGCCGCTCGAGGCAGTACACGCTTTGAACGTAGCGACCCAACTGGCGCCCAATTGCCCGAAGTATTGGATTCGGATGGCAAATCTTTACCAGACCATGGGCGATCTTAAATCTGCCAGCGATGGGCTCGAACGACTGCTTGAGATAAAGCCTTTGCCGGAAGAAGTATTGCGGCAGGCAGCGACAATTTACTTCAAGGCCGGTGAACTGGAGAATGCCATCCACTGCTTCGAGCGGGCTGCTGAGGAAACGATTTCGCCCAGCAAAGCCATCCTGGTCGAGCTGGCGCACCTATTATGGTCGGATCGCAGATTTGCTTCCGGACTGGAAATCGTCCTCAAAGCGATTGAAAACGACCCGGACGATGGCTACCTGTATATTTTGCAAGCAGACCTGCTGACCCAGCTTGAACGCTACGAAGCTGCAATCGCCTGCCTGGAACACGGCTTAAATCAGGCGAAATCCTCCGAGAGTAAAAAAAGCTCTTTCTGGCAAAGGCTTGCTACTTCAGATTTCGTAGATCCGGCCTGGATTGCGTCAATTTGCGACCTGGCGCAGATTCACGTTCGGTTTGCATACTTATACCGCCGCACGGGTAACCTGCAGGCGGCGCTACAGCACGCCGAATTGGCTTACGAGTTAAAACCTGAAAGCCCTGAATTTGCGCTGATGGTATCGGATTGGGCGATCGCCATGAACTTAAAAGACCGGGCGGCCAAAGCTGCGGCTGAATTTGATTATGAAAAGATCGATCCAAACAAGATGGCAGATCCGGTCCGGTCTGCTGCCGTTTCTCTGCTGGCTGTCAGCGCAGAGGCTTTTGGTGAAACTGAGGTCGATCAGGCTCAAAGCTTGATTGAAAAAGGGTTTGAAATCGATCCGCAAAATGCAAGGCTCGAGGCAGCTTACGCCTGCCTGCTGGTGAAGCAGGGAGATTGGATCAAAGCGAACGAAGCTTTTGAAATAGCGCTCGAAAAAGCCACCAGGAGCTGCATCCAAGCCGGTTCGGAGTGGTGTTTCCCGGATTATTGGCTGGGTCTGGCTGCACTCGAGACTCAGCATTGGGCGGAAGCGCTCAATTTGTTCAGGGAGTACGTCAAGAAATTTTCGAACGAGCCATTTGCACATCTTGGGCTGGGCAAGGTCCTGGCAAACATGGCAGAGCGCCAGCGGTTGTATGCTGAGGTGCAATGCGTCCATGCGCTGCCCGGCGAGGCTTCTTTATCTGATGAACGGTACGAAGAGTTCGAAAGGGCCGTTCAAAACGCAGCCCGCTTTGGCAACGCACCCGAAATTGAAACCTGGCGGGTGAGGGGTAGGGCTGCTTTCCGCCCAACTACCCAGAACCTGCATGCCCTTAACGATTTGCTGCCTGATACCGATGCCGCAGAAATCCTGGTGGCGGGATTGAGAAGGGCTGAAAACCTGGCGGGGGCAATCCAGGTAGGGGAACAATTCAAAGATACACAGAGCATTCAAACGCAAGTAGCCCTGACTTACCTCCACACCGATCCGGAAACAGGGTTGAATATCGCCCGGCTGGTCGTTGAAAAACGCCCGAATCAAATCCTGGGATGGATCACCCTGGCATTGATCGCCAAGAAGCTGGGTGAATTGTCCGACGCCTATGCGGCCTTGAAGCAGGCGCTTTCCTTCTGGCCGGATGAACCCCTCTGGCAGGCCTGGGCTGCTGAGCTGGCTGGCGTGTTAGAACAAAAGCAGGAATGCGTTGATCATTGGGAAGCAGCGGTCAGGTTGTCGCCGGAAAATTTCCAGTTCGGGATGGCATTGGGAGGAGCTTATTTGCGTAATAACCAACCTTTCCAGGCAATTACAGCGCTGGAGGCAGCCAGTCGGTCAAATTCAAACCGCTCGGATCTCTGGTACATGCTGGCGCAGGCCTACCGCCAGACAAATCAGTTCAATGTTGCGCTCCAATGCGCCGAAAAATCCAGCAGTCTGGATCCCGATTCAGCTCAGCCCGTATTGCTGTGCGGTGAAATTTACCTGGCCATGGAGGAAAAGGAAGCTGCCCTTCAATGCGCCCAACGAGCCTGGACCCGCGACCAATCCAATGAGGTCAGCTTGTTGTTCTACGTCAAGGTACTTATCAAGATGGATAGGTCGAGCGAAGCCCTGGCAATTCTCGACCAGGCGAAAGATACCTTAAACAGCCCCCGTGTCCAGACGGAACGGGCCAGGTTGATCTATCACTTGAAGGGAGCGCTGGTTGCCCTGCCGTTGCTGCAGCAGCTTGCGAATGAGAATCCGGAGGATGTTGAGATCCTGGCGGGTTTGGGACATGCGCAGGTAGATTGCAACGATTTCAAGGCAGCGTCGAAGACCATCACCGAAGCCTTAAAACTGGCGCCTGCCCATCCCGAACTCAATTATTTGATGGGATCGCTTCAGCACGGAGAAGGTCAGCTTGATAACGCAGTCCACTTTTTGAGCTCGGCCATTCAGAACGACCCCGAGATGTTGGATGCATACCTGGAGTTGGCCCGCACATACCAGGAACGACGCGAGACGAAAGAAGCGTTGGATATCTTCCAGGCGGCCACAAAAGTGGCGCCGAAGGATTATCGAGCCTATTACAATGCGGCCTTGATGTTAAGAGACGGAAAAGATTACCTGGGCGCCGAAGCCTTGCTGCGCAAGGCAGCGGAACTGGCGCCTGAGGACGTTAATATTCGCCGACAATTGGGTGCCGTCATCACACTGAACTTAATCCACAATTCGCAGGAGGCTAGCACCGCCCATGAAACCTATTGGAACCAGGATGTCAGGAGATAAATTGTTATCCAGGCGGGACTATTTGCAGGTACTGGATGCTGCCATTCAGGCCGGATCCTTCCGGTTTGCACGCCAGGCAGCGTTATCGTGGCTGGCTACTTTTCCGGGCGATCTATGGGTGAATTGCTACCTCGGAAAAGCACAATTGGGTGAGGGGCGGACCGCCCAGGCAACTGCGATTTTCGAAAAATTATGCGCACTGGATCCGGAATTTTTGGATGCGAGGCTCGGTTTGCTGCAATGCTACCGGGCGCAGGGTAATAAGCAGTTGGAAAACCTGCTGGGCTGCGTGTATGCATTGGGCGGAGAGCTCGAGGCAGGCCAGGTGATCCCGGAATGGGGTAAGCAATTGCGCCTGGCCCGCCAGGCGATGATGCAGGGCAGCCAGGAGCTGGCTGACCGGTCTATCCAGCAGGTGATCGCCATGACGCCGGACCTGGCGCTTGTGGCGGTAACCCATATTCGCTTGACCTCCCTGGAAGGACAGCCGGAGGCCTGCCACCAACTGGCGAACGTGTATCATACTCGCTGGCCAGACTGCCTGCAGTTTGGACTTTACCTGGCGGAAGGCGAGGTCGCGTTCGGCGATGAAGCCAAGGCCGTCAGCTTGCTTCACCAGTGCGTATCCGGGGATTCGGCCGGACAGGTGGCCTCCAGGCTGTGGGGCAGCGACCACCGTTATCGCCCGCTTTGGCCTGAAACGCTTGAAGTTTATTTCGACCTCCCGATTCCAGCGCCGGTCGCCGCCCAATTAGGGCGCAACCAGCTTGCCACGGGCGACATTATCATCCCGCCCGCCAGGCCGGCTGTTTCACCGGACCAAACCAGGCCAGGAAGCGGGGTAGGCTTATCAGGATCCGTGGGAGCTGACGCCGATAAGAGCGAAGAAAAAAAATACATTTCGCATGTCTCCCCTGAGACGGTCCAATCGGTTGAAGAGACGTTCGAACGCCTGGCGAAACGGATGAAGAGGCCTTCTCTCGGTAGGGCTGACGGACGCTACCCGCTATACGTCCTCCTCTCAACCCGCAAAGGGCTGGAACAACAGTACGGGCCGCAGACCAGGGAAGTCATCGAAAACTTGATGAAGAATATCGGCGACTTGATTGCAAAACACCCGGGGTGGGGATCGATGGTTTTTCTGCCGGACGAAGCCACAAACATGAGCAAATTAGGATTGAAGCCGGTCGACACGCTCGATCCCTGGAAGATCAAGCTGGCGCTGACCGACCTGGATGGCGCCCTGGTGAAGAAAGGCCAGATGATCGGATCGGTGCTGATCGTGGGCGGGCCGGAAGTGGTTCCGTACCATAAATTGCCCAATCCTACGGACGACGCAGACAAAGACGTGCCTTCGGATAACCCATATACGACGCTGGATTCAAATTATTTCGTGCCGGAATGGCCGCTCGGCCGGATATCCGGCGGTAGCGGGACCGACGCAGGCCTGCTGCTGGAACAATTGCGCGGGATCATCCGCTATCATGGCAAATCAGCTAAAACCATGCCTACGCTGGCAACGATAATTACCTGGCTGCTGGAATTCTTAAAATCAAGGTCTATTAGTCGTAAAGACCCGGGATTTGGATACACCGCAGAGGTTTGGAAACAATCTTCCACCGAAGTATTCAAAGTCCTGTCAGAAAAAGGCAGCCTGATCAGCTCACCGCCGGAACAATCCAGCAGCGTCTCAGGCGAGCAGATCGCAGCGACGCCTTTAGGGTACTTTAACCTGCATGGGATTGAGGATGGCCCTAACTGGTACGGTCAACGCGATTCTGCCAGTAACCTGTCCGGTCCAGATTATCCCATTGCACTGAGCCCAACCAACCTCACGAAAAACGGGCACGCGCCGCAGGTGATCTATACGGAAGCATGCTACGGAGCCAATATTATCGATAAAAAAGAAGATGAATCGTTGGCATTGAAATTCATGCTCATCGGAACAAACAGCTTTGTGGGCTCAACCGTGATTTCCTATGGATCGGTAGGATCGCCGTTGATCGGAGCGGACCTGCTCGGATCATTCTTCTGGCGCCACATGAAAGAGGGCTTGACGGTGGGTGAATCGCTCATGCAGGCCAAGATCGAGCTGGTTAAAGAGATGACACAGCGCCAGGGCTTTCTGGATGGGGAAGACCAGAAAACGCTGATCTCCTTCGTCCTGTACGGAGATCCTTTGGCTGGATACGATACCAATGCGGCTCATTCCAAGGGTGTGACCCGCGCTCGCAACCGGGCTGAGGTGAAGACCATCTGCGACCGCCAGGTTTCCGAGCAGGGCATGCAGCCCGTTTCCGCCAAGGTGTTGAACCAGGTCAAAGCCGCAGTGGCTGGTTATTTGCCGGGCGTCGAAGAGCCGGAGGTAGTTGTGAGCCTGCAGCACGAATCGTGCGATGGGACACGCCATAGCTGCCCGACTTCAGAGATCGGATCGCGAACGGTGACGACCGCCAAGAGCAACGGGGTGGTGGTCACGGTCAGTAAAAAGATTATCGAATCACAGCACATCCACCTCAAATACGCTCGCGTGACGTTAAATTCCCGCGGGAAAGTCGTCAAGCTGGCCGTCTCTCGCTGATTTTTTATCTGGTCCATGTAAAAAGTGATCCGGGTCTATTAAGGGAGTTACCAGCCCAAAATGGACCCGGGTCAATTTAAATGGGCATCTTGACAATTAAGGTCAGTATAGATATACTTAATTTATAATCCCCTCCCCCATGGGGGGGGGTATAGGCAGAGAATATATGAAAAACTCGGATGTTTTGGCAAGATTGAAGAATGTAGAAGGTCACGTGCGTGGCATCGAGCGCATGGTTGAACAGGATGAATACTGTATCGACGTTATTCGCCAGATCCAGGCAGTCCAGGCGGCGTTAAACAAGATCAGCAGCATGGTTCTGGAAGGTCATCTGAATAGCTGCCTGATCACGGCTGTCCGGGGAGAGGATCCGGCTGAGCGTGAACGAGTATTGAAAGAAATCGGCGAGGTTTTCGACGCCGCCAAAAAAGTATAAATCAATCAGAGGAGATAGAAATGAACACTGTAACTTATACCATTCCGAACATCAGTTGCAAACATTGCGTCCACACCATTTCGATGGAATTGGTTGAACTGCCCGGCGTGAGCTCCGTGCAGGGCGATGTTGATTCGAAACGTGTCACGATAACGTATGAAGCACCGGCAACGCTGCAGCAGATCGAAACAACCCTGGCAGAAATCGATTATCCGGTTGCGAAATAACCTTATCTGAAATGGTTTTTTTCCGGCGGCAGCCCTGCCGGAAAAGATTCGAAGTGTAATAAAACAATAATGACCCAAAATAAACAAATAGTTTTACCCATAACGGGAATGACCTGCGCAAACTGCGTGGCAACCATTGAGCGCAACTTAAAAAAGTTGGATGGAGTTGCCGGCGCAGCCGTTAATTTAGCCTCTGAACGAGCGACCGTTGAATACGATCCTGCCAGACTCGGGTTGGACGAGATCATTGGGCGGGTCCGAAAGGTTGGATACGACGTGGCAGAGGGCGAGGCTTCCCTGGCGATTCGCAACCTCTCAGATTCCAACGATGCGCGGCGGCTTGAAAAAGCGCTGGCTAAAATCGATGGGGTTGAGGCGGTGCAGGCGAATATCACTAATGAGACAGTAAAAATTCGCTATATCCCGACCCTGATCAGCCAGGGTGAAATCCGCAAGGCGGTCAACGCGGCCGGGTTTGCATCCTTCGACCTGGGCGGGCAGACCGAGGACGCTGAGGCAAAAGCGCGCGAAACCGAAATCGCAAACCAACGCCGGCTCCTGATCATCGGGCTAATTTTCACGATCCCGTTGTTCATACTTGCAATGGGCCCCAACCTGGGTTTCCTGCCAGTCTCGTGGAAGGATGAACCGCTCGTAAAATGGATCATGCTGGCTTTAGCTACACCGGTCCAGTTTTACGTTGGATACCAATATTATGAGGGAGCATTTAAAGCGCTTCAGAATAAATCGGCCAACATGGATGTACTAATCGCCATGGGCAGTTCGGTCGCCTATTTCTACTCGCTGGCGGTGGTGATAGGTTTGGTGGCAGGCGAAGTGTATTTTGAGACTGCAGCAGTTATAATCACGTTGATCCGCCTCGGAAAATACCTGGAATCTATGGCCAAAGGCCGCACGAGTGAAGCCATCAGGAGACTGATGGGGTTACGCGCCAAGACGGCGAGAGTCATCCGTGCAGGAATCGAGCAGGATGTCCCGGTCGACGACGTGCTGGTTGGAGATTTTGTGATCGTCCGCCCGGGCGAAAAGATACCGGTGGATGGTGTGGTGGTAGAAGGCCGCTCGTCGGCGGATGAATCGATGCTGACGGGTGAAAGCCTGCCGGTTGAGAAGGCTCCCGGCGACGCAGTGACCGGCGCCACGATCAACAAGTCGGGTTTGATTAAATTTGAAGCGACCCGGGTTGGCCGGGAAACCGTCCTGGCCCAGATCATCCGCCTGGTTGAAGAAGCCCAAGGGAGCAAAGCCCCCATACAGAAACTGGCCGACCGGGTGTCAGAAGTCTTCGTGCCGGTCGTTATCGCAATCGCATTGGTGACTTTCCTGGTGTGGTCCTTCTTGATTCCGGCCCCGGCTGGAGCGGTAACATCAACGTTCACGCGCAGCCTGATCAATATGGTGGCTGTTCTGGTTATCGCCTGCCCGTGCGCCATGGGTCTGGCGACTCCGACCGCCATCATGGTGGGCACCGGCAAAGGCGCCGAAATGGGTATCCTGTTCCGGTCCGGCGAAGGATTGGAGCGCGCCGGGAAGGTAAAGATGGTGGTGCTGGACAAGACCGGCACGATCACGCGCGGCCAGCCGGCTGTGACGGACATCATTGTGAAGAATTTCGCCCCTGGTGAAAGCGAGCTGCTGCGATTGGCTGCAAGCGTCGAAAAGGGGAGCGAGCATCCCCTGGGTGAAGCAATCGTCGCCGAGGCTGGCAACCGAAATTTGGCAATAGAGGCACCCCTGGGATTCACAATGGAAACCGGGTTGGGCGTCAAAGCAGAAGTTGACGGTCACCAGGTAGCAGTTGGCAACCTGCGCATGATGAATTCGCACCAGTATCGCCTGGATGGGCTGGCTTCAGAGGTGGACAAGGTTCAGGAAAATGCAAAAACGGCGATGCTTGTCGCCGTGGATGGCGAGGTAAAAGGCGTTATTGCGGTGGCTGACACAATCAAGGACGGCAGCCGTGAGGCCATCCAGGAGCTGCACCGCATGGGCTTGCAGGTGGCGATGATCACCGGGGACAACCAGCGCACGGCTCAGGCAATCGGCGACCAGGTTGGCGTCGACCGGATCCTGGCAGATGTACTTCCTGACGGAAAGGTCGCCGAGGTTAAAAAGCTGCAGGAAGCCGGTTTTATTGTCGCCATGGTCGGCGATGGGATCAATGACGCCCCGGCTTTAGCCCAGGCTGATGTCGGTCTGGCAATCGGCACCGGTACGGACGTGGCAATGGCTGCGGCTCCGATCACTTTGATGAGCGGAGACCTGAGAGGAGTGCCACGGGCCATTTCTTTGTCGCAAAAAACGCTGGCAACCATTCGCCAAAACCTGTTCTGGGCTTTCTTTTACAACGTAATCCTGATTCCGGTTGCAGCGGCCGGTTTGTTGAATCCAATGCTGGCCGCCGGAGCGATGGCCTTCAGCAGCATCTTCGTGGTAACTAACAGCCTTCGGTTGCGCCAAAGCAAAGTCTGACGGTTTTAAAAGTAGTTAAGGAACTAACCGAAAAAAGATGGCTTTATTGCGGGGGTCAGACTTCCACAAAAAAGCCACCCTTATTTGATACGAGGGGGTGGAGTTTTATAAAATTCGA